>NZ_JAOZPV010000024.1:0-19749 GCF_029932565.1 Hydrogenimonas sp.
TTTCCATTCAGGGAGGCGATCATCTATCTGGAGCGTGCCTGTTTTAAAAAGTGAGGCTATTTTAACTTATGGAAAACCGTCTGTTTTTAGGGTAAAATCGCGGGTATGAAACACAAGATAGAGAGTTATGAAAACCTGGTCGACGCGTTGGAGGCGCTGCCTTCCATCGGGAAGAAGTCGGCGCAGCGGATGGCATACCATATTGTCATGGAGGACCACTTCGCCGCCATGAAAATCGCCCATGCGATCGAGAAAGCGGTGCAGAACGTGCAGCGGTGCGAGCGGTGCGGGGCGATGAGCGAGGACGAGCTGTGTCCCGTCTGTGCGGACATGACCCGCGACCACACCAAACTCTGTGTCGTCGAGCATGCGAAGGATATCCTGCAGATCGAAAGCGGCGGAGATTACGATGGCACCTATTTCGTCATCGAATCGGTGGAGCATCTGGACAGCGGCAAGCTGATCGATCGGGTGGAAGAGGGGGTGGAAGAGGTGATTTTCGCCTTTACACCCAGTATCGCCACCGATGCGATGATCCTCTTCATCGAAGAAAAGCTCAAAGATTACGATCTGGTTTTCACGAAGATCGCCCAGGGTGTTCCGACGGGTGTGAGCCTGGAAAACATCGATATGCTTTCGCTCACCAGAGCACTTCAGGACCGTGTGAAGGTGTAAAGCGACACTTCTTTGGCCTCATGTTCGATTCGATATCTCGGACGATTTTCAGGGGCAGGGACTTTCGAATGGCGGTAAAGCCGAGCAGTGTTCCGTTTTGATCGACTTTGGGGCGGATAACGAGCTCGACCCAGCAGTAGCGTCCATCCTTCCGTAACTTTTTCAGATAGCCGCTCCAGCCGCGGCCGGCTTTGATGTTTTCCCATATTGTTTGCAGCATTTCCGTGGTCGTATCGGGATGACATGTGAGAGAATAGGGCGATCCGATAATCTCCTCTTTGTCATAGCCGGCCAACTCCACGAATTTCTTGTTGGCATAGGTTATGATCCCTTTGGGATCACATTCTGTGATCATTATCCCTCTCTGAATATGGAATTTTTCGTCGATCGGCTTGGGTCTGATGAGTTTTTTCCCCGTTCTTACATTGACGATATAGTCTCTTATCTGCATCGATGATTCTCCCATATTTTTACGTTATTGACGTACCCAAAAAAAATCGGCAAATATTAAAAACAGTTAATATTAAAAGTTGCATAAAAGTCGGTATTTTTGGATAATCGGAATAGTAATGTATTATCGTGTACTCATTGTGCAGCAATCATAATCCGGATGCCAGGAATTCGAGGTGGTGTAAAAGGTTACAATCGAATATCAGAGATGGGAAAAGGGGCGCATGGCTTTTTCGATGGTTTCAAGATCAAAGCAGTGATCGGTGAAGTAGTCGAAGGCGATGATCCCCTGCTGCAGAAGCATTTCCGATCCGTCGAAGTGGGGCAGGCCGAGCTTTTTCGCCTCTTTGAGAAAAGGTGTCTCTTTGCCGTAGATGACGTCGACGGCGTAACTGGCCTGTCCCATGGCTTTATCGAGCAGCTCTTTGGGCATTGGCAGGGCGTCGTCGGTGAGGCCGGCGGAGGTGGTGTTGATGACGGCGTCGTGCCTTTTGGCTTCGAACCCCTCCCATGTGTGGCAGACAAATCCCTCTTTTTCGAACCACTCCAGCCGGCCGGCCGAGCGATTGACCACTTCGATGTCGATTCCTTTGCCGCGCAAAAAGAGTGAAAGAGCGCGTGCCGTGCCGCCGGCTCCCATGATCAGCGCCGTTTTCACCTCTCCCAGCTGGGTCAGGGCGCGGTAGAATCCGGGGGCGTCGGTGTTATACCCGTAGAGGTTTCCGTTTTTGAGAACGAGAGTGTTGACGGCGCGTACTTCGGCGGCGAAATCCTCCACGATATCGGCCGCTTCGAAAGCGTGCTCCTTGTGGGGGACGGTGATGTTGATCCCCTTGAAACCGAGGGCAAAGAAGGTTTCCCGCAGTTCTTCACCATTCTCCAGCAGCCACCGCGTGTAGCAGCCTTCATAGCCCAGTGTCTGGAAAGCGAGATTGTGCATCAGGGGCGATTTGGAGTGGTGGACGGGATTGCCGAAGACGGCGAAAAGCTCTTTCATGGAGACTCCGTTTTTTTAGTGAAAAGTTAAAAAATAAAAGTGAAAAATTGAGGATGCGGCTTTGCCGCTTTCATTTGAAAAAACCGAGCGAAACACGGCGCTGTCAGCCGGATGACCGGAGATCGTCCAGCGTGCTCCGCAGCGCCGCAAGCTTGTTTTTGACTTCCAGGTACTCCAGCTCCGGTTTGGAGTCGGCGACGACGCCGGCGCCTGCCTGCAGGACGATTTCATCCGGTTTTACGAGAGCGGTCCGGATGGTGATGGAGCTGTCCATATTGCCGTCGAAGCCGAAGTAGCCGACGCTTCCGCTGTAGAATCCCCGTTTGATTCCTTCGAATTCTGCAATCAGTTCCATCGCACGGATTTTCGGAGCGCCTGTCATCGTGCCGGCGGTGAAGGTAGCGGCGAAGAGGTCGAACATGTCCTTGCCGTCGTCGATTTTTGCTTCGACGTCGCTGACCATGTGCATGACGTGGCTATAACGTTCCACGCGCATCAATGCAGTGACTTTGACGGTGCCCGCTTTCGCGACACGCCCCACGTCGTTGCGGCCCAGATCGACCAGCATGATGTGTTCAGCACACTCTTTTGGATCGTTCAGCATCTCCTCTTCCATCCGCTTGTCGTCGTCGAGCGTACGGCCGCGGCGGCGGGTGCCGGCGATGGGACGCAGCAGTATATTGCCGTCGGTCAGACGCACCATCACCTCCGGCGAGCTTCCCGCGATCGAGAAATCTTCGAATTCGAGCAGGAAGAGGTAGGGGGAGGGGTTTTTGGAGCGCAGGATACGGTAGAAGCTGAAAGGGTCGACTTTCGCTTTTTCCGCATAGCGGTTCGACATCAGTATCTGAAAGACGTCGCCGCTTCGGATCATCTCTTTCGAATCGTTCACCATTTTGTGGAAACGGGCTTCGTCGAACGCGAATTCACCCCCTTCGCTCCGCTCGATCGGCTTCATCGTCATGTATTCGTAGGGCGACTCGATGAGGTCGATCAGCGCGTCGAACGTTTCGTAGGTCGCTTCATCGGATGTAATAAGGCTCAGTTCGCTCGTCTTGTGTGAAAAAGCGAGAACGAGACGCGGCCGGATCATGTCGAGATCGGGGATGTGGTCGCGGTCTTCGAGGGCGTCCATCCAGGGTTGCAGAACCGGTTCGAAAACTTTGACCATATCGTAGCCGATGTATCCGATAAAACCGTCCAGGAAACCGAGCCCCGTTTCGAGACGTTTCGCTTTGTAGGCTTCCTGATCGACGTTGGCATAATAGGACTTCAAAAATGCAAACGGATCACTGTCGGGTGTATGGGTGTTGCCGAGTTCGTCGATATAGGTGGTCTGGTTCTCCTTGTAGATCAGACGCTCTTTGGCGCCGACGAAAATGAAGCTCCAGTTTCCTTCATCACTCCCGCCGACGCTCTCAAAAAGCATCGTGACATCGTTTTCGAAGTGATCGCGCACCTTCGCATAGAGTGCCGGCGGTGCGAACTGATCGAAAAGGATTTTTGTAACGAAAACCATCGTGTCACTTTTTCGTGATATATGCGTTTTGGTTGATGCGCCGTTTGACGCGATCGAGATCTTTTTTTGCAGCGGCTCTGCTCGGGTAGGGACCCACCATCACTTTTTTGTACGGTGTGCCGCTTTTCGTTCCTTCGGCAATGACATAGTGCAATCCCTCTTTTTCAATCGACTTCAGGAATTTTTTGTCAGGTGGATAGCGGAAAAATGCACCGACCTGAATAAAATAATTTCCCGTTGCGACCGTTTTCGGTGCGCTTTTCGGTTTTTGCGGAGCAGGTGCCGGCGCCGGGCTCTTTTTGACTACGGGCTCTTTCGGTTCTGCAGGCGTCTCTGCCGGTTTCGGTTCAGCAGCCGTTTCCGCCTGCTGGTTTTTCACCTTTTCGATAACCTGGTCGACCTTCTGCCCACTCTCCTTCTCCTCTTCGATGGGGACCTCTTCGAAAAGCGGCTCTTTGGTTTCCGTTTTGGTCTGCATCGCCGGTTCCGGCGGCAGGATGATGGAAGATTGCGGTTTTTCATCCGTTTGGATCAAACTTTTTGTCACGAGAATGATAATGATCAACACGAGAAGCAGAATCGCCGCTGCCAACAGCAGTTTTTTCAATCCCGAAGGTTTATCCGACTGGATGATCAGGTTGTCGAGTTCGTTGTTGTTTTCTTCCATATTTTCTCCTTCGATTGCACGTTACATATGCTTGGACCAGGATGCACCCCGCTCTTTGGCATAGAGTTTATAGGGGAGTACCAGTATATTATACTCTCTTGGCAGGTCGGCTGTCGGAAACATTCGCCACTCTCTCGGGAGTTTGGTGGCGAGCTTGGTCGAGAGCAGGCGGCCGAGCTGGTAGGCTTCCGGCAGTGTCGTATGGCCCTTGTGCACATAGAGATGCAGGTGTCCCGGTGTTTTTGTCTCGTAAGCCGTAAAGTTGATGAACCCCTCTTCGCGAAGGAGCAGCTGTGCCCGATGCCAGAACCGTTCCGGATTTCTTCCGTTGTAATCGAACACGATGTTTTCGACTTTGTCCATCCGGTTGATCAGGTCGTGTGCGACGACAATGTCACCGTCGGCATGTCTGTTCATGACCATCCGCGTGAGAGGTTCGTCGATACGCTCGTATTTGTTATAGAAAATCCGTCCATTGTAATTGATTTTGCTGACAATATTGGAACGTTGAATATAATAATGATCCGTGACGAATTTGATGAGCTGCGTATCGACGTTGTACATCTCTCTCCTTAATATGTCGGGCGGTCGTAGATGACGAAGCGTCGGGCCAGCGCTGTCATATCCTCTTTGATTTTTGCCTGCTTCTGCTCGTTTTCGATGTCGTCGAGGACATCACAGATGGCGTTGGCGATGGTTTCGAACTCCGCCTCTTTCATGCCGCGTGCCGTCAATGCCGGGGAACCGATTCGGATGCCGCTGGTAACAAAAGGGCTTCGTGTTTCACCGGGGACCGTGTTTTTGTTGACGGTGATGCCGGCCCGACCGAGTGCCGCGTCGGCATCTTTCCCGCTGAATCCTTTGTTCAGGAATGAAACGAGAACGAGGTGGTTGTCGGTGCCGCCGCTGACTACGTCATACCCCCGAGCCATCAAAATATCGGCAAGGATTTTGGCATTGGCTTTGACCTGGCGTGCGTAGAGATTCCACTCTTCGCTGAGATTCTTGCCGAAGCCGACCGCTTTGGCGGCGATGACGTGAACGAGCGGGCCGCCCTGAATGCCGGGAAAGATGGCACTGTTGATCTTTTTGGCCAGATCTTCGTCGTTCGTCAGGATGAGGCCGCCCCGCGGGCCGCGAAGCGTTTTATGGGTCGTCGAGGTGACGACGTCGCAGTAGGGGAACGGGTGGGGATGCTCGCCGGCGACGACGAGTCCTGCGATGTGTGCGACGTCGGCCATCAGGAGAGCTCCGACGCTGTCTGCGATTTCACGGAACTTCGCGAAGTCGATTTCCCGAGCATAGGCGCTGGCGCCGCAGATGATCAGTTTCGGTTTGACGATCTGCGCGATATCGGCGACACGGTCGTAATCGATACGGCCGTCGAGCTCAACGCCATAGGTAAAACTCTGGTAGTTTTTGCCAGAAAAACTCACTTTCGCACCGTGTGTCAGGTGGCCGCCGTGGCTGAGATCCATACCGAGGATCTTGTCGCCCGCTTTGAGAAGTGCCGCGTAGACGCCGCCATTGGCCTGGCTGCCGGAGTGGGGCTGGACATTGGCATATTCGCACCCGAAGAGGAGTTTGGCACGATCGATGGCGAGCTGTTCGATGGCATCGGCATATTCGCAGCCGCCGTAATAACGTTTGTAGGGGTAGCCTTCCGCATATTTGTTCGTGAAGACGCTGCCCTGGGCTTCCATCACTTCCGGGAAGGTGAAGTTTTCACTTGCGATCATTTCGAGATGATCGGTCTGTCTTTCAAGCTCTTTTTCGATGATATCGTAGACGATCGAATCGTTTTGCTGCAAAATGGTCATTTCTCTTCCTCTTTTTCTGTTTTCTCATCACTCTTTTCACTCCCGTCCGGGTGGTCGGCCTGGGATTTGAGGGGACGCATCGCCGGGAAGAGGATGACATCGCGGATCGTATGCTGATTGGTCAGAAGCATGACAAGCCGGTCGATGCCGATTCCTTCGCCCGCTGTCGGCGGCATGCCGTAACCGAGCGCTTTGACATAATCCTCGTCCATGTGCATCGCTTCGTCGTCGGACTCTTTCTGTGCCGCCTGCGCCTTGAAACGTTCGTACTGGTCGAGCGGATCGTTGAGTTCGCTGAATCCGTTGGAGATCTCCTTGCCGGCGATGAAGAGTTCGAACCGGTCGGCGATCTCCGGATTGTCGTCACTCCGGCGCGCAAGAGGGCTGATGTCGATCGGGAAGTGGGTGACAAATGTCGGGTTGATCAGCTTGTCTTCGACGAAGGCATCGAAAAGTTCGCCCCACAGCTGTCCTTTTGTCAGATGCTCTTCCACGTCGATACCATGCTGTTTCAAATATCTGCGCATCGCTTCCACATCGTCGAGGATCTCTTCCGGAACCCCGCCGATCTGTACGAGCGCCTCTTTGTAGGCAATCCGTTTGAACGGTGTGGAGAAATCGATCTCGTAGTCGCCGTAGGGCAGTTTTTTCGGCAGGCCAAGCTCTTTGAAAAGATACTCGAAAAGTTTTTCGGTCAGCTCCATCAAATCTTCGTAGCGGTGGTAAGCCCAGTAGAATTCGATCATCGTGAATTCGGGATTGTGGGTCGCATCCATCCCTTCGTTGCGGAAATTTCTGTTGATTTCGAAAACCGCTTCGAATCCTCCGACGATAAGCCGTTTGAGATAGAGTTCGGGTGCGATGCGCAGATAGCGGTCGACGCCGAGCGCATTGTGATGGGTGACAAACGGGCGTGCGTTGGCACCGCCCGGAATGGGATGCATCATCGGCGTTTCCACTTCGAGAAAGCCGTGCTCCTCGAAAAATCGGCGGATGATACTGACGATTTTCGATCGCATCAGGAATGTCTGTTTGACTTCCGGATTCATGATCATGTCAAGGTAGCGCTGACGGTACCGGAGCTCGATATCCTGAAGGCCGTGAAATTTCTCCGGTAACGGGGTTATCGCTTTGGTTACGAGTTCGAGGCGTTTGACATGCATCGTCAGTTCGCCGGTTCGTGTAATGAAAGGATAACCGGTGGCCGCGACAATATCGCCCACCTCGATCATTTTTTTGGCTGTTTTGAACCACTCGTCTCCCAAGTCGTCACGGCTGAAATAGATTTGCAGAATACCGCTTTCATCTTCGATTTTCGCGAATGCCGCCTTGCCCATCAGACGCAGAAATTTGATGCGGCCGGTTACGGTACAGCTTTCGTCCAGCGCCTCTTTCTCTTCGCTCTCCTTGAGGTAGGCATATTTGTCGAGAAACTCCCGGTTCGTACACTCTTTGATGGCACGGTTCTGATAGGGGTTGATGCCCATTTCACGCAATTTTTCAGCTTTTTCAATTCGTTGCAGCTGATACTGGTTGTCAAATAGCAATGGCCTGTTTCCTTTTTCTGAAATTCTTGTTCTGTGTAACGTTTAGCTCTTTTTTTTCTGACATTCGGGGCAGATACCGAATATTTTCAGCGAATGATCTTCCATGATGAAACCGAAATCTTTGGCGATCCGAGCCTGTCTCTTTTCGATGGCTTCATCGAAAAATTCCAGAATTTTACCACATTTTGTACAAATAATATGGTCATGATGCGCCTTGACGCCGAGCTCATATTTTTTTCCCTGGGTACCGAAGGAGATGGATGTGACGATTCCCGCACTTTCCAGCAATGAAAGTGTTCTGTAGACGGTTGCGATACCGGTGTTGAGCTCCGG
The DNA here is from genome assembly GCF_029932565.1 of Hydrogenimonas sp. Taxonomy (GTDB): domain Bacteria; phylum Campylobacterota; class Campylobacteria; order Campylobacterales; family Hydrogenimonadaceae; genus Hydrogenimonas. The sequence goes on from NZ_JAOZPV010000024.1 coordinate 8,009, forward strand.
AAAGTCCTGTTTGATCAACTGGTAGAGCTCTTCGGGCGTAAAGTGGCCGGTATGGGAGTAGAGCGTGGAGAGAATCACTTCCCGCTGTTTGGTGAATTTCAGATTGCTGGAACGAAGCAGCTGTTTGAACTGTGCAAGCAGTGTCTCATAGGAGATGAGTGGAGCCGTAGTCACCGTATTCTCCTGTATCATTCCGAACCTTTTGTCGTGTTCTTGTCCGACCCAAGCTGCTTCGCACTTTTTTTGATAAAGGTTTCCGCCTCTTTCTTGATTATTTCCGTCTTTTTGACCACACCTTCCGGGTCGATATGGATAATCGTTTCACCTGCCTTCAGAAAGTAGGGATAGAGAAAACTGGTTTTTGTATAAGATTCGGTGTTTTTTCTGATTACGTCGATATTGGAGAGCGCGAAGATAATGACGGCGAGTATGATGAAGACTTTGGCCGAAGCGAAAAGAAAGCCAAGCACTCTGTCGACAGCACCGAGACCCGAAATCGAGAGCAGTTTCGCCAGGACGACGCCCAGCACGATGAACCCAAGCCAGATCAGTGTCAAAAGAGCCAGAAAACCGATCATGTTGAGGGCAGAGACGGAATCGATGTCGATAAGATGGTCTCCCAACCATTTTCCGAAATCTTTTGCAAAAACCGAAGCGATCCAGACGCCTGCGATAATGCCGATCAGGCCGCTCAGTTCTTTGACAAGGCCATTGAAAATTCCTTTGATCCCGATGATCAGGATCAGGGAACCGGTGACAATATCAAACCAGTTCATTTCCATCTCAGCGTACCACCAACCTGTCTTTCCCCTCCTGTTTCGCCTGGTAGACGGCGGCATCGGCACGCTCGATCATACTTTCGAGTGTGTCGCCTTTCTGGTGTTCAGTCAGCCCCATACTCAGTGTGATGCGGATGACCTGGTTCTTGTAGATCAGTTTGTTGTTTCGTACCGCTTTCATGATGCGTTCGGCGACGTTTTTCGCCTCTTCTCTGTTTGCACGGTTGAAGATGATGAGGAACTCTTCACCGCCGTAACGGTAGGCCCGGTCATATTCGCGGATCGAAGATTTGAAGAGTTTCGCGAGGAGGATGAGTACCTTGTCGCCGGCGACATGGCCGAAGGTATCGTTGACCTTCTTGAAATCGTCCGCATCGATCATCAGGGCGACAAGATTGAGATTCCGGTCATCGGAGTGTTTGAGCATTTCAACTCCATCGATTTCCAGTGCTTTGCGGTTGAAGAGTTTGGTCAGCGGATCGATATTGGACTGCTTCTGCAGCTCTTCGATCTCGTTTTCAAGCGATTTGATGATGTCGTTGGCATTTTGCAGCTCTTCGAGAAGGTCACGTTGAAATGTATCGAAACGGTTTTTGAAAGTCTGGACATCGATTTCATTCGTCTCTTCGGCGATCCGTTCGATCTCGATCGTGTGGGCTTCCGTGATGCCCTGAAGATTGGAATTCGTCTGTTTGAACGTATCGATGCTTTTGTGTGCAATATCGAGACACTGCTTCGACTTTTTCTCCATTTTCGTAGTAATGAATTCGTCGAGGTCCATCGAAAACCCCGATTTTTTCAATTCATCGAAAAAGGTATTGATAACGTCGCGGATCACTTCCGTTGCCTCGGCACCGCTTTCCTGTTTTTCAGAAATCGATTTGTCTATCTCTTCGCAACTCTTTTTGATGACCTGCGTAATATTCTCTCTTGATGGCATGCAATTCCCCTCTTCATAACTTGCCAATTATAGGTAAAATTTGCTGAAATACAAAATAGTCTTCGTTATCAATATCGGAAAAAACGGCTGGAAAAATTACATTTTCTTGCCGCCCGGTGCCACTTCCGCACCCATGAGGCTGCGGAGGTGGATGGCAATGGTGGTTACTTGTGGAGATCCCGGAAAAATTCGGAGACCATGAAGGCCATTTCGAGCGCCTGGTTGGCATTCAGTCTCGGGTCACATTGGGTATGGTAGCGGTCGCTCAGAGCGTCGACAGTAATATTGCAGCTTTGGCTTCCCGTACACTCCGTGACATCTTCGCCGGTCATCTCAAGATGGAGTCCGCCTGCAACGGTGCCTTCCGCTTTATGGATTTGGAAAAATTTCTTGACTTCAGACAAGATATTGTGGAATTCGCGGGTTTTGTATCCGCTTTCGGTCTTGATCGTATTGCCGTGCATCGGATCGCAGCTCCAGACCACATGTTTGCCTTCCGCCCTCACTCGTCGAAGCAGTGGCGGGAAAAGTTCTTCGACTTTGTCGGCCCCCATCCGCACGATGAGAGTCAGGCGTCCGGGAATGTTGTCGGGATTGAGCTTGTCGATCAATCGGATCAGTTCATCCTCTTTCATACTCGGTCCCACCTTGACACCGACAGGATTTTTGATACCTCGGAAGAACTCAACATGGGCACCATCGAGATCACGTGTTCTGTCCCCGATCCAGAGCATATGCGCGGAGCAGTCGTACCAGTCGCCTGTCAGCGAATCGATGCGGGTCAATGCCTCTTCGTAATTGAGCAACAGGGCTTCATGGGATGTATAGAGAACGGTTTCATGCAGCTGCGGGGTGTTTTCCGGTGTGATACCGCACGCTTTGATGAATTCCATCGCCTGGGTGATCTTTTCCGCAAGCTCTTCGTACCGCTGTCCGAGGGCTTTGCCTTTGACGAAATCGAGATTCCATGTATGCACTTTGGTCAGATCGGCCATTCCGCCGCGTGCAAAGGCACGAAGCAGGTTGAGCGTAGAAGCGGACTGATAGTATGCTTTGATGAGTTTTTCGGGTTTCGGTTCACGCGCTTCCGGAACGAAATCGGCATCATTGACGATATCGCCGCGATAGCTTGGCAGTTCAACATCGCCTTTCGCTTCGACATCCGAACTGCGCGGTTTGGCGAACTGGCCGGCGATGCGCCCGACTTTCACCACGGGCTTTCCGCTGGAGTAGGTCATGACGACGGCCATCTGCATCAAAACTTTGAAGAGGTTTTTTATCGTTTCGGCATTGAATGCGTTGAAACTTTCCGCACAATCTCCGCCTTGCAGAAGGAATGCTCTGCCATCCGTTACATCGGCGAGTTTGTCCTGAAGACTGCGCGCCTCTTCCGCGAAAATAAGCGGCGGAAACTTTTCCAGCTCCTGCTCGATACGTTTTACCGTTTCAGGATCTTTGTAGCTCGGCTGCTGTTTGATCGGAAAATCTCTCCAGCTCGATGGGCTCCACGTACTCATTGCATCTGTCCTTGAAAACTGAACTCAGGCATTCTGCGCTGCCATCGGTCAGAAAATTTGGCGCAATAATACCATAAATTATGTGAGAGAGAAAAAAAATTGCTTCACAACTCTTTTTTCAAGAGGTGTGAAGCGGAAAAAAGAAGTTTTTAAACGTGCTGAAGAGCTTTTAGGAGTTCGTCAGGTCGGGTGGAGAAACGTACCGCTTCCGATTTTTCGATAATGTGCCCTTTGACGAGTTTGACCATGACCTGTGTCTGGGTCTGCATGCCGCTTTCCCCCTGTCCAAGCTGCATCTGGCTGTAGATCTGGTGTACTTTGTCTTCACGGATCAGGTTGGCGATCGCCGGATTGGTAATCAGGATCTCCGGGACGGCAATACGTCCGCCGCCGATTTTGGGCAGCAGTGCCTGGGAGATGACGGAGACCAGCGAGGTCGAGAGCTGTGCCCGTACCTGCGGCTGTTCGTCGCCGCTGAAGACGTCGATGATACGGTTGACCGTCTGGGCTGCCGAGTTGGTGTGGAGTGTACCGAATACCAGGTGGCCGGTTTCCGCCGCCGTCAGGGCCGCTGCGATCGTCTCTTTGTCCCGCATCTCACCGATCAGGATGACATCGGGGTCTTCGCGCAGAGCATATTTGAGAGCTGCGGCGAACGAGTCGGTATCGGTTCCGATGTTTCTATGGGAAAAGAGCGACTGGTTGTTTTCGTGAACGAATTCGATCGGGTCTTCGATCGTGATGATGTGCTTGCGCTCCGTCATGTTGATCTCGTTGAGCATCGCCGCCAGTGTCGTCGATTTACCGCTACCGGTCGGACCGGTTACAAGAATCAGACCTTTTTCCCGCTGGATCAGTTTTTTGTAAATCTGCGGCGCTTCGAGGTCGTCGATACTCGGGATGTGGGTCGGAATGACACGGAATGCGCCGGCGACATCGCCCATCGTCCGGTAAAAATTGGCACGGAAACGTCCGACTTCCGGAATCTGGATCGCGAAGTCGAGTTCTTTGTGCTCTTCAAACGCTTTTTTCTGTTTTTCAGTGATGATCGAATAGCACATCTCTTCGATCGCCTCACCATCCAGTTGCGGCAGGTTCAGCGGTACGAGACGGCCGTCGATACGGATTTGGGGTTCACTGCGGCTGACCAGGTGGAGATCACTCGCCTTGTAGGCAACGACGTTCTTCAAAAGTTTTCGTATATCGAGTGCAACACTGCTCATAAAAATCGTTCCTTGTAAAGGGTTTCGTTGTATCCCACGATCACATCACCGTCGTCCGTTTCGACAACCGGGCGTTTGATCAGCATATTCTCCTTGCAGAGCCATGTACGCTTGCCCGATTCGTCCAGCCCCATCTCCTTCAGTTTCAGAGTGCGGTATGTCGTACCGCGTGTGTTGAAAAGGGTGTCGACAGGGAGATGATTCAGCCAACGGTCGATCGTGTCACACCCAACGGGTGTCTCTCTAAAATCGACCGTTTCATGATTGATGTTATGGGATGTGAAAAATTTTACCGCTTTACGAAATGTGTCACAGTTTTTGATGCCGTAGATTTTCATCGTCTATTCGATGATGTTCGGTACGACAAAATAGTCGTCTTTCTCTTTGGGTGCGTTGTGAAGTATGATTTCACGGATTTCGGAATTCTCGTCCGGAGTGTCTTCCCGCATCGGTGTTCCGCCTTCGAGTGTACTGAAAGATGGATCGAGCCCTTCGGTGTCGAGTTCACCAAGAACTTCTACAAAACCGACGATTTTTTCGAGTTCTTCAATCATTTCTGTCCGTCTGTTCTCTTCAATTTTCAACATAGAAAGTTTTTCAAGCCGCTGCAGCATCGCATCGTCGAATTTCATGTTTGGACTTCCTTCATCTTTTAACTTTAATTTTGATATGATATCACACTAAATTTTAATCCGATGTTACGCACCCTGCGGCATCGGGATGTAGAACCCGTCTCGAAAATACCCGTTCCCGACCACAGGTATTTTTGAGATGGGTTCGAATGACTTTTTAAATTGGAGTAGCTGTGAGTATCAAAGAACAGGTGGAATTCGCGAAGGAGGAGTTGACACAGGATGAAAAACTTCTCGCCGGACTGATCAAAGCGGAACGTTTCTACAAACGCAACAAAGTTATGATTCTGGCATTGGCTGCCATCCTTGTGTTTGGGGGTATCGGATATGGTGTGATGGGCTATCTGAAAGAACAGAGACTTTTGAAAGCCAATGAAGCCTTTCTGAAACTGAGAGCCAATCCGGCTGACGAAAACGCGATGAAAATTCTAAAGCAGGAGAATCCCGCTCTTGCCGATCTTCTTGCCGTTCAAAGGGCGATCAGCGAGGAGGACGAAGCAGCGCTGAAAACGCTTCAGTCGAACAGCGATCCGCTGGTATCCGATCTGGCTTCGTATCATCTTGGTGCGCTGGAGAGACGATCCGGTGATCTGAAAAACTACCGAATGAAGAGCGGTGCACTGCTGAAAGAGTTCGCTCTCTTCGACGAAGCGTATCTGCTGATGCGGGACGGGAAGGTCAAAGAGGCGAAGGAGCGTCTTGCGATGATTCCGGAAAACTCGCCTCTCGGACCGGTTGCGAAGATGCTGGTCCATTATGGGGTTGTAACGGATAAAGGGACCAAATGATCCGTCTTTCGGTCACAGCATTTCTGCTGGTTTTCTTTGTACTTTTCAATGCCGGATGCAGCGAAAAAAACTATTTCGAACCCCAGGAGGTGAAAGGCGCGGTCAATTATGACGGGGATCTTCCTTCTCAGATCGTTGAAGTCGGTTACGAAGCTGCGACACTCGAGAATGGGCAGGTGATCACGGAAGAGGGGCTCCAGACCTATCATCTTCCGGAAGGGTACCGCTATATCGCGAAGAGCGGTGAGCTTGTAGCGGCAGCAGGCGACTGCAAACCCAATATCATCTACAACATCGTGACGAAAGAGAGCATATCCGTCAATTTGCCGCGCCGGCTTCTGGGTGCTCTTTTCATCCCGAATACGGACACCATCGCCTTTCTGATCGAAGGAAACAGTTACGGCATCTACAATTACAAAGAGAACAAAATCGTATCCAAATATGTCTCCGATCCGGCGGTAACGGCCGACATTCGCATCGCCAACCCCATGATGCTCGAAAAACTTGTACTGATACCGACACTCGACGGCAAGCTTGTCATTCTGAATAAAACGACGGGAGAGAAGGTGCGGGAGATTATTGTCGGAAAGGGCGAAGAGTTCAACAACATCATCTTTCTCGACGTGATCGGGAACCGACTGGTCGCTGCAACGCCTCATCGTATCATTTCGGTAAGTCCGCAACTGATGGATGCACAATCCCTCGAGATCAGTGATGTTATTTTCGTCGACGATGCCATCTATATTCTTTCCAAAGACGGTACGATCTACCATTGTGATACCGACCTGAAAATTCTCCATTCACGCAAATTCCCGTTTGCCCATTTTGTCGGGGCAATCTATGGGGAGTTCATCTACATCATCGAGCGGGAAGGGTATGTCATCGCGACCGATCAGATTCTTTCGACCGACAACGTGTTCGAACTGCCCGATCGTATCGACAAATGGTTGTTCACGACACCGGATGCACTCTATTACGACAAATCCTACTTCAAACTCCATGCCTATGCCGAAGATGTGGAACCTGGTGCCCCGGAGACTCCGGAAGCCGCGTCCGAAACCGAAACATCGGAAGAGCGTCGCGATATGGAGATAGCCGAACAGAAGCAAGGAGCGGAAGAGCGCAGTCTTCAGAAGGAGAGTAATGAGGAGGAAGAGTCCTGGTTTTCCGATATCTGGAATGCGCTGAAAAAGATGACGGAGCCGGATGACAGCGCCGATACGGTAGAGGGTGCCGAATGATGAAAACGGTGCTCGAGCCATTGCAGGCCAAAGGGTATCTCTTCAAACGTTTCGAACCCTTCTCGCTCAAGACGATCGGGAGTCGCAAACGGATAGAAGTCTATCACGGCGTCGATATGCAGAATCGCTATACGCTGGTTTTTGTCGTCGAAAGGAAAAGCCGCGTCTTGCAAAAAGAGGTGAGAGAGTGGCTTGAGATCAAGTCGAAAATCGAGGCCAGTTACGGTTATCGAATATTGCAGAATGTTGCCATCATAAATGCACCGCTCTGTTCGAAAGCCGGGACGCTGCTCGAATCGGAAGGGTGGCGCGTCATAACGGCATGATTCTCTGCGACATCGGCAACAGCAGGATGCACGTCTACGACGGCATTTCTGTTCGGCATCTTTCGCATGAGGAGGGGATTGCTCTGTTTCGTGAGAGTGAGCTCTTTTTCATCTGCGTCAACGACAGCGTACGAGAACGCATTGGCCGGGAAGCACCGGGATGGATCGATATTTCGCAGAGGCATCGGCTGAAAACGGACTACGAAGGGCTTGGTATCGATCGGGAAGCTGCATGTCTCGGTATCGAAGATGGCGTCGTCGTCGATGCGGGCAGTGCCATAACGGTCGATGTGATGGAGAAGGGACGGCACCTTGGCGGATGGATCTGGCCCGGCCTCTCGGCGTGGCTCTCGGCCTATCGGGATGTATCGGAAAAGCTCGCCGTCGAACTTGTTTCGGATGTCGAACTGGACCGATTGCCGCTGAAGACGGAGGATGCTGTCAGTTTCGCGATTTTGGCGTCCGTCAAGACGATGATCCAACGGTTCGCCCGGGAAAAACGGATTGTCGTGACAGGGGGAGACGCTCCGGTTGTAGCCCATATACTCCCGGGTGCGGAGATCGATGAGACGATCGTCTTCAAAGGAATGAAAAAAATGATAAAGGATAGCGTGTGTTGACCGTTGCTTTGCCCAAAGGACGAATAGCCGACGAGACATTGGAGATTTTCGAAACGATTTTCGGTAATGCGTTCAAATTCGAATCGCGCAAACTGATTCTTGATATGGGGCAGTTCCGCTTTCTGCTGGTGCGAAACCAGGATGTCCCGACCTACGTCGCCCATCAGGCGGCCGATATCGGAGTTGTGGGACTGGATGTCATAGAAGAGCAGGCGGTCGATATCGTCCGTCTTCTGGATCTTGGCATCGGGAAATGCAAAGTCGCCGTCGGTATACGCAACGAGGACGAACTCGACTGGAGCAAACCGCAGATGAAGGTGGCGTCCAAAATGGTCAATATCACCCGCAACTACTTCAGTAAAAAAGCGATGGGTGTCGAGGTGATCAAGCTCTACGGTTCCATCGAGCTCGCTCCGCTCGTCGGGCTGGCCGATGCGATCGTCGATATTGTGGAAACGGGTACAACGATGCGGGAAAACGGTCTGAAAGTGGCGGAGACGATCATGGAGTCGAGTGCACATCTGATCGCGAACAAACACAGTTTCCTCGCGAAAAAGAGTGAGATCATGGAGCTCTACACGCAGATGGAAAAGGTTGTGCGTGGGTCTTGAACTCTACGCGAAAATCGAAGAGCTTCTCGGGTTTGAGGAGGAGGCCGATTCGCTGTACGATTTCTATATCACACTTCTGGAAAAGTGGGAACCCGCATCGCTGATCGATGTCGGCTGCGGGAGCGGGAAATTTCTTCTGCGGATACAGGAGAGATTGGCGATGAAACGGGCCTATGGTGTCGATCTGAGCGAGAAGATGGTGGAGAGAGCCAGAGAGGCCGGGGTGAATGCCGATGCCATCGATGTTTGCAGAGTCGGGGATACTTTCGATGCGGCGACAGCCATCTTCGATGTTCTCAACTATCTTGACGATCGTGAGCTCGGAGGGTTTCTCGGATGTGTGCGTGACGTACTTGTACCCGGCGGCATCTTTGTCGCCGATATCAATACGCGGTTCGGATTTGAAGAGATCGCACCCGGCTCGTTGATCCGTTCGAACGATGAGAGGTGTCTGGCGCTCGATTCGCAGTTTGATGGCAACCGCCTCGAAACGGCCATCGACTATTTCGAAAAAGGCGAAGATGGGTGTTACATGCGGGAGCGGGATACGGTGACACAGTATTATCACGCCGTGGAATCGATCGCGACGATGTGTGAGGGTCTCGAGCTGATCCAGACGTTTCCGCTGGCCATCTATGCCGATGAGGCGGACAAAGAGGTTCTTCTTTTCAAAAAAACATGATTCTTGCGGTCGATGTCTGCTACAAAAACGGGCAAGCCTGTGCGGCTGGCGCGGTATTCGAATCGTTCGGTGACGACACAGCGACAGCGAGTTATCGTTCGGTATCGCCTATTCTGAGCCCATATGTTTCCGGCTCGTTCTATCGTCGCGAACTGCCGCCCATCGTTCGGCTCATCGAAGAGCACGGGTTGCAACCGGATATCCTCATCATCGATGGCTACGTCTTTCTCGATGGCGACAGCAAGCCGGGGCTCGGCTCCTATCTGTACGACTATTTTAACGGGAAAACGGTTCTCATCGGGGTCGCGAAAAAGCGTTTCAGAGAGTTGCGGGATGGGTACGACCTCTATCGGGGAGAGAGCCGGCGTCCTCTTTTCGTCACGTCGAGAGGCATCGATCCCGCAAAGGCGAAAGAGGCGATCGCCTCGATGGCGGGGTGCGACCGGAGACCGAAACTTCTCAAAGAGGTTGACAGATTCGCGAGAGAATGCTGCAGCGCGTTATGACACTTTTTCCAGAATCCCTTCGTTTTGGGCCTCTTCGATGATTTCATCCAGAATTTCGAAAAGTTCGACACTCGCTCTTTCCGCCTCTTCGAAGTCTGCGACGATCTCTTCGACACGCTCTTCGCACGTTCCGTTGCGTGTGCACTCCACCGCGAGTTTGACGGCATTGTGCACATGGGCATGGGGCTCTGCCAGTTTCGTATAGGAGGGTGTTGCACCGAAGAGTTTTCGTCCCTCGCCCTCTTCGTACCACTTTCCGAGGCGGCAGTGGTGGGCATCGACAAACTCGCCCGGAACACCTTCGAGTACCGAAGCATAGCCGTTGATTTTGAAGGCCATATGGTCGAGTTTCAGAAGATTGGCATAGAGCGTGTGGGCGATTTTGAGATTTTGTACCCGAATGATGCCGACATTGTCGATTAGCTTGTCGAGATCGCCTTTGAAAATTTCGAGCTGTTGTGCGGTTTCGTGCGTCTTGTCGGAGATCTGTCTGCCCGTTTCGAGTACGATAGCGGAACTTTGACGCAGTACATTGATATTGGCTTCGACTTCCGATGTCGCTTTCTGGGTCCGCTCGGCAAGCTTCCGGACTTCATCGGCGACGACGGCGAATCCGCGTCCGTGTTCGCCGGCCCGCGCGGCTTCGATAGCGGCGTTGAGTGCCAGCAGGTTGGTCTGTTCGGATATCTCTTTGATCAATTCGATGACACCGGTGATATCTTCGATATGACCGTCGAGTTCGTTGATATGCGAACTTGACTCTTCACTCATCTCCGACATCGTCTCGAGTTCGGAGATAAGTCTGCCGGTTCCTTCCTGAATCATGCCGATGACGCTCTGTGTCTCATCGTTGATGATATTGATCTCGTTGATCGAATCGACATTGTTTTCGATACTGCTCTGGATGATGCTCGTGTTCTCGTTCTGTGCTTTGGTCAAAATACGCGTCAGAGGGATACTGAGCTGGTTTTTTCTGAGCATCTCCTGTGCCTCTTTCGCACGCACTTGCGCTTCACGCTGTGCCGTTTCCGAGGATTCGAAAAGTTCATTGACCATTTTGATAAGTTCGTTGGAATATCTGGCGACTTCACCGATGCTGTCACTCGAAAGTATACGGATCTCCCGACCGAAATCTTTCGTTTCGATGATTTTCGCAATGTCGTTCCGAAGGCTCTCGACAACACTGGTGATCGATTTTGCAACGAGAAAGCCGATAAGCGATACGATGAGAATGGTCAGCAGACCGATGGCCATCAGCAGCGATTCGATCTGTGACTTGGTGGCATTCATCTTTTCCGTCTCAAGTTTCGCGGTCTGTGCCGCTTCTGTTTCGATCCCGGCAAGATCCTGCAGCGTTTGGGGCATATACTTTTCGCTGATCTGTTTATACAGAAGTATCCATCGGTTGATTGCCATTTCATAATATTCGACAGCCCGATAGACTTCGTCGTATATCTTCTTCTCTTCCATCGATGAGGCACCGATGCGTTTGCGTTTGAGGTTTTTGAAGAGTTTCTTGAAGAGTTTGTCGAATTTTTTCAAATGTTTTTCGTCCCGATCGAGCATAAACTGCCGTCCATGTGCATCCATCTGGGCGAAGAGTTTGTAGAGGTGATTGGCCGATCCGAACTTGTTGAAATTGACTTTGTTGAACTCTTCGGCAACCAGCATCTGGTTGAAGCGGATCAGTTTCAGGAGCTCCTGGTTGGCGATTTCGGTCTTCTTTTGGAGGCCATTCGCGAACTTGATCAACGCACCATATTTTTTGGTGATTTTTTTCATATTTTTTTCGAAACTCTTGAGATGCTTTTTCGTGTGGGTGACATGCTGCTGGATCGTCTCATTGGAGTTGGATTTTTGCAGAAAATCGAGATCC
>NZ_JAOZPV010000024.1:19849-22609 GCF_029932565.1 Hydrogenimonas sp.
GACATGCTGCTGGATCGTCTCATTGGAGTTGGATTTTTGCAGAAAATCGAGATCCGCTTTCATCTTTCCTATTCGCTCTTCGATCGTTTCGATCGCTCGGTTGGCACGCGCCCTGTCCATGTAGACACCGTTGCTGCTCAACTGATAGTTCTGTACACCGCTTTTGATATCGAGTGCGTTGCGTTCGATGGAATGGGCATGTTCGAGTTCGACGAGTGCGGTCTGGATTTTCTGAAAACCGAAATAGGATGTGACACCCAGAAGCAGTGCAATGATGATGCTGAGTGCAACGAGAATGAATGTTCTCGTCTGAATGGAGAGATTGGACAAAAAAGACATAACGATTCCTGGATATTGGAAATTGGGTTATGTCAATATCGTTTATTCGATAAAAAAATTAAATAGTTGAATCGGTATGAGGATTTGAAAATCAAATAGAGAATTGGGGGAAAAACAGCCCGAAATTAACCGGGCTGTATGTTATTTGACCTCTTCGAAAGGATTCGGGACAACACGTTTGTGATCAACGATGTAGGGTACAAGTGCCGCGGCACGTGCACGTTTGATCGCTTTTTCGACCATCTCCTGGTGTCGCTTGCAGTTGCCTGTCAGACGACGGGGCATGATTTTGTAGCGTTCGGAGAGGGATGCTTTGATGCTGTTGATATCTTTGTAGTCGATAAACTCGACTTTCGCCTCACAATATTTGCAGTAGCGTTTGGAGTATTTTCTTCTTTCTGCCATGATCTGTTCCTTTTTCTATTCGTCTTTTAATTTATTAAAATGGTATATCATCTTCATCGATGTCGATTTCCGGCAATTCCTGAACCGGTTTGGACTGTTGTGCCGGCTGTTGCGGCGGGGGGGTGTAACCCTGCGGTGCCTGTCCATGGCCAACCTGCGAAGTCTGTTCACCATATCCGGTCTGTGCCGACGATTGGCCATAGGCTTCGTTTTCACCTTTGCGATCGAGCATTTTCAGGTTTTCGACCGTGATCGAATGGCGGCTTCGTTTCTGACCGTTCTGGTCCGTCCACTGCTCCAACGTAAGGCGTCCCTCGATCAGAACGCGACTGCCTTTGTGCAGGTATTGGTTTGCAATTTCCGCTGAACGTCCCCAGACCGTGAAGTCGATGAACATCGTTTCATCTTTCTGCATACCGCTTGAATCTTTGAAACGGCGGTTGGTGGCGATGCCGCATTTGGCAAGCGCCTGGCCGCTCGGAAGATAGCGGAGTTCCACGTCCCGTGTCAGATTGCCGATCAGGATTACCTTGTTGAACATCGAATAGCCTTACAAATTATTCCGCAGACTCGCCTGCTGTTTCGGCCGCTTTCGCAGCTTCCGCTTTTTTCGCGCTTGCTGCGCCCGCTTTGTTGACGAGATTCTGCCATGCATTGATCTCTTTTTTGTTTTCATATTTGACATTCAAAAAGCGGATGATCTCTTCGTTGTATCGGAAGTTTCTCTCGAGCTCTTTGATGAGGCTGCTGGGAGCCGTATAGTAGATGACGTAATAGTATCCGCGCGGATTCTTTTCGATTTCATAGGCGAGCTTGCGCATGCCCCAGTCGAATTCGCCGGCAATGTCGGCACCGTTTTTTTCCAGGATCGACTTGACCGTGTCGATCTGTGCTTTGATCTCTTCTTCGGTCAGCGTCGGCTTGACGACGAAGAGTGTCTCGTAATGTCGTGTCATTTAGGTGTTCTCCTTGTGGTTTTAGCCCTTGTGGAATTTTCCCGCCCATTGTCGGGAAAGAGCAAAGAGCATCGCGATTTTACCCTAAGAAAGATTTAATTTTTATTAAAATCGACAACAACAGTGTCTCTTTCTGCGAAGTGCCGCCGGCCGTTTTGATGGCGAGCTCGCCTTCGGCGAGGGTGTCGAAAATTTTCGAGAAGAGCGGAAGCGACAGTTTGACGGCGAGCTGTGCCCGCTGCGTTTCAAGTTGTTTTGGGAGTCTGTATCCCAGTATCGCGGCAGAATCCGGCGCACCGTGAAGTTTGATGTAGATATGAAAGAGAAAGAGTTGGCTGACGAAGTATTGGATGGCACGCAGAATGGCAAATTCGTCTTCGCCAAGCTGATGCATCTGATGAATCAGATCGGTCAGAGGCTTTTTCGAAAAGAGCGAAAAGAGAAACGTATCCATCGCCATCGGTGCCAGCGAAAAGACATGTTCATCGATCTCCTTGGCACCGATAGGTCCCTCAAGGATCGAGAGTTTGGTGAGTTCGTTGACGGCCAGCGCGAGGTTGAGATTCAGCAGCATCAACAGATGTTCGATGGCATAGCGATCGATCTGCATATGGAGGTGTCGGGCGTGTTGCTGCAATATATCGGCCGCCTCGCGCAGATTGGGAGGAAAGAACCGCACATGTTCGGCATTTTTTGTTTTGGTGAATGCCGATGTCATCGTTTTGAAATCGGGACCGGTATAGGCGAAGATGAAGAAATCGTTCTCGTTGCGATAGGCGAGGTCGATCAGCTGTGTCAACTCCTTTTTCGGAATCTTCCTGTCGCTTTTGATATAGAGCAGATTGAGGTCGCCGAAGAGCGAACTCTGCCCAAGATAGTTTTTGGCCGTTTGAAAGTCGTATTCGTCGAAATAGAGTTTGAGCATGCTCTCCCGTGCCCCCGTTTTTTCGATGAATGTCTCGGCGGTCGTATCGATATAGTAGTCGTTGTCGCCATAGAGCATCAACGACTTGGGCAGTGTTCCGGATGCCAGCAGCTGATCGAATTCTCGTTTGTACAT
>NZ_JAOZPV010000081.1 GCF_029932565.1 Hydrogenimonas sp.
TCCCACAAAGGTGCGAAGCACCGTTCCCACACTCCCACCAGCGCGAAGCGCGTTCTCACAGTCTCACAGTCTAACATTCTCACAAGCCGCCCCCGGCGGCGTCTCACTTCCCAATTATGCTAAAATATCACAATTTCATTCACCGAGGATATATGTATGAATCTCATCGAAGGACAACTGAAACTCGAAGGCTCCGAACGGATCGCGATTATTGCGAGCCGATTCAATCACATCATTACCGATCGACTGGTCGAAGGTGCACGGGACGCTTTTTTGCGACATGGCGGAAACGATGACAATCTCGACCTGATACTGGTGCCGGGTGCGTTCGAAATCCCTTTCGCGCTGGAAAAGACGCTCGATAGCGGAAAATATGCCGCCGTCTGCTGTGTGGGCGCTGTCATTCGCGGTTCGACACCCCATTTCGATTATGTTGCGGCGGAGGCGACCAAAGGGGTGGCCAATGTGACGCTCAAACACGGCAAACCGGTGGCGTTCGGCGTGCTGACGACCGATACGATCGAACAGGCGATCGAACGTGCCGGATCGAAGGCCGGCAACAAGGGTTTCGAGGCGATGACCGGTGTGATCGAAATGCTCGATCTCTATCGAACGATGGAGGCGTAATGGCCACCCGACACCAGTCGCGGGGCGCTGTCATCGGTCTGCTCTATGCCCATGACATCGGCAATCCGGAGGTGGAGCAGTTCAGCGAAGATCTGTTGGAAGAGAAAAAGATACGTCATAAACAGCGGGAGTTTGCGCTGGGGCTCTATCACGGCGTTCTTGAGCACCTCGACGAAATCGACAAACAGATCCGGAGTCATCTGAAAGAGTGGGATTTCGATCGGCTCGACCATGTCGACAAATCGATTCTGCGTCTCGGTACCTACGAATTGCTGCATACGGATCTTGACCGGGCTGTCATTATCAACGAAGCTGTGGAGCTTGCGAAAGAGCTCGGCAGTGACCAGTCACCCAAGTTTGTCAACGGCGTGCTGGATGCCATCGAAAAGTCCAATCTGGAAGAGAACAGAGCAGAATGAGCCGCATGAGCAAAGCCGAGGCGGTTGAGCTGATCCGCCACGGCGACCTGAAAGAGCTGGGGCGCATGGCCTATGAAAAGAAAAAGGAGCTTCATCCCAAAGGGATCACCACATTCGTCGTCGACCGCAACATCAACTACACCAACCGCTGCTGGGTCGACTGCAAATTCTGCGCCTTCTATCGCCACGGTGAAGACGAGGATGTCTATGTGCTCAGCTTCGACGAGATCGACCGGAAAATCGAAGAGCTGCTTGAGATCGGCGGCACCCAGATACTCTTTCAGGGTGGTGTACACCCGAAACTGAAGATCGAGTGGTACGAAAATCTGGTGGAGCACATCCATCAGAAATACCCACAGGTCACGATTCACGGTTTTTCGGCAGTGGAGATCGACTACATCGCCAAAGTCTCGCGCATTTCGGTTGAAGAGGTGCTGCAGCGTCTCAAGAGCAAGGGGCTCAGTTCCATTCCGGGTGCGGGTGCGGAGATTCTCAGCGACCGGGTGCGCGACATCATCGCCCCCCGGAAGATCGATGTGAAAGATTGGCTCAATGTCCATCGGTTGGCTCACAGAAACGGTATCAAATCCACCGCGACGATGATGTTCGGTACCGTCGAAACCGACGAGGAGATTGTGGAGCACTGGGAGCATGTGCGAAACCTGCAGGACGAAACAGGGGGGTTCCGCGCCTTCATTATGTGGAGCTTCCAGCCTTATAACACGGCGCTGCAAAAAGAGGGGATCGTTACCCATAAAGCGAGTCCCAACCGATACCTGCGCCTGCTTGCGGTGAGCCGCCTCTATCTCGACAACGTACGCAATATTCAGAGCTCCTGGGTAACGCAGGGCAGCTACATTGGACAGATGGCCCTGCAATACGGCGCCAACGACCTGGGCAGCACGATGATGGAGGAGAACGTCGTCAAAGCCGCCGGTGCCGCCAACCGGATGAATCAGCAGGAGATGATCCGTCTGATCCGCGATATCGGAGAAACACCGGCCAAGCGCGATACGGCCTACGGGATACTCGAGGTGTATTGAAATGGGATATGAAGAGATACGGCTTTTTCAAAGGCTTTTGGAGGAGGCGAAGATTCATCGCGAGCGGATCGAAGAGGCCCGAAAATGTCTTGCGGAGGATCCCGACAGCATCCCCTGCTCCGATCAAATGATCTACCGTTTTTCCAAACTCCAGGATACGATGGGGCGGAAACTTTTTCGTGCTCTGCTGCATGCCGTGGGCGACTGGGAGTCCACGATGACGATGATCGATATCCTCAACCGGATGGACAAACTGCGCCTGATTGAGCCGGACAAATGGCGGGAAATCAGAGACATTCGCAACGAGATCGCCCACAACTACGACGACGATCCGGAAGTGACGAAAAATATTTTGAGCAACATCGAAAAAGCGTTGCCAATATTGGATCACTTTATGACAGGGATCGAAAAGTTCGCGACGCAAAAGGGCTTGCTGTGAGATTGGATGCATGGGAAGTGGAGGCGATTAGAGCCTGTCTGAAGGAGAGTTTCGGCGAGGATACGAAAGTCTATCTCTTCGGCAGCCGGGTGGACGATACCAAAAGAGGCGGCGACATCGATCTCTTCGTCGAAGCCGACCCCCTGCCCGAAGACTGGCTGGATAGGCGGTCACGCTTCTGGATTTGCCTGCAGGAGCGCCTGGGGGAGCAGAAGATCGACATTCTCGTCGCCCGTAATCCTGACGAGCCGATCGAGCGGATCGCACGGCGCGACGGCATAGAGCTATAGGATGGGACGATGAAGAAAATTTTGGTGATATTGGCATTGGTACAAGGAGTGTTGATGAGTGCGTTATTGGATAAAGTAGAGGTTAACGGTGTCGAAGTACCGCTGATTTTCGAAGAGGAGAGGCTGCTTCCGATCGCGTCGATGCAGGTGGTATTCCGCTATAGCGGATCGCTTGCCGACGAACGTCGTCCCGGGCTGGCGAAATTTTCGGCGAGGATGATGAACGAAGGGACGAAAACCCTGGGGTCTACGGGATTCGCCAAGGCGCTCGAAGAGCGTGCGATCAGCCTGAGTGCCCATAGCGGCACCGAAACCTTTGTCTTCGAACTCGGCAGCCTGAAAGAGGAGTTCGACAAAGGTGTCGAACTCTTTTCGCAGCTTTTGAAAGAGCCGAATCTGACCGATAAGAGTTTCAAAAAGGTCCAGACGACGACGATCGGCGCCTTGATGCGCAAAGAGAGCGATTACGACTATCAGGCGAGTCTGCTTCTGAAAAAAACGCTTTTCGAGGGGACGCCCCTGGCCAAACCGGCGGATGGTACCGTGGACGACATCAAGGCGTTGCAGCTGAACGACGTCAAAAATTTTCTGGAGGAGCATCTGGTTCTTCGTCGTGCGATCGTCGTCATCGGCGGGGCAATCGATCTGGACGAAGCGAAGCGGTATGCCCGGAAGGCGCTCGAACCGTTGGCGACAGGCGAGGCGGAACCGTTGCCATTTATCGAAGCGAGCGACAAAGCGGCAACCGTGACAGAAGAGAAGCCGACGGAGCAGGCCTACATCTATTTCGGCGCACCCTACCATCTGCGTGTGAACGACCCGCAGAGTTACAAAGCGAGGGTCGCCGCTTTCATACTCGGCAGCAGCGGATTCGGCAGCCGCCTGATGGAGGAAGTACGGGTGAAGCGGGGACTCGCCTATTCGGCATATGGCCGCATCGTACTCAACAAAAGCAGCAGCTACTTCAGCGGATACCTGCAGACGAAACTCGAAAGCCAGAACGAGGCGAAGAAAGTGGTACTCGAAGTGATCGAAGAGTTCGTGAAAAAAGGGGTGACCGAAAAAGAGCTCGAAGATGCGAAGATGTTCCTGCTCGGTTCCGAGCCTCTGCGCAACGAAACGCTTTCGCAGCGACTCGGACGGGCGTTCAACGAATACTACAAGGGTTTGGGGCTCGGTTATTCGAAGAAGCAGCTCGAACTGATCGAAGCATTGAAACTGGACGATCTGAACGCCTTCATCAAAACCCATCCGGAAATTTTGAAACTCTCCTTTGCTATCATCACGGATCACAAAGGAGAATAAATCTTTATGAGACACGCCGAGTAACGGCATGGTATAATGAACCAAAGGAGTCTGAATATGGATTTGAAAGAGCGCATTACAATCGATCCGGCCAAACGGAGTGGAAAACCCTGTATCCGGAATCTGCGTATCACAGTCTATGACATACTCGACATGCTTGCCTCCGGAATGACGTATGAAGAGATACTGCAAGACTATCCGAAACTGAGACAGGAAGATATACTGGCCGCTTTGCGATATGCGGCGGACAGGGAACACAAAACCACAGTGGTATCTTTGAGTGCATAAACGTCTGCTTTTTGACAACAATATATCCCATCGCGTCATTGCGCGGATCGATAGTATTTTCCCGGAATCCACGCATGTGATGTTCGAAAATCTCGATGAAGCGAACGATCTGGATGTCTGGCGTTTTGCAAAAGCGAACGATTTGACCATTGTGACCAAGGATTCGGATTTTAACGATCTGGCAATTTTATATGGTGCGCCCCCCAAAGTGATCTGGATCAAAATAGGAAATTGCCGGGTCGATGATATAGTGAATTTTCTGCATTTACGGCATGAAGAGATTCAGAGTTTTCTTGACGATTCCAAGGCTCTCATATTGGAAATATAGAGGCGTTTTTGGGCGATTTACCCTATAGTGAAAAACTCAAAAAAGCGGGCTTCTCTTCACTGCTCGAACTGGCTGTCCATACGCCGGTCTCCTATCTCGATACACGCCTTTCTGACTCGATTGTTCCGGGTGATCTTCATACTCTCGAAATCGTCGTTATTGCCGTCTCTAGGCCTCCGAAACGGCTTGTAGCGACGGTACGCACACCAATTTCCGATCGGCCGATCGACATCACGATTTTCCATCCGAAACCCTATCACGCGGCACTCTACAAACCGGGGATGCGGCACACTCTTCAGGGGAAGGTCGAACGGTTTGGCACAAAACTGCAGATGGTCAATCCAAGAACCGTTCCCAAAACCGGTGCCATCATTCCGCAGTACAAATGCCGGCTTCGGCAGGATCTGCACCGGCGCATCGTCGAATCGCTCGTGACGGTGGCGAACCTCGTAGGGGAAGGGCTCGATACTGCCCGCGCGGAACTGATCGTACGGGCGCACAGGCCTGACGAAACATGGCTGAAACTCTATAAAAGATACGGAGGTTTCGGTCCACGAACGGTCGAAGCGCTCAAGTTTTCCGAGGCGCTGGATTGGTTCAGGCGCATGCGCGGCAAACGGACCCACTTCCCTGCATTGATGCCGTTGACAGGGGAGATGGATGCTTTTTTGCGGAAACTGCCGTTCGAATTGACGGAGGGGCAGCGAAAAGCGATCGATGCGATACGCAGAGATCTGGGTGGCGAGATGGCCGCCAGGCGAATGATCGTCGGAGATGTCGGTTCCGGCAAGACGATGGTGATACTGGCGGCTGCAATGATGGCCTATCCGCATACCTCCATTCTGATGGCTCCCACTTCGATACTCGCCCGCCAGCTCTATGATGAGGCGAAAAAGTGGCTGCCCGATTTCTTCGATACCGCGCTCGTGACCCAGGGCCGGGAAGAGGGCAACATGGAAGATGCCCACTTCATTGTCGGCACCCATGCGCTGCTCTACCGGGATCTGCCCGAAGCACCCCTGATCATGGTCGATGAACAGCACCGCTTCGGTACCGAGCAGCGCAAAATGCTCGAACAGCTCGTCTCAAAAAATCCTCCATCTTCCATCCTCCATCCTCCATTATCAAAGCGAAGGCCCCATTTTCTTCAATTTTCCGCCACACCGATTCCGCGAACTCAGGCGATGATCGATTCAGCACTGGTGGATGTCACATTGATCGAAGGGACACCATTCGAAAAAGATATTACAACGACAATCATCGGGAAAAAGGATTTTCCTGGACTTTTGGAGCATATAGCCAAGGAGACGGAAGAGGGCAGGCAGGTGCTGGTGGTCTATCCGCTGGTGGAGGAGAGCGAGCATATCGGCTACCGTTCCATTGAGGAGAGCGAAGCGTTCTGGAACGAGCGCTTTGAGGGGGTCTATGTAACCCACGGCCGCGACAAAAACAAGGATGAAGTGCTGCAACGCTTTGCCGAAGATGGGAACATTCTTCTTGCCACCACCGTGATCGAAGTGGGCATTTCGCTGCCGAAGCTCTCGACCATCGTCATCGTCGGGGCGGAGAGAATGGGGTTGGCGACGCTGCATCAGCTCAGAGGGCGCGTCAGCCGTACCGGGCTGAAAGGGTACTGTTTTCTCTTTACGCACGATACCGATAATGAACGTCTGAAAGCGTTTGCGAGAACAACCAACGGATTTGAGATAGCCAGGCTTGATCTGAAGTTCAGAAAATCGGGTGATCTGCTGGATGGAAAGGTTCAGAGTGGAGAAGCGTTCAAATGGCTTGATATGGCCGAAGACGAGGAGATCGTCAGAGAAGCGAAAAGGAGAGCTGTTAGTGCCTATGGGGAGTTTTGAGATGGGTTCTAAATAAAAAAAGGCCGATGGATCAACTCCATCGGCCCTTCTGCCGGTCCAGGACCCCACAGTTTGTTATGACTATATTGAAAT
>NZ_JAOZPV010000082.1 GCF_029932565.1 Hydrogenimonas sp.
CCGGTTATTTTGCTTTTATCCAGCACACCCTGCCCCGACGAAAACGATGCGGGCTCGATATCGCTCCAGCTGATTCTTCGAATCCGTTTCGCTTCGTGTACGACGAAGCCGATCAGGATATTGTTGAATTCCGCGATAATGACCCGCGGATAAATCTCTTTGCTTTCAGGCGATTTGACACCCATCCATTTCGCCAGATCGACCACTGGAATCACGACGCCCCGCAGATCGAATATCCCTTCGATAAATTCGGGGACACCGGGAAGCTCGGTCAATTTCGGATATTTGATGATCTCCCGGACCTTCGATACATTGATCCCGTAAATCCCCTCGTAGATTTTTCCATTCTCCTCTTTGAAAATGCGAAAATCGACCAGCTCCAGCTCATTGGTCCCTACCTGTAAAATATCGCTTTTAGACCCCATTCCGATCCTTTGACTCTTTAAACTCTATTCCATTCCCGGAATTTTTCATTATGGTATAACTGCCGCTGCATGCAAACGCCGGCAGATTGACATATTCCACATCCGTAAACCGAAACATGACATTCTGGTGATAGTGTCCATCGATCCAGATGTCGAACGAATACTTTTCTTTCATTATTTTCATCCGCTCTCTCATACGTTCTTCGAAACCTTCGATGCGATAACACGGTCTCTTTTTTCTGTTGTAGTTCTCCAGCCATCGTATAATTGCACCATTGCATATCGTATCGATTCTATTGAGTATACGATCGACCCATCGATTGCGTATCCAGGCGGTATAGATCTCATACCCGATTCCCTGGAGAATATCGCCATGATGCAGTGCAATTCGCCGATCTGCAAATATTGCGATCAGCGGCTGTTGCGAACGCTCGACTATTTTTATCGTATCGCCGAAAATCTCTTTGAGACCAAAATCGTGGTTTCCCTCGAGATAGACAACCTCTGTCTGCATACTTATGCGTTCTAAAAGATCGACCATTTTTCGATTTGATTCAATCGAATTGGGAGCGTGGCCGAAAAGTAAATCGAATATATCTCCCATGAAGATCATTTGGGGTGGCAGATCTTCCGGCTCGAGTTTTGAAAGAAAATCGTAGAGGCTGGTATTGTAGTGGGCGTAATGGGCATCGGCGATCAGCCAGGCGCCCTCCTTGAGGATGAGTGTTGCGTGTTGCGTGTTGCGTGTTGAGTCGGCGACTCCAGAACCGTCACTGCCCACTGTCACTATCCACTCTCACGGAACATAGGCGAACTTCGGTATCCCGAGCGTCTCGTCGAATCCGCTGATGATGTTGGCGTTGACGACGGCCTGGGAACTGGCACCTCTCAGCAGATTGTCGATAGCGGAGCTTATGAAGAGGCTCTTTCCGTTCATCGTGGCGTAGATGTCGCAGAAATTGGTACCCGCCACCGATTTGATATCGACGGGTTCGGTGCGGACACGCACGAACGGTTCGTTTTTGTAGAGATCACGCAGCACTTCGATCGGATCGAGTTCGTTTTCGAGCTGCATATAGACGCTGCAGAGCATACCCCGCGTAACCGGCAGAAGATGGGGAACGAAATTGACCTGCACCTGTGTCACGAAAAGATCGTCGATCTTTTCGGCGATCTCCGGAGCATGCCGGTGTTTGATCGGATTGTAGGCGAAGACGTTTTCATTGATCGTTACGTAGTGGGTCGTGGCAGAGAGTTTCTTGCCGGCACCACTCACACCGCTTTTGGCGTCGATGAAGATCGGTGTGTCGGCTTTGATATAGGGAATGAATGGCAAAAGCCCCAGCAGCGACGCGGTCGGATAACACCCCGGATTGGCGACCAGTCCGGCTGTTTTGAGTCTCTCACGGTAAAATTCGGGAAGACCGTATACCGCTTCGGGCAGATGCTCCCTGTCTTCATGTGGGCAGTAGTGGGTTTCATAGGTATGCAGTTTGAGCCGATAATCCGCCGAAAGATCGACCACTTTCACACCGCGTTCGAGCAGCTCCTTCGCAAATCCCATCGCCGTTTTGTGTGGCAGTGCCAGAAACGCGATCTGCGCGATTTCGGCAACGGCCGAAGCGTCCGCCTTCTCGACAGGAAGCGAAACGACCTTTTCGAGCGAAGGGTGGAGCGCCTCGATCGTCGTCTCCCCTTCGCTCGTCGCCACATAGACCAGTTCGAACTGTGGATGCTGAAGAATGATCTTGACGAGTTCGAGCCCGGTATAGCCGCTTGCGCCGATAATCGCTACAGGAACCATCGATCAAACTCCGAAACAGATATCTTGATAGCAGACCTGCTCGATCTCATACTCTTTTTCGCCACCCGGGAGCCGCATGCGCACGTCGTCGCCGGGCTCTTTGCCGATCAGCTGCCGTGCCAGCGGCGAATGGTAGGAGATCAGACCCTTGTCGGGATTGGCTTCGCTCGCACCGACGATCGTGTAGGTCACCTCTTCGTCCGTATCGAGATCGATCAGCGTGACGGTCGAACCGAAACTGACACGTTTGTGCTCGAGAGCGGCGGGATCGACAACCTGTGCGCGCCCAAGAATATCCTCGAGTTCGGCGATACGGGCCTCCATGAGCCCCTGTTTCTCCTTGGCCGCATGGTATTCGGCATTCTCTTTCAGGTCACCCAGTTCCCGCGCTTTTTCGATCTCTTTGGCCACCGCAGGGCGTGCCGTCGATTTCAGATACTCCAGTTCATCATGAAGTTTTTTATAGCCATATTCGGTCATCGGCTCTTTCTGCATCGAACACTCTCCAAAAATTTTTTGTTTATTATACCCGGTTCATACGATTTGGTCGATCATCAATCACAGAAAAGTAATTTCCGTTCACGATTTACGAATCTCGATTCATGATCATTTTCGCGACCGCTTTGGCACTGCCGTGCTTCAAAATCGCTTTCAACTCGTCGCTCTTTTCCGTGAAGTGTCCACGGTCCATCGATTCGTAGAGCTCCAGCAGCCTCTCTTTGGTGACATCATCCTGGAAAATCTCCGGATGCACCGGCTCTTTTCCCGCGAAATCCATGATAATGTTGGCAAGCCCCTTGTAGGGGAGTTTGACGATGGCGTTTCCAATGATCCAATCGAGCACCCGTGCCTTGTATACCAGCACGAATGGTGTGCCGATCAGGGCCGTCTCCAGCGTCGCCGTCCCGCTGCACACAAAAGCGAAATGTGCCTGTGCCACCGCTTCCTGCGTATCCTTCACCACTTCAAAACCGGAGATGTCGCCGTACCACTCCCCGATTTTCTCCTCCCCGATAAACGAAGGGATCGAAAGAATCTTCCGTCGTCCCGGCAGTGCATCGGCCACCTCCCTGTAAACCGGCATCAGACGGGTGATTTCGCTTTTGCGGCTGCCCGGAAGGAAGGCGAGCGTTTCGATATTCTCCGTCGGCTTCCACCTCAGCGTGATCTCGTCCAGCAGCGGGTTGCCGACATATTCGGCGCGGGGATAGAATTGCCGTTCAAACGGAAAGATCGCCGCGAGCCGGTTGCAGTACCGATCCACTTTTTTCGCCCGCCCCTTCTTCCATGCCCACACTTTGGGCAGAATGTAGTAGATGATCTCCTTCTCGGGATACCTCTCCCGGATCGCTTTCGCCAACGGAAGATTGAATGCGGGCGCGTCGATCAGCAGCACTTTCTCACACTCTTTCGCCAGCGAAACCATCTCGGCCACCGCCTCTTTGCCCTTGAAATATTTCGCCAGCACATCGATAAAACCCATAACGGAAAATTCGTCCATCCCGTAAAGCGGTTCACCGAGACTTCTATCGAATATGCCGGAAATATGAACATCGGACAGCACATCGAGCAGATATTTCAGATGAAGATTCGCGGAAGGTTCCAGTGCACTCACCAACAGTTTCATGCGATTTCGAGCCTTTCATATTGCATTGAAGAGATATCGAACCGAAAGAGAGTCTCTTTGCCAAGTTCGGTCACATAGAGGTAGCACTCCGACTTGCAGATTCCGGTCGGGGCATCCACACTCTCCACCAGTGTCGTGACACGGCCGTTGAGCGGATCGTACACTTTGATCTTGTCATTGTAGGTATCACAGATGAAAATACGGTGGTTGCCGCATCCGCCTATACCGGCACAGAGCCCTTCGGGATGCTGAAGCCTCACCGTTTCACCAATCCCGTCCCGGTCTCCAAATGTGAAGAGATCCCACCCGATCGGTGTATGCACCACCCCCTCCTCAATGGAACGCAGTGCACTTCCTTCTGCATCGATGATATAGAGAACCTCGTCGAGCCAGTCGAGATCGGTCGGCTGGGCAAATTGTGCCTCACCCCGCATCACACCGTCTCTCAAACCCTCGGAACCAAGACCCGCCATCGGAACGAGCCCGCTCCCATCGTAGCGTATCTGCCATATCTGATGCGATCCGGCCACGGCGATCTGCAGCCCCTCCGCATTGCCGGTCAGACCGGTCGGAGATCGCAGTCCTTCGGCCACGATCTTCGTCGACCAGTTTTGAAGATCGACCGCCACAACTCTTCCTGCCGCCCGATCGGCCACATAGAGGATACCGTCGTGGGCAAAGAGTCCCTGAGGTTCCGCGAACCCTTCGACCGTCTTGAAGATACGGCCATGATGGGTGCAGACATGCACGGCGCCCAGGCCGATGTCACTCAGATACAGATGCGTCCGATCGGCATAGACTTTCGAAAAAGCGGAGACGATGCTTCCCGATTCCACCGCCCGGGCGCGCATCGTTTCATAATCCGCTTCGCCCATATACTCCTCGAACGCCTCCACCATTTTCGCAGCCGTTCCTTCGCCGCTGACCCTTGCGATCTCGTAACCGTCGGCAGAGAGAAGAATCAGCGTCGGCCATGCACGAACGGCAAAAGCGTCCCACAGCTTCCCTTCCGCATCGTTGACGACAGGATGGTCGATGCCGTATCTATGAATCAGCTTTCCGATCCATTCACTCTCTTTTTCGCGGTCGAATTTTCCGGTATGCACACCAATGAGAGCCAACGATTCCGGTATCGGCAGCGATGCGAGTTCGGCGATCATATGGATACAGTTGACGCAGCCACCTGTAAAAAAATGGAGCAACAGATGCCGGCCGGCCACGATATCGACGATATCCTCGCCCGATACCACATCCCGATATCCTGCAAGCGACGGTCCATGAACAATCGGTTTTTTTGTGTAAGAAATTTCCATTATTTGGCAATTATAATATAATTCACACAATTACATTCTGGAGCATAGTTTGAAACGTATTCTGATCACCAATGACGACGGTTTCGAATCACCGGGCCTTCATGCACTCGCCGAAGCGCTGCGGCCACTGGGGCATGTCACGATTGTCGCACCGACCCTCGAAAAGTCGGCATGCGGGCACAGCCTGACACTGACGCGGCCACTGCGGTTCGTCGAACTCGACGACGACTTTTTCAAACTCGACGACGGCACGCCCACCGACTGCGTCTACCTGAGCAAATACGCCCTCTTCGACGAACAGTGTATGCCGGACCTTGTCGTAAGTGGTATCAACAAGGGGGCCAACATGGGTGAGGACATCACCTACAGCGGTACGGCGGCGGGCGCGATGGAGGCAGTCCTGCAGGGTATTCCCGGCATAGCGATCAGCCAGGTCTGCGGCGGAACGGGATGCCGGGAGATCGACGAACTGGGGTATGAACTGGCCAAAGAGGCGGCTCACACGATCTGCAAAAAAATTTTGGAGGATGGTTTCCCGCTCGATGGCCGCAGGTTTTTGAATATCAACGTACCGCCGATCAAGCCCAAAGCTTGTCGTGGATACCGGATCACCAAAGCGGGATTCCGTCTATACGGCAACGATGCCCAACTGCACCGCAATCCACGCGGTGAGGAGTATTACTGGCTGGGGCTGCATCCGCTGCAATGGATTCCCGACGAAAGACAACTCTGCGACTTCGAAGCGATCAAGGACGGGTATGTCAGCATCACGCCGATTCAGCTCGATCTGACGAGTTACGAGGATATCGACAGACTCGGGGAGTGGCTTTGATCCGGTCATTGGTCACTGGTCATTGGTCATTGGGGAAAACGGTTTCGGAGTCTATCCGTGCGGTATGAGCGGTGTCGCGCACTTTTCGGTGAAGACCACGCAAGGCTGGCACGGGCCAAAGTGCTGCTGCTGGGTGTAGGCGGTGTGGGAGGCTTCTGCCTCGACTGCCTCTTTCGCACCGGCATCACCGATATCACGATCGTCGACTACGACATATTCGACGAAACCAATCAGAACCGGCAGATCGGTTCCGAGGCCGTAGGATCTGTCAAAGTACGCCGGCTGGCAGAGCTTTACCCCACCGTCACCCCCATCGAAGCGAAAGTGGATGCCGCATGGGTGGAAGCGTTCGATTTCACTCCCTACGATATCGTCCTCGACGCCATCGACGATATCCGCGCCAAAATCGCCCTCGCCCATAAAGTGTGGCCCAAACTCGTCAGCGCAACCGGCGGTGCCCGGAAGATCGACCCGACCAAAATCGAAATGGACTCCATCTGGAAAACCCACGGCGACCCCTTCGCCAGAAAGATTCGCTACGAACTGAAAAAGAGCGGATTCAAAGGGGACTATCTGGCGCTATTCAGCCCCGAAGAGCCGAAGTCCACGACAAAAGGGAGTTTCGTAGGCGTCACCGGAGCGTTCGGCCTCGCAATGTGCTCGGCGGC
>NZ_JAOZPV010000083.1:0-1458 GCF_029932565.1 Hydrogenimonas sp.
ATGTTTATTGTGGACCTTTTTGCTGGAAATATTGATGTACAAATATTGTTTTAAAAGAATTTTTATATAATCGTACTCCAAATAACGATAAAAAGACTTTAAATGATAAAAACAAAAATGACCCATCTCAAGCAACTTGAGGCTGAAAGTATCTACATACTCCGCGAAGTGGCAGCGAACTTTTCCAATCCGGTGATGATGTACTCCATCGGAAAAGACAGCTCGGTGATGCTGCATCTGGCGATGAAAGCCTTTTACCCGGCCAAACCACCGTTTCCATTGCTGCATGTCGATACACTCTGGAAATTTAAAGAGATGATCGAGTTTCGTGATCGGCGTGTCAAAGAATTGGGCGTGGACCTGGTGGTGCACAGCAATCCTGAAGGCATCGAAATGGGGATCAATCCGTTCATTCACGGTTCGAAAGTGCATACCGATATTATGAAAACCCAGGCATTGAAGCAGGCACTGAATGCAGGCGGTTACGATGCAGTGATCGGGGGAGCGCGCCGAGACGAGGAAAAGAGCCGTGCCAAGGAGCGTATCTTTTCGTTTCGGGACAAAAACCACCGATGGGATCCGAAGCATCAAAGGCCGGAACTCTGGAGCCTGTTCAATACGAAAATCGACAAGGGAGAGAGTGTACGCGTATTTCCGCTTTCGAATTGGACGGAACTGGATATCTGGCAGTATATCTATCTCGAAAACATTCCCATTGTGCCGCTCTATTTCGCCAAAGAGCGTCCTGTCGTGGAGTATGAAGGGGCCAAGATCATGGTCGACGACGACCGGATGCCCGAAGAGCTGCGAAAAAAAGCGAAAATGGAGAAGGTGCGTTTCAGAACCCTCGGATGCTACCCTCTCAGCGGCGCCATCGAATCGAACGCCGAAACACTTCCCGAAATCATCCAGGAGATGCTGCTGAGCCGCAACAGCGAACGCGAAGGCCGCCTGATCGACAAAGACCAGGAGGGGTCGATGGAGAAGAAGAAAATAGAAGGGTATTTTTAGCGATTCGCTA
Organism: Hydrogenimonas sp.; assembly: GCF_029932565.1. Taxonomy (GTDB): domain Bacteria; phylum Campylobacterota; class Campylobacteria; order Campylobacterales; family Hydrogenimonadaceae; genus Hydrogenimonas. Next base: position 1,022 of record NZ_JAOZPV010000083.1, read on the forward strand.
TTCGTCGTTCGCTGTTCGTATTCGTTGGGAGGAACTAGTTGTGAAATGTGAAAATCTAGAGGTATGGAAGAAAGCGGCAGCTTTGAGTGCGGATATTTATTTGCATTTGGCCGAGTTGAAAGATTTTGGTTTCAAGGATCAGTTAACACGATCGGGTCTTTCGGTGCCAAGTAATATCGCGGAGGGAATGGAACGGATTTCCGAACAAGAAAAAATACGTTTCCTCGATATCGCCAGAGCTTCCACCGCGGAAGCAGCTACGCAGATATACATCGGAATGAAAATAGGATATATACAAAAAGAGGCAGGAAAAAAGTGGATAGAAGATCTCGACCACATTGCTAAAATGCTCAGCTCTCTAATTGGAACAATCAAGCAATCAAGGACCCAAGGAAACTAATATGCCAAAAACGACCAGCCAACAGCGAACAGCGAAT
>NZ_JAOZPV010000083.1:1558-3829 GCF_029932565.1 Hydrogenimonas sp.
AGCGAACAGCGAATAGCGAACGACATAGAGAAGTATCTGAAAGAACACGAAAACAAAGAGATGCTTCGCTTCATTACCTGCGGGAGTGTGGATGACGGGAAATCGACGTTGATCGGGCGGCTGCTGTACGACAGTAAAATGATTTTCGAGGATCAGCTGGCGGCGGTGAAGAACGAGACGAAAAAGTATGGAACGGTCGGGGATGCGGAGATCGATTTCGCACTGCTTATCGACGGGCTTCAGAGCGAGCGGGAGCAGGGTATTACGATCGATGTGGCGTACCGTTTTTTCTCCACCGACAAACGCAAATATATCATTGCCGATACACCCGGTCATGAGCAGTATACGCGCAATATGGTGACGGGCGGCAGTACGGCGGATCTGGCGGTCATTCTGATCGATGCGAGAAAAGGGGTGTTGACACAGACCAGGCGGCACTCGTTCCTGGTCAGTCTGCTGGGCATCCGCAATATCGTTGTTGCTGTCAACAAAATGGATCTGGTCGATTACAGCGAAGAGCGGTTCGATCAGATCGTCTCCGATTACAAACAGATGTATAACCAGCTGCGTGTCTCTCTGCCGTACAAAAATTTTCACCAGAAAATCGATTTCATTCCGATGTCGGCGCTGAAGGGTGACAATGTGGTCGATATTTCCGAAAAGATGCCCTGGTACGAAGGCAAAGCACTGCTTCCCTACCTGGATACCATCGGGATCGAGCGGGGAGAGTTCGTCTCTTTTCGTTTTCCCGTCCAGTATGTCAACCGTCCCAATCTCGACTTTCGCGGTTTCGCAGGTACCATCGCTGCAGGAAGTGTCACGGAAGGCGATGCCATTGCCGTCTATCCTTCCAGAAAAAAGAGCCGCATCAAAGAGATCGTTTTTCCCGTCAATCCCGAAACGGCAACCGGCGAGGGGCGGACGACGAACGATGAAAAGCGAACAGCGGATTCCCCCATGGCTGTCACCCTGACTCTGGATGACGAGATCGATATCTCCCGGGGTGATCTGATCGTCAAAGAGGGGGAGAAAGAGCCGTATTTCAGCGACAGCTTCGAAGCGATGCTGGTCTGGATGGACGAAGATTCGCTGAAAAACCGCGAATATATCGTGAAACTCTACTCCAAAGAGGCCAATGCCTCGGTCAGTTCCATCATGTTCAAACGGGATGTCAACGATTGGGAGAAGATCGAAACCAAAACCCTGGAACTCAACGATATCGCCCGTGTGAAGATCGACTTGAACGAAAAGGTGGCGTTCGATCTTTACGAAGAGAACAAGCGTACCGGTGCGTTCATCCTGATCGACAAGATCACCAACAATACGGTTGCCGCTGGAATGATCGCGGGAATCTCCACGAAACAGAAAAAAGAGCGCATCTACACGGAAGCGGAAAAGGCTCTCAATGCCTATGTCCGGGAGTTCTATCCGGAGTGGGGATGTAAGAAATGTTGAATGTTGAATGTTGGATGTTGGATGCAGTTATAAAAAATCCATCGTTCATCATTCGTTGTTCATCATCGTTTCAGGACAGACGCCGTGTATCGTGAAACAAACACCCGCTCTGTCGCCAAAGGGGTGACCTGGCGTTTCGTGGCGACGGGCACGACGATCGTCATCGTCTTTGTCTTTTTCGGGCGGCTCGATCTGGCCATTGCGGCAGGTTTCATTGAAACGGTACTCAAAGTAGCGCTTTACTGGGGGCATGAAAAGGTGTGGCAGCGTATCCGATGGGGGAGAAAACGCATTCAGCCGTTCAATCTCTGGTTTACGGGTCTGCCGCTTTCGGGTAAGACGACCATCGCCGACAAAGTCTACGAAAAGCTCCAGAAACTCGACATACCGCTCGAGCGTATCGACTCCAAGGATATCCGTGAACTGATTCCCAATGTCGGATACAGCAGGGAAGAGCGCAACCGGCATATGCGGCGGATAGGCCATCTTATCCAGACACTTCAAAAAAACTCCATCTCCACCGTGGCCTCGTTCGTATCGCCTTACAGAGAATCGCGCAAAGCGATCCGTACGATGGTCGAAAACAATATTGTCGTCTATGTCAAGGCAAATGTCGAAACCTGCAAGAAACGGGACTACAAAGGGGTCTACGAAAAAGCGCTCAAAGGCGAGATCAAGAACTTCACCGGTATCAGCGACGTCTACGAAGAACCGCAGCACGCGGAGATCATCATCGACACGGAAACCACCGATCCGGACGAAGCGGCGGAAATCATTTTTCGATATATAAAGAGGAATTATGTGAAATGATGGATG
>NZ_JAOZPV010000083.1:3929-6647 GCF_029932565.1 Hydrogenimonas sp.
TTGATGGTGATTGAGCTTTATAAATTTTTAACAACACACAAAAGAGAGTATGTGCTTTCCAAACAACTGTTGCGATGTGGTACTTCCATAGGTGCGAACGTCAACGAAGCACAGGCGGCTATCAGTAAAAGAGATTTTGTTTCAAAAATGTCGATAGCCAGCAAGGAAGCGAGAGAAACACTATACTGGCTCAAGCTTCTTCGAGATGCCGAATATATCGATCCACAAAAAACCAAAGTAGAAAATCTTTTCAGCGAAATCGAGAGTATTGTCAATATCACAACTAAAATCGTAAAATCGGGACAGAGCAATGAACAATAATCCAACATCCAACAACCAACATCCAACATCTGAAAATATCGTTCACCATCCCCATGCCGTGACCAAATCGGCCCGTGCGGCCTTGAAGGGTCAGCGCCCCTGCATCCTCTGGTTCACCGGGCTCAGCGGCAGCGGCAAGAGCACCATCGCCAATGCGGTCGAGGCGAAACTCTGTGAGATGGGAAAGCATACCTATCTTCTCGATGGGGACAACATTCGTCATGGGTTGAACAGGGATCTGGGATTCGGTGATGCGGAGAGAGTGGAAAATATTCGCCGTATCGGGGAGGTGGCAAGGCTTTTTGTCGACAGTGGACTGATCGTGCTGACGGCGTTTATTTCGCCTTTTCGCAGTGACCGTGACAGTGTCAGAAATCTTGTGGGAGAGGATGAGTTTATCGAGATTTTTGTGGATGCGCCACTGGAAATCTGTGAGCGAAGGGACCCCAAGGGGCTCTACAAAAAAGCGAGAGCCGGAGAGATTTCCGACTTTACGGGCATATCGTCACCCTACGAACCCCCGGAGCATCCGGAAATCCACATAAAAAACGACGGTATTACTGTAGAAGAAGCCGCATGGGAAGTGATCAAATACTTGAAAGAGAATGGATATTTGCATGCTTGAAACCATAGAGATGAAAGAAGTTGTCGACATCGCCCTCAAAGCGGGTGAAGCGGTCATGGAGATCTACGAAAAAGATTTCAGTATCGAATACAAAGACGACAAGTCCCCCCTGACCGATGCCGACAAAAAAGCCCATGACATCATCACCGAAGGTCTGAATAAAATCGTAGTACGAAGTACACAACACGCAGCACAAGAATCGGCTTTGCCGATTCTCTCCGAAGAGGGCCGCGATATCCCCTACGAGGAACGCAGGAACTGGGAGTACTACTGGTGTGTCGATCCGATCGACGGGACGAAGGAGTTCATCAAGAAAAATGGCGAATTTACTGTCAATATCGCACTGATCCACAAAGAGACCCCGGTACTGGGTGTCGTTTTCGCGCCGGCGATCGGAGAGCTCTTCTGGGCGAAAAAGGGAGAGGGCGCATACAAGACAATGTTGGATGATGGATGCTGGATGATGGATGACGAGATTTTCGGCAGTGCCAAAAAACTGCCCCTCAAACATTCAACATCCGACATTCAAGATTCAACATTGACGATTGTCGCCTCCAAATCTCACCTAAACGAAGAAACCCAAAAGCTCATCGACCATCTAACCTCCAACATTCAACATCCAACATTCATCTCAAAGGGTTCCTCTTTGAAACTTTTGATGGTTGCCGAAGGGAGTGCCGATATCTATCCGCGACTGGCTCCGACGATGGAATGGGATACCGCCGCCGCCGATGCCATCGTACGTGAAACCGGAAAAATGACCTGCCAATACGATCATCGACTATCGACCAGTGACCAACGACCGCTCGTGTACAACAAAAAAGAGCTTTTAAACCCGTGGTTCGTCGTGGTTTAAACTCGTTAACAGTTTTTTCTTTGCAGTGATTTAACATAATGGTATAGTTGCCGATATAGGTTATGAAAGATTCGTCAAAGTATTGCTTTGACATGCTCTTCTACAGACTGGTCTGTCAGTTTGCCAAACCTGTTGTGAAGCAGGGACGGAAAGCCACGGGTCTTTGGTGACAAAGATAGCCGGGTTGCCTCTTCATGGAAATATGGAGAGTAATAGTTAGGATTATACCGCTCCTGATGCCATCCCTCTTTACATATTTTGACAAAACAGCGCGAATGGTTAATGAAGGTAAGAAGTTTATTAATGAAAATGAATTTTTTACCATTTTGTGAGTTGTGTGTACTATACTACACACTGACATTATGTATACAGGTATAACCTGCTCATATGACCGGAGGGATTTTATGATTAAACGATTTATCAAATATTTGCTGATAGCACTGCCAATTGCTTTGACGATGTCCGGTTGTGGCGGTGGCGGCGGTGGTGGCACCGGTTCTGCCACATCCTCCACTGCATCCAGCACCATTTATGGTACTGGTTACTATGTCGATGCCGCGGTTTCCGGGATCATTTATGAATGTGGCAGTGAAAAAGGTACAACAGACGAAAATGGAAAGTTTAAATTTCGGATAGGAGAAAGCTGTACATTCAAGCTTGGCACGATGGTGCTGCGGACGATCGATTCCGACAGACTGGAAAACGGTGTGGTCATTCTGGAGACGAACGAAAACATCGCGGCGCTTCTTCAATCGCTGGATGCGGACGGTGATCCGGACAACGGCATAGAGATCAAAGACGATGTGAGTGACGCCGTGTCGGCGTTGAAACTGCAGTCTGTCCCGACGGGAGATTCTGAAATAGAGACGGCTGTAAACAATATTAACACACAAAGCGGCAACCATTTCGTACCGGT
>NZ_JAOZPV010000025.1 GCF_029932565.1 Hydrogenimonas sp.
CTTCGACAAGCAAGAGTTATGAATCACATAAATGATTCTGTTAAATTTTCTTTATGTTTAAAACTGTTATAATTCCAAAAATAACAGAACAAGGAGAAACATAATGATCGATAACGATATCGTCAAAATCGCCAACGAAACCAAAAAACTGAATGCGCTGGTTGTCGAAGATGAGAAAGAGGCGAACGAACTGATGGTTTCGACCTTCAGTAATTTTTTCAATGCCGTCGATTCGACCATGAATGCAGAGGACGCTCTGGAAATCTATAAAAAGAAGAAGCCGGACGTCATTTTTATCGACATCATTCTACCGGGAATGGACGGACTCGAACTCGCTCGCAGAATTCGTGAAATCAATCCGGATCAGATTATCGTCATCATATCGGCAAGCAACGATATGAGCAAGATTTCCGAAGCGATCAAAATCGGGGTTGATAGCTTTATTCAGAAACCGATCGATTCGAACAAGATTATCGACCTGCTCAAAAACATCAACCAGACGATCGCGAAACGAAAGAAGATCGAGACAAAAACCTTCTCGATCACACTTCCGATGGATCTTTACGATCGTGTCCATGCCGATGCGAAAGTCGAACGCATTTCGAAAAATGCGATGATCATCCGCGCACTGAAATCCTTCTACAACATCAAGCCATAATCGGCAGTTCGATCCAGAAAGCAGCCCCGCTTCGTGTATTGCGGGCGCTGATCTTTCCATGCAAACGCTTTTCGATGATCATTTTTGACATATAGAGACCGAGACCTGTGCCGCGCGCTTTGTATTTCGTCGTGAAATAGGGTTCGAAAATCTTGTCGATGGCATCGGGATCGATGCCTCCACCATTATCGCGTATAATAATATTGATTTTGTTGTTGTATTTCACCTCGATTTTGATCGTAGGATCTTCCACTTTTCTCTCTTTGAGTACATCGATGGCATTGTAGACAAGATTCAAAAGTACCTGTTTGAGATCGTTCGGACGCCCTTTTACCAAAGCCTCCTGCTTTGGAAGCGAGAGTTTCATCTGAATCTTTTCATCTTCGAGAACGACCGATACCAACCGGACCATCTCTCGAACCGTTTTGCAAACCTCCAATGCACTGGGGTGCGTATACTCCTGACCTTTGGAAGCAAAACTTCTGAAATCATCAATCGTATCGGAGAGATATTTCAGCGTATCATTGATCTTTTTCTCCGCCTGTGTAATCGCAAGTGTCGATATGCTTCCGATCTGTGCTTTGAGCGAAAGGTCCTGCATTACGAGCGCAATGATATTGAGCGGCTGTCTCCACTGATGGGCGATATTGTTGATCATCTCTCCCATCGATGCAAGTTTTGACTGGTGATAGAGCAGCTTGTCCTTGTCCCGATTCTTCTTGACCTCAAGTTCGATACGTTTTTCGAGTGATGCATTAAGTTCCGCCAGCTCTTTTGTGCGTTTCTCCACCTCTTTTTCCAGATACCGATTAAGCTCCATAATTTCCTGACTGCTCGATGAAACGAGTGTCGAAAGCGTTGCCAAAAGCTCATCTTTGGGATCCTGCCGGATCTCCCTGAGATCAAGAGCGATTCGAGCATCGGGATCCTCGCTCATGGCAACCCGAGTTACTGTAAAATTCAAAAAACGGTTATTGCCATCCATATAGCTGAATTCGCCAAACGTGACGAGTCCATACAGTTTTTCCGTCTCTTTATAGAACGAGGCCGATGCCTTCAGAATATCGAGGTAACCGTACTGGTAGGAGATACAGGTATAGAACCACAACGCTTCGGCCGGTATCTGGCGGTAGACTTCCGGTATGATCTCATACCGGCTCATCATCCGTTTGTAATGCCCGAAACCGATCTGTACCTTTTCTCCCTCTTCCAGTTCTCCGGTATAGAGACCTTTGTCTTGATCGATCTGCAAAAGTGCCCGGGCCACCTGTCCAAAATCTTTCGAATGCTTGATCAGTGGATGAGCGAGCGAGAGATGCAGCAATCGCTTTTTGTCCAGCGGACCGAAATATTTGGCATACACGTCGATGATCGGTTTTCCGTCGAGTTCATAGAGAAACCGGCCATTGGCTTTTGTCACGACAAACTCCTTGCCGATCGGCTCCCAATCGAAAAAATAGTTACAATTTATCTGCAGATTTTCTCCATGGAAAAAGACGGCAATGATCGCCTCATCCTGGTAGACCCGGTTGTGCGAAAAGATAATGAAGTTTTTAAAAGGCTCACGATCCGAAGCGATTCCGCCAAAAATCGGTACACCCTTCAATCCTCTGTTACTCTCTTTGATCAGCTTTTCAATATCGAATTTCACGGTATTGGTCAGAAGCAGAACACCCTTTGTGTCGGCCTCTTTTTTATCGGCAAGCTGTTTGACAAGCGTAGAAATCCCGTCACTCCGCTGCATAGAGACGCTATATTCGGCGAACGAGATTCGGCTTCTTTCAAATGCCGTGATACCCAAAACGATCTGATCTTCATACAGTTCGGAGTCATAGAGCTGGATGACACTGCTCGCCCCGGCGACATATGCATCGGGCAGCACGTTTCTGATGGACTCGCGGACTTTCTCGATGGTCTCTGCATTGATGACACCACAATTGATCTGGATCAGAAGCTGACTGTACGATGCAAGACGTTCCGCATGCACGAACGTTTCAAACTCTGCTTCGTCGTGATATCTATAACTCCATTGCTTCATATCTGTTGTTTCCTCTCATCGTGTAGGCAGTTTGTTCAAAAACGATCAAACCCTTTGTCAAATCGGCAGAATCTGTCTATAATCCTCTTTATGAATTATAGCGACATTCACACTGCCATAAGAGAGTGGTATGCCACCAATGGACGCCACGATCTTCCATGGCGGAATACGGACGATCCTTATATCATCTATATCAGTGAAATGATGCTGCAGCAGACCCAGGTCAAAACGGTTCTGGATCGCCATTTCCACCCGTTTCTGAAACGGTTTCCGACGCTTCGGCACATCAAAGAGGCGAAACTCGATGATGTCTTGCATGCGTGGCAGGGGCTTGGCTACTACCGTCGAGCCCGCTATATTTACGCCACTGCCCAGATTGCTGCACCGAAGCTTCCGACCGATCCAGCCGAACTCGTCAAACTTCCTGGCATCGGCAAATCGACCGCCCACGCGATCGCGGCGTTTTCGTCACATCGGCCGGTCGCCGTGCTGGATGCCAATGTCAAACGGATACTCTGCAGATTTTTCGCCAAAAAGAGCGCGGCACCCAAAGCGTTATGGGAGATGGCCGAAGTGCTTCTGGACCGGAAAGAACCGTATATCTACAATCAGGCGATGATGGATATCGGCAGCACCGTCTGCACTCCGAAATCCCCTTCATGCCATCTCTGTCCCCTTCAATCGGGCTGCATGGGTCAAAGCGATCCGATACGATTCCCCCAAAAAAGAGTGAAAAAACCGCGCCCTGTCCGGTACCGGAAGCTCGCATGCGTCCGAAACGAAACCGGACTCCTCATGCGACAGCGCAAAGGTGAACTGTTGGGCGGTCTCTGGGAACTTCCGGAACTCGACGAGATGGAAACAACGGCTGAAAAGATCGGTGAGGTAACCCACGAATACAGCCATTTCAAGCTGGTCGCGGAACTCTACGAAAGCAACAATCGAAATCTGCCCGGCACACTTGTCACCTATGAAAATTTGACAACGATTCCCACCTCCAGCCTTGAAAAGAAAATCTTTGAAAAGCTGAAGCTACTTTAGACGTATACGCACCGACTTTTCGTGCGCCGTCAGCCCCTCCGTATTGGCGAGCAATGCGCATGCCTCTCCGATGGCGTTGATACCATCTTCACTCATCGCGATGATCGACGATTTTTTCAGAAAGTTTTCGACATTCAACGGTGAATAGAATTTCGCCGTACCGCCCGTCGGCAGCGTGTGATTCGGCCCCGCGATGTAGTCACCGATCGGCTCCGGCGTAAAGTGACCCATGAAAATGGCACCCGCGTGCCTTATTTTCGGCAGCAGCTCGAACGGATTGGCGGTCATCACTTCCAGATGCTCCGGGGCGATGCGGTTCATCAGATCGATCGCCTCATCCATCGTTTCGGTCACGATGATGGCGCCGCGCTCCTCGATCGATTTGCGGGCTATCAGCTCCCGCTCCAGCTTTCCAAGTTCCAGATAGAGCGTCTCACGGACCGTCTCGGCCAGTTCCGGATCGGGGGTGATCAGGATGGAGCTCGCCATTTCGTCATGCTCCGCCTGGGAGAGCAGGTCGATCGCCAGATACTCCGGAATCGCCGTTCCATCAGCCAAAATACCGATTTCGCTCGGACCCGCGATCATATCGATATTGACATCGCCGTAGACCAGTTTTTTCGCCGTTGCGACGAAAATGTTGCCGGGTCCCGTGATGACATCGACTTTCGGAACCGTCTCGGTCCCGTATGCCATTGCGGCGATCGCACTCGCCCCTCCCATTTTGAACATTTTTTCGATACCGCACAGATGCGCCGCGGCAAGTACCAGATGATTGATCTCGTTGTCGGGTGTCGGTGTGGCCACGACAATTTCGTCGACACCCGCAACGATGGCCGGTATGGCATTCATCAGCAGCGAACTGGGATAGGCCGCCTTGCCGCCCGGAATGTAGAGCCCCGCCCGGTCCACCGGTGTCACCTTCTGTCCCAGCGTATTGCCCGCTTCGTCGAAATCGAGCCAGCTTTTGGGCATCTGCTTTTCATGGTACGCTTTGATACGGTCGTATGCCAGATGCAGCGCATCACGCAACGCAGTATCGAGTGTGTCATACGCTTTTTTCATCTCGTTCGTATCGACCATCAGATCGGCATCGCGTTTCACACTCCATCGGTCGAATTTCTCGATATGCCTCTTCAGCGCCGCATTCCCTTCGGTGCGGATCTCCTTGATGATCCCGGTGACGATGGAAGCCACATGCTCCATGTCCATCGCTCCGCGTTTCAGCAATTCGTCAAATTTTTCGTTGAAATCTCTATCGTTTGAATGAATCAAAAGCATCGTCTTTCCTCTCCTGATCGAATGTGACTATTTTATTTAAACTATTATTTAACTATGCTTTTGTATACTTGCATTCCAATTTCACGCGGCTGTGGCGGAATTGGTAGACGCGCTAGATTCAGGTTCTAGTGGGCATTAGCCCGTGGAGGTTCAAGTCCTCTCAGCCGCACCACTCCTTCAACCTTCGACAGATCATCCAATCAAACGCAACTTTACTCCGCCGACGGTTCACGCTGTTCACAACGTCTGTGGGGAAATCACTGCGCCAACCCAACCCTTCCGGTCAACCGACCGTCACTCCTGATATTTCCATAACTCATACTTGTTCCAGAGCGCGGAAGCCTGCTTTTTCAATCCGTTTTCATACGCTTTTTTGGTCCAGAACGAACAGACTTTCAGGTCTCTGGGAGTCCCTTTGCCCAGGCAGTACATCACGGCCAGGTTGTATTGCGCCATCGGATACTCCTGTTTTGCGGCTTTGAGGTACCAATAGCGTGCTTTTTCATAATCCTGTTCCACTATCTCATGGCTCGTATAGAGATATCCAAGATAGTTCTGCGCTCTCAAATTTCCCTGCTCGGCAGCTTTTTCAAGCCACTCTATCCCTTTTTTTACATCCTTTCTTACACCGTTTCCCTCGATATAGAACATTCCGACATTGAGCTGGGAGAGTTCATCTCCCTGTTTTGCAGCCTTTTCGAACCAATAGGCAGATTTTTTGTAATCGATTTCGATATCCCGTCCTGCTGCATACATGACGCCGAGATAGAACTGGGCTTTTACATTTCCGCTTTCGGCAATTTTTATAAACCAGTATAGCGCCCTGTCATAATCTGCAGAGATGCCTTTGAAGTTTTTTTCAGGGATATTCGGATCATTGTGGCGCGCACTCTTCTCAAACCAGTTGCCGGCTTCTATCAGATTTTTTTCCCCGCCATCTCCGGTAAAATAGAGAAGCCCCAGATAAAACTGGGCCAAAGGATCCCCCTTCTCTGCCAGCGGTGCAAAAATCGTCTGGGCCTTTGCAAACTCTCCCTTTTCGAACGTCTCGACACCTTCCTGCAATGTTGCCGCAAACAGCATTCCAACTATAAAAAATATCCAGACAAATCGTTTCATCACACTATTTCCTCTTTTTTTGATTTGACACTGTCGGACATCATCACTGCAACCCATCGTGTCGATTCGCTCGTTTCGAATGCAAATTTCACTATCATCGTCAACGGCACCGCCAGCAGCATACCGACTTTTCCAAACACCCATCCCCAGAACACAAGCGACATGAACACAACCAGTTCGGAAAGTTCCAGCCCTCTGCCCATCACACGGGGTTCCAATATATTGCCGATGGTGATATTGATAACAAGAAACCAGCCGGCAATCCAGAGTGCATCACTGAAACTCTGGGTTGCCAAGGCAAGCAGTACAGGAGGTATTGCAGCGATAATCGATCCGATAACAGGAATGAAATTCAGCATGAAACCACCGATGCCCCACAGAACCGGATAGGGAACATCGAAAAAGTAGAGAACAACGACTATCCACAGACCCGTAACGGCACTGGTAAATGCTTTGAGGGTAAAGTAGTGGTTGATCCTGTCGGTAAACGCATCGATTCTTGCGGAGAGACCCGGGGTTGTAAACTTTTCGATGTATCGTATTTTCTTCTTGATTGTAAATGACTCGACAAGCATAAAAACCACGGTAAAAAAGATCAACAGGGAATTGGAGAGCAAGAGGGAAGTATTTTTCACGACCGAGAGTGTGAACTCGAAAAGTTTTTGTGGCTGTACCATCGAAAAAAAGAGCTGCTGGTCGATATGGATACCTCGCTTTTCCAGATGCAGTATCCATTTATGAAGATTTTCGATCATTGCAGCCTGCCAATCATCCGCATGTGCGAAGAGATCGGCCATGTAGGAGCTGACCACACCGGTAAGCAACACGAACAAAATGAATATGAAGACAATAACCAAAGCGAACGATAGAGGTTTCGGCACACCATTGCGAATGAGCCAATGGAGCAACGGAGAAAGCAACAGCGTGATAAAAAGCGACAGTATAAAAGGCACCAATAGCGGTGATGCCGCTTTAAGCCCCGCGATGACGATAACGAGCGCAGCGGCAATGATCATGATACGTAAAACCGAAGCGCCATTCATTCGCAAATTCACATCCCCGTCACGAAAATATCGAAATCAGGATACCCGCTGTGACAGCAGAACCGATAACTCCCGCAACATTGGGACCCATGGCATGCATAACGAGAATGTTGCTGTGATTCTCTTCCAGACCCACCTTGTTGACGACGCGTGACGCCATCGGTACGGCGGAGACACCTGCTGCACCGATGAGCGGATTGATAGGCTCTTTATAGAATTTATTCATCAGTTTTCCCATCAAAACTCCGGAGGCGGTGCCGATGGCGAAAGCGATCAATCCAAGAAAAAGAATGCCGAGCGTATCGGATACGAGAAACTTTTCAGCCGCGAGTTTCGATCCGACCCCCAGCCCAAGAAGAATCGTGACGATATTGATCAGGGAATTTTGCATCGTATCGCTCAGACGATTGACGACACCCGACTCTTTTGCAAAATTTCCGAATGTAAACGCACCGATCAGCGGTGTCGATTCCGGCAGAATGAGTATGCTCAAAAGCAGAATGATGATGGGAAGAAAGAGCTTCTCGAGACGATGCACCTTCCTCTGCTGTTTCATAACGATTTTACGCTCCTCTTTTGTCGTCAATGCACGCATGATCGGCGGCTGGATAACAGGAACAAGTGCCATATAGGAGTATGCTGCGACCGCGATCGCGCCGAGCAGGTCGGGTGCGAGTTTGGCTGCGATAAAAATCGATGTCGGCCCGTCGGCCCCTCCGATGATGGAGATTGCGGCGCAGTCCTGCAGGGAAAAGTCGAAAAGCGGTGTATACTGCGACAGTGCCGCTGCCCCTATCAGGGTGGCGAAAATGCCAAACTGTGCGGCACCGCCAAGCAGTGCGGTTTTGGGATTGGCAAGAAGCGGGCCAAAGTCGGTCATCGCTCCGACTCCCATGAAGATGAGTAGCGGAAAGAATTCGTTGGCGATGCCGGCATTGTAAATGATCCCAAGAAACCCGTCCGGACCCGTCATGTTTGCCAGCGGTACATTGGCCAGCAATCCTCCGAAACCGATGGGCAGAAGAAGGAGAGGCTCAAACCCTTTGGCGATGGCAAGGTAAAAAAGTATCATCGCCACACCGATCATCATGATACGTCCCCATGTCTGATGGAATGCGCTGATCTTTTCCCCGCTTCCGTCTTCTATATGGGTTTCGGGTGTGGTCAGTGCGTAGATGCCGGTCGTTTTGTAGAAGGATGTCAGCAGTTCCAGAATCGATTTGTCATGTGTCGTGTTCTGTTTCGTCTCCGTTTCCGTCTGAACGGCAGACAGATGAGGGGAATGTTCCGATGCCATCAAATGATTTGCAAAAAACATCATGAAGAGGAGGAGAATCGCACCAGCACTCTTTTTCATAACTCTCCCCTACTGCACATGGGCAAGGACCTGTCCCTCTTGCACCGTTTCGCCCGTAGCAACATCGACTTTGACCAGTACACCGGCTTTCGGCGATGGTATCTCGATCTCCATCTTCATCGCTTCGATGATCATGATCACTTCATCCTCTTCTATTTTTTCACCCGGTTTCTTGAAAATCTGAAGAACCGTTCCCGGAATCTGCGCTTTGATCTCTATCATATTGTGATCGACGTTATCATGACCCGAAACGGTCCCCTCCGGCACCTTCTCCTCATGTTTCGGAGCCTCCGCCACCGGCTTGACACTTTCGACGCTCTTGACAGATACTTCCCCTTCGCCTTCGGCCACTTCGACACGAAATTTTTCGCCATCTACGACGACCGTATAGACACCACCGGCCGAAGCGACAGCCGCCGGTGCGGGTGCGGCAGCAGGCGCCGTTTTGGCAGGTGCGGATTCGGCCGCCTCCGTTTCCGTACTCTTCTTGCGTACCATCAGCGGACTCTCGCCTTTGAGGAAAGCGATCCCCTTCTCCTGGCAGGACGCGGCTATGAAAATATTTTCTTCGGTAGTTTCGATGCCCTCTTTTTCGAGAATACCTCTCCAGTAGGCGATTGACTTCTTTTCATCCCGGTCGGCAATATCCAGCGGGTTCTCTCTGGTCGGCTCCAGTTTGAGCTGCTCGGCCGCGATTTTGACGATCTCCGGATCCGGCTCGACCGGTGTTTTGCCGAAATAGCCAAGCACCATGCGGCCATAACCGGGTGCAATCTTCTTCCATGGTCCGAACATGACATTGTTGAATGCCTGCTGCCAGTAGAACTGCGATACCGGTGTGACCGATGTGCCATATCCCCCTTTTTCAACCACTTCACGCATTGCTCTTATCACCTGAGGATACTTGTCGAGAATACCATTGTCGCGCATCATCTGCGTATTGGATGTCAACGCACCTCCCGGCATTGGCGAAAAGGGGATAAGCGGCGACACCTGCGTCGCTTCCGGCGGAATGAAATAATCACTGAGACAATCGTTCAGCACCTCTTCGTACCGGAGAACCTTTTCGAGTTCCAAACCGCCCAGATCGTATTCACCCCCTTTGACGGCATGCAGCAGAGTCAGAATGTCGGGCTGGCTCGTTCCGCCGCTCACAGGTGCCACGGCCAGGTCGATCCCATCGGCCCCTGCCTCCAACGCCGCCAGATAACACGCCACACTGACACCCGCCGTCTCATGGGTATGCAACCGGATATGCATATTTTCCGGCAGCAGTTTGCGGGCACGGTGAATCGTCTCATACACTTTGTTCGGATTGGAGGTCCCGCTGGCATCTTTGAAACAGAGGCTGTCGAACGGCAGTCCCGAGTCGAGGATTTTTCTCAGTACTTTCTCGTAAAAATCGGCATCGTGCGCACCGGTACACCCCGGCGGAAGATCCATAATCGTGATGACAACCTCATGTCTGAGGCCATGACGGTGAATACATTCGGCACTGAAGGCCAGATTGTCCACATCGTTGAGTGCATCGAAATTCCGAATCGTCGTCGTCGAATGCTTCTTGAAAAGCTTCGCGTGCAGATCGATCAGTTCGCGGCTTCCCGTATCGAGCATCACGGTGTTGATCCCGCGTGCCAGTGTCTGGAGATTGGCATCCGGTCCGGCTTTTTCACGGAAGCGGTCCATCATCTCGAATGCATTTTCCTGCAAGTAGAAAAAGAGACTTTGGAATCTGGCACCCCCACCAAATTCGAAATGCGTTATACCCGCCTCCCGCGCCGCTTCCACGGCCGGCAGGAAATCTTCCATCAGTACCCGACCACCGAAAACGGACTGAAAGCCGTCTCGGAATGTCGTATCCATAATATCGATATGTTTTTTCACGTTATTGTCCTTGTCTCTTCTTGTGATGATGTATGGCCGCCATCATCGCCGCCACCTTTTTCCTCCGTTTCAATTCCTCATGTTCCATCTCCGCAGCTCGTTTGTGATCGACAGGCACACTGCAACTTTCAGGCTTGTACCTGGCTATCAGATTTTTTTGCAGCCGAAGCAGAAGTACCAGCGTATAGAGAAAGAGGAAAACGACACCCATCCCGAGAATGGTATACTTAACGGACTCCGCAACCATATCTTCCATATTTCATCCCATCTTTTCTTTGAAATAAACACATTTTAGCCAAAAAATACTTCCAAACATGTAAACGGACCATTTCAAAGAAAGTGTAGAAAAATGTTACATTTTTTCCAACAAGAGGGTACAAATGGTTGAAAATATCTATTTCGACAGCATAAAAGGTGTAAAATTGTAATACCTTTAATTCCAACAGGAGAGTAACATGAGCGACAAGTTCAAAGAAGAATCACTACAGTACCACAAAGCCCGCAACGAGTTCGATACAAATGGTAAAATCGGAACACTCATCACCAAACCGTGTGACACGGAAAAAGAGCTGGCAATGGCTTACAGCCCGGGTGTCGCGTTCCCCTGCCTCGAAATCGAAAAAGATATCAACACTGCCTATGACTACACCAACAAAGGCAACCTTGTCGCGGTCATCAGTGACGGTACTGCGGTTCTCGGCCTCGGTGACATCGGACATCTGGCCGGCAAACCGGTTATGGAAGGCAAAGCGGTCCTCTTCAAAACTTTTGCGAATGTCGATGCAGTCGACATCGAGCTCAATACCAAAGATACCGAAGAGATCATTGAGACAGTCGCGCGCATCGCTGACACTTTCGGCGGAATCAACCTCGAAGATATCAAAGCACCGAAATGTTTCGAAATCGAAGAGAGGCTCAAAGAGATCTGTGACGTTCCGGTCTTCCACGACGACCAGCATGGTACGGCAGTCATCACCACAGCCGGTCTCATCAACGTTCTGGAGATGAGCGGCAAACCGGTCGAAGATCTCAAAGTCGTCGTCATCGGTGCAGGCGCTTCCGGTATCGCCTGTGCGAAAATGTATAAGCAGCTCGGCGTCAAAAACATCACGATGCTCGACTCCAAGGGGGTTATCCACAGCGGACGAACCGACCTGAACAAATACAAGCAGGAGTTCGCATTCGATACAGCCGACAGAACCCTCGACGACGCCATCAAAGGTGCCGACATGGTTCTCGGCCTCAGCGGTCCGGATCTTATCAGTGGCGAACAGGTCAAAACGATGGCGGAAAGCCCAATCATCTTCGCATGTGCGAACCCGATTCCGGAAATCATGCCACCGGTCGCGAAAGAGGCACGTCCGGATGTCATCATGGGCACAGGCCGAAGCGACTTCCCGAACCAGGTCAACAATGTTCTCGGATTCCCGCAAATCTTCCGCGGTGCTCTCGACGTTCGCGCGACAAAAATCACGGAAGGGATGAAGATGGCAGCGGCCAAAGCCCTTGCGGCACTGGCCAAAGAACCGGTCCCGGAACATGTCAAAAAGGCACACGGACGTGAAAACATGGAGTTTGGACCGGAATATATCATTCCTTCTCCATTCGATCGCCGCGTTCTTGTATGGGTCGCATCGGCAGTCGCGGAGGCAGCAATCGAAGATGGCGTCGCCCGTATCAAAGAGTTCGACAAAGACGCCTACAGAGTCAAACTTCAGCGCCTTGCCGACCACCTCGACGGCAAACTCTAAGAACCTCTCTTTTTCCGGGGCCTCCGTGCCCCGCTCTTTCCTTCTGGCTTCAGAATCTCGTTTCCCGATTTGGTTTTTCCATCCATATTATCCGGTTTGATTTCCAGTGCGATAAGATGCAGAACCTCCCTGCTGCGGATACGGACAAATACCGCCGTCGATTCATCGACCGTAAAGTTAAGAACATGGTTTTTTTGCAACGTTGTTATGGAGTGGTCAAGCAGAGTCTCTATTTTCTCTGTCATCACCTCGATACGAAAGGGAGTTGCCTCCTGTAGCACCATCGCAAGATGGTATCTTCCCGATTTCAATGTACCAAGTGGTATGAAATATCCTCGATTCGACGGAAGTGCGAAACGCGAAAGATTTTCGGGTTTCCACTCACCATCGTCCGGCATATATACAGCACACTCTTCTTTCATATAGTTCAACAGGGAGAAAAATTCTCTAACCTCTTTTCCGGTCAGATTGGTATCGCCGGCATAGTGCCTGATATGCCTGGCAGCCGTATGGCTACCTGTCTCAAAACTCAATCTGCCACTGCATTCCCCTTCATGACATTTGGCACACAATGTATTGAAAACAACCGATATTTTCGTTGTTATATCCCGATTTTGCATCGTTTCGGCAGAACCGGACAACAACACTCCTGTCATCCATAGGAGATGGATAATCAACAGTTGTTTATGACCGAATCGATGCGTTGTCACTCTCGGAAGACAACTGAACATATAGTTTGTCCGACTCGAAAAGGCCGGGCGCTTTTATGGGTCACTTTTTCTTTTTGCCGACAACGAATGAAATTTTCGCATCGATGCGATAGAGAACGATTTTGCCGTTATCGACTTTCGCACTCATATCCTTGATATAGATGGATTTGATATTGTCGACACTTTTGGATGCCTTTTTGATCGCATTGGCTGCCGCATCTTCCCAACTCTTTTTCGACTGGGCAATTACTTCGATGACTTTCACGATACTTGACATGTTGGCTCCTTTTCTTTCAACATAATTCATTATAGCGAAGATATTTCATTTTCGAATAGTATGCAACTGCACATGCACTCTCTTTGTTATAATTCGACAGCTCAAGCCTGTCACTAGAGGATTATTCATGAAAACCGACTTTCTCATTATCGGGGCCGGTATTATCGGATTGAGTATTGCAAAAACGCTGCAGGAAAAGTATCCCGGCAAATCGATCAGTATCATCGAGAAAGAGAAAGATGTCGCAATGCACGCCAGCGGACGCAACAGCGGTGTGCTGCATGCAGGATTCTACTATACCGCCGATTCGCTCAAAGCCCGATTCACCAGGGAAGGCAATGCCCGGCTGAAAGCCTTTTGTCGGGAACACGGCCTACAGATCAACGCATGTGAAAAGGTGGTCATCGCCCAGAATGAAGAGGAGATAGAAACGCTCCATGAACTGGAAAAACGGGGAAGAGCCAATGGTGTTGACGTTCGTATCATCGACGAAAAGGAGCTCGAAGCGATCGATCCCAACGTCAAAACATGCCGATTCGCTCTCTACAGCCCTACAACCGCCACCGTCGACCCCAAAGCGGTTGTAAGAAAACTCAAAGAGGTGGTTATCGAAAACGGTGCGAATCTCTATCTGGACACGGCATATCTCTACCGCATAGGATTGAATCGGATCAAAACGAACCGAAGCAGTTTCGAAGCGGAAACCATCATCAACTGCGCCGGACTCTATGCCGACAAAATCGCCAAACAGTTCGGCTACGCAGAAAACTATACGATCATTCCTTTCAAGGGTGTTTACCTCAAATACAACGGCGACGACCAGCCGATTGTCACGAATATCTATCCTGTCCCCAATCTGAAAAACCCGTTTCTCGGTGTCCACTACACCGTCACCGTCGACGGAAAGGTCAAGATTGGGCCAACAGCGATTCCGGCATTCTGGAGGGAAAACTACAGCGGATTCAAACACTTCGATTTCGACGATCTGACAGAGATCCTCTGGTACGAGGCGAAACTCTTTGTCACCAACCGCTTCAACTTCCGCTCTCTCGCTTTCGAAGAGTTCAGAAAATATTCGAAATCCCACCTCGCTGCACTTGCAAGAAACATGGTCAAAACCATCGATGAAAAAAAGTTCGACAGCTGGAGTGTTCCCGGCATCCGTGCCCAGCTGCTCGATACGGATACGCTCGAACTGGTACAGGATTTTGTCGTGCAGGGGGACGAGAGCTCAGTGCATGTACTCAATGCCGTTTCGCCGGCCTTTACCTGCAGCTTTTCATTTGCGGAATGGGTGGTCGAACAATTTGTGGATAGAAAAGGTGGGAGTGAGAAAGTGAGAGGGTGAGAAGGTGGGATGCCGTTATATACTCTCCCACCCTCTCACCTTTTAACCCTCCCCCTCCAAAAACACTTTCATTCCGATCGCTCCGTGGGCGCCGATGACCAGTGCCTGCTCGATATCGGCGGTTTTGGAGGGGCCGGCCATGAAAAGTGCGTAGGAGATCTCTGCGAAATCGATGCGCTCGTAGGCTTCATGCATTGTCGGAACGATCGCCTCTCTTTTCAGCACCACCGCCAGATTTTCGGCCAGAGTCAGCACTTCTCTCGGATATCGCTCTTTCGGATCGATCCAGACGGCACCGTTTTCCGCCACACCGAATTCGGCCTCTACGATCAGCAGACCGATGTTCCGATCGTTCGTCGTCGATGTGACACTCTCGCGTGTATCGACGATACGCCCCTCGAAAACGAAGTGGCCCGCAATCGTCTCGGCAGATGTTTCGCGGCTCTCCACCGTTTCGCCTCCTGCAGCCTCGAGTGCCTCTGAAAATGCTGCTCCAACATCGGAAAAACGCATCGGCCCGATGTCGAATGCCGGCAACTCTTTCGGCACATCCCGGCGGCCCAGCGCATGCAGAATCCTCTCTTTCGCGTTCATCTTCTCTCCCTGTAGATCTCGCTGAAACTTCTCTTCGCCGGCTCCGGCACCTCCCTCTCCCGTCCCCAGACGTTGAAACGGTTGTAGACCAGAGCTCTCGGCAGAAGCGGCAGTACGAATCGCACGGTTTTCATGAGCACACCATAGAGTTTCGGCCGTTGCATGACCCATGCCGCCAGATGTAGAAGCCGGCGTTTTTCCCCATAGGATGGCACGTTTATAGCGGCTCTTCTCTCACGATAGAGCTGCGCATGCAGGTCGATTCTGACAGGACAGACATTGTCGCACGAGGCACAGAGCGAACAGGCAAACGGCAGCGATGCAAACCGTTCGATCTCTCGTGCACCGGCAAGGACCGAACCGATAGGCCCCGGAATGACGTAACCGTAACTATGTCCGCCACTTCTTCGGTAAACAGGGCATGTATTCATGCAGGCACCGCATCGGATACAGGAGAGTGCCTTGTTGTGACGGGTATTCAGAAGTCTGCTACGCCCGTTATCGACGATGATCACATAGAGTCTGCCACCCGGTTTCGGTTTGAGAAAATGCGACGTATACGTGGTAATGGCCTGTCCCGTCGCACTTCGCGCGAGCAGGCGGGTAAAAATGCCGAGATCCTGCGCCGACGGAATGATCTTTTCCAAACCCATGCAGGCGATATGCAAATTTGGAAGTGCCGTTCCAAGATCGGCATTGCCCTCATTGGTACAGACCACGAAACCGCCCTCCTCGGCCAGAGCAAAGTTGATACCGGTGATCGCGGCATCCGCATCCAGAAATTTTTCCCTGAGATGATCGCGCGCGGCACGGGTCAGGTAGAATGGATCGGCGTTGTCCGGATCGGTATGCAGATATTTCGAAAAGATATCCGCCACATCCTCTTTTTTCATATGGATGGCCGGCAGAACGATGTGACTCGGATGATCGCCCGCCAGCTGAACGATTCGTTCACCGAGATCGGTATCTGTCACTTCGATGCCAAGACTCTCCAGATGTGGGTTGAGTCCACACTCTTCCGTCAGCATCGATTTACTCTTGACCACTTTTTCTGCGCCATGTTCCCGAAGGATTTCGGCTACGATGTGTCGGAACTCTTCCGCATCGGCAGCCCAGAGCACTTCGATACCGTTACGCCTCGCCTGCGATTCAAATCGCTCGAGGTAGAATCCCAGATGCTCCATCGTGTGCATTTTGATCGTTTCGGCCGCTTCGCGCAGAGATTCCCATTCGGGTACCGACTTCGCCGCCCTGTCACGCTTCTGACGGACAAACCAGAGTGCCCGGTCGTGCCAGTGCGCCCTCTCGCTGTCCGCTGTGAATTCGGCCGCGTTTTTCGCATGATCCATCGGCGGAAATCGGCCACTCATTCAAAACTCCTCTCTTTGATCTTCGATTTCCGAATTCCCTTCCACTCTTCCCGCCAATATCTGCGCCACATGTACGAACTGCATCTTCGTTCCGTCCCGTTTCGCCAGCCCTTCCATATGCATCAGGCACGACATATCGACACCCGCCATGATATCGACTCCGTTGGCGATATGATCGGCAATACGGTCACGTCCCATCATTGCGGAAACATCCGCCTCCTGTACGCTGAAAGTGCCTCCAAATCCGCAACATTCGTCCCGGGACGGCTCGACGATCTCGATGCCTTCTACTTTCGCCAGAACCGCCTTGATTTTCGAATAGTGGGAGATGTTCAGTTCGCTGGGAGCCGCCAGCCCCAGCTCCCGAATGGCGTGGCAGCTGTTGTGCAGACCGACTCGGCGGGGAAAGGAGCAGTCAAAACGGAGATTCCCCACACCCACTACGTCATGCAGAAACTCACACAATTCGTAGAGCTTCGGTCGAAGCAGAGGATAGCGGGCATCGGTCGTCACACCGTCGTAGCGGAATTTCGCCGCCCCGATGCAACTGCTGCTCGGTGCCACAACATAGTCGTAATCGGCGAAGAGGCCGACGAAACGGTCGGCCAGAGGCCTCGCCTCGTCGATCATGCCGTTGTTCAAAAACGGCTGGCCGCAGCAGCTCTGGTTTTCCGGGTATTCCACATCAAATCCGTGAGCTTCCAGAACTTCCAGCGTCGACAATGCCGCATCGGGGTAGAAATCATTGACGTAACAGGGGACAAAAAGTCCCACTTTTTTTCCCGTTTCATCCATCCAAAAGTCCTCTATACCGGTAGTTTTCCAGCTGGCTCGTATTACCGCTCACCCCACCACTGTGCACATAGAGAATAGGCGATATCAATGTCTCGTTGGCTTCCAATATCTCCAGCCACATTTTCGGTGCATAGATCAAGTCGAATTCGATTCCCGCTTCTTTCAGTCGCTTCCATATCGCGTAATACTCAAGTTTCGGTTTGGCGAACGGCCATTTTCCGGTAGCGTTCAAAATCTCGGGATAACACGTCGCATCCGGCTCCAGCCTCTTCCACTGGTTCAAAAGCGTCGCTTCGTCTCCGACCACCGGAGTCGTGACCACCGTGATCCGCCGAGGCAGATATTTTCGCAGATAGTAGGCCGTTGTACCGGTACCGCTGGGTGTGGCGACGGTGAGCTGCTCGACACCTTTTTCTTCACACCATGCCAGAATCTCCTCCGCCAGTATCTTCACACCCGACTCGGCGATCGGGTCAGCCCCGCCCTGTGGTACGAAGAGCGCATCGCCGCCACTGATTTTTCTGAGTGTTTCGACTCTCTCATAAAAATCGGACGGAGAGAGCTCGTGCACCCTCATACCAAGATCCAGAGCCACCTTCAGGTTGCCTATCGGTTCTGCTTTCAGCCAAGCCGGAATTGTTTTGCAGTAATAGTGAAAATCCCACCCTTTTGCCTGTGCGAGAAAGGCGATGGAGAGCATGGCGTTCGACTGTGTGCCGCCGTAACTGACAATGGTACTGTATCGGTTGGGAGGTGTCGTAAGTAGTGACGTGAGTTTGCGGAATTTGTTACCGCTGTATCTGGGATCGGTCAAATCGTCCCGTTTGACAAAAAAGAGCCGGTCCCCGAATCGAAAATCATCCACCCGGGAGGGTGGATAGCAACTTTTAGTATCGGTCAATACAATTGAGATCTTCGAATGCAACTTTCAGACGCTCGGCCATCGACTTTTCGCCTTCGCGCAGCCATTTGCGGGGATCGTAATATTTTTTGTTCGGTTTGTCTTCCCCTTCCGGATTGCCGATCTGCCCCTGCAGATAGTCGTGGTATTTCGCTTCGTACCCGCGAACACCGTCCCAGAATGCCCACTGGGTATCGGTATCGATATTCATTTTGATGACACCGTAGCTGATGGCGTCACGGATATCCTTGAGTTCCGATCCGCTTCCCCCGTGGAAAACGAAGTTGACCGGCTTTTTGCCCGTCTTGTACTTCTCCTCGATATATTTCTGGGAATTGTCGAGAATATCCGGTCGAAGTATTACATTGCCCGGTTTGTAAACGCCGTGCACGTTGCCGAACGATGCAGCAATCGTGAAACGGTCACTGATCTTGCTCAACTCTTCATAGGCATAGGCGACCTCTTCGGGCTGGGTATAGAGGAGTTTGTTGTCCACATCGGTATTGTCCACGCCATCCTCTTCGCCTCCGGTGATACCCAGTTCGATTTCGAGTGTCATACCCATTTTGCTCATACGTTCCAGATAGATTTTGCACGTTTCGATGTTCTGCTCGATCGGTTCTTCGCTCAGGTCGATCATGTGGGAGCTGAAAAGCGGTTTGCCGGTTTTGGCGAAGTGCTGTTCGCTCGCTTCGAGGAGTGCGTCGATCCATGGAAGAAGTTTGCGTGCCGCATGATCGGTGTGCAGAATGACGGGAATACCGTAGGCTTCGGCTACCGTATGGATATGCTGTGCACCACTGACAGCACCGAGAACAGCTGCCTTCTCGCCATCCAGCGCTTTCCCGCCAAGAAACGATGCGCCGCCGTGGCTGAACTGCACGATAATCGGAGAGTGGACGTTTTTCGCCGCTTCGAGTGCCGCATTCATCGAGTTGCTTCCGACGACATTCACCGCCGGCAATGCAAACTCGTTCGCTTTGGCAATTTCGAAAATCTTCTGGACATCGTCGCCTGTGGCGACACCCGGCTGTACAAAATCTGATATTCTGGACATCTCGACTCCTCTTTGAAAAATGATAATGCGTTTGTTACTGATTGTACTTGATTTTCGCTTTGGCTTTCAAATCCTGGGCGATTTTTTGCATCTTCTCTTTGAATTTTTCCATTTTCAGATTCTGCTTGATGCGATCTTTCACCTCGTTGAACGGTATGGTCTGCGCAGGCAGTTTCTCTTCGACATAGATGACATGGTATCCGAATTGCGTTTTCACAGGTGTCTTCGTAAATTCGCCCGCTTTGAGTGAAAATGCCGCATCACTGAAAGGTTTGACCATCTGTTTGCGGCCGAATGTTCCCAGATCACCGCCCCGCGATGCACTTGGACCTGTCGACTTGGTGCGTGCAAGCTCCTCGAACTTGGTTTTGAGCTGCGCTTTGGGAGTTTTGTTGAGAGTGTCGACAATATCTTTGGCCTCTTTTTCGGTTTTGACGAGAATATGGCGTGCATGGACACTTTCAGGGCGCTGGAACGCGCTTTTGTGCTCTTCGTACGCCTTTTTCGCCTCGGCATCGCTCACTTTGATCTTGTCGAGCTGTTTCTTCATCCAGACATCGAGTGCCAGTTTCTTTTTCAGCTTCGCCAACGCCTCTTTGTACTCTTTATCCTTTTCGATACCGCTTTTGATCGCTTTTTCCTGAAGCAGCTGCTGTTCGATCACCTGATCGAGCACTTTCTTCTTTACATCGTTCGGCAGGGCGTCATAGGTCGTTCTCGCCCCCATGGCATTCATCACTTCCTGGATATCACTTTTCGTAATCTTGTGACCGTTGACTGTCGCCAGTACATCGGCAGCCGGAAGCGAAAGTGAGAGTGCTGCGACACTCAATCCTGCGATTATCAGCTTCTTCATTCTTTTCCTTTTTTTGAATTTGTTACGTGCATTGTACTTTAATTCCGATTAATGAAGGTAAACTATTCTTTACTCCATGTTGTGGTAGACATTCTGGACATCGTCGTCCTCTTCCAGTGTCTCGATCAGTTTTTCGACCTTCTCGGCTGTTTCATCGTCGACGTCGATCGTGTTGGTCGCGACGAGTCCCACCGAACTCTCCAGGATGTTGACCCCCGTCTTCTCGATTGCCTGCAGCAGCGTGTCGAAATCGGCCGGCTCGCTCTCGACAACGAGCACTTCGTCGAACTCTTTGATGTCCGTGGCACCGTTGTCGAGCGCCACTTCCATCACCTCGTCGTCTTTGTCGCTTCGTTCGACCGTAATTACCCCCTTTTTTTCGAACATCCACGCCACGCTGCCGCTGGTTCCCAGGCTGCCCCCCGCCTTGCTGAAGGCATGGCGGATCGACGCGACGGTCCGGTTTTTGTTGTCGGTCATCGTCTCGACCATGATCGCTACCCCGCCGGGGCCATACCCCTCGTAGGTGATCTCCTCGTAATTGACTCCCTTGAGATTGCCCGTCGCCTTGTCGATCGCCCGCTGGATGTTTTCCGCCGGCATCGAGACGGCACGCGCCCGTTCGATCGCCAGCCGCAGCGCCGCATTGGTGTCGGGATCACCACCGCCCGCTTTCGCGGCCGTCGTAATGTCGCGCACCGCTTTGGTGAAGAGCTTGCCCTTTTTGGCATCCTCTTTCGCTTTGATATGCTTGACTTTGGACCATTTGTTATGACCTGCCATTTTCAACCTCTCTATCGGTTTTCTGGCCCTAATTATACTCCTGCTCCGGTATAATTTCAATGTGGACGCTGTGCGTCATGGGAAAGTGGGAAGGTGAGAAAGTGAGAAAGTGGGAAGGTAAGAACGAATCGCATAACCTTCTCACCCTCTCACCTTCTTACATTCTCACTCTTTGAAGAAAGGAAATGAATGAAACTCGCCACGAAAAAAGAGATCGAAGAGATCAGACGCCGATTCCTGGAGCACTACCCCGACTCCACGACGGAACTGCACTACCGTAACCTCTATGAACTGCTGGTCGCTGTCATGCTCTCGGCCCAGTGTACCGACAAACGTGTCAATGTGATTACTCCGGCACTCTTCGAAAAATATCCCGACATTCCGAGTCTCGCCAACGCTGATCTCGACGATGTCATCGAACTGATCCGGACCTGCTCCTTTTTCAACAACAAAGCGAAAAACCTCATCAAAATGGCGCAGATGGTGATGGAAAAGTATGATGGAACGATACCACTGGATGAAAAGGAGTTGGTGAAACTTCCCGGCGTGGGACAGAAAACGGCCCATGTCGTCATGATCGAATATACCCAGGCCAATCTGATGGCCGTTGACACCCATGTCTTCCGCGTGGCACACAGACTGGGACTCACAGACGCCAAAACAGTCGAAGGAACGGAAAAGGATCTCGTCGAAAAGTTCAAAACCGATCTGCATCGCATCCACCAGGCGATGGTACTGTTCGGGCGTTACATCTGTACGGCGAAAAATCCCAAATGCGATACGGAGTGTTTTCTGACGGATCTGTGCAAAAGCAAAGAGAGTTTCAAAGCGAGATAAGAGAGAAGAGATGAGAGGGCACAGCCCTCTCATATTTTACAGTTTTTTCTGGAAGAGTTCGACCAGTTTGTTTTTGTTCTCTTTGACGAGATCTTTTTTGATGGACATGAAAAGAGACTCTTTGACATTGGCGGAAACTTTTTCCATCACACGGTCAAAAATGGTTTCAGGCAGGCCCAGGTACCATTTTGCCGCATTGCTGGCCGCCAATGCATCCGAAATATCCTGGGCAATCGCTTCGATCACTTCCGTCTCTACACGCTTCTCGAGCTCATGCCGGTCACCGATACTACCCTGCGTAAACTCGCCGCGTCCCTGGCTTCCACCCTTGAACTGGCCCGCCTGGTCGGTCACAATGTCGTTGACTTTCCAGTGTGAGACAACATAATCTTTCGCATCGATCAGATCGAG
>NZ_JAOZPV010000084.1 GCF_029932565.1 Hydrogenimonas sp.
ACGCAGGCGTGGCCAAAGCCACGTCAAGAAGAACCAACAAAGAGAGGGGGCAAAATCGCTCCGCCCGTGGGGTGGCAAGGAAAAGATACGCTGACTTCGTTAAAAATACTCGATGCAGCTTTGGCTGCACCTTGCGCTTTTTGCCTTGTCATCATATCTTTTCTTTGCCATTCCCACCTAGGGGGATTTTTGAGATGGATTCTGGATACGGAAGGTGACACAGGGTGCAGATCGAGGCGATCAACGAGCTTTTGAACGACAAGAAACGGCTTTTGACCGATATCTATTTCGAACTTCAAAAAATATTTGAAGAGAAGTATGGGGCCGATACCGTCGTCGTGATGGAAGTGGGTACGTTTTTCGAAGTCTATGAGGTCAACAACGAGACACTCAAGATCGGCAAAGCCAAAGAGATCGCCGAGTTGCTCAATATTCAACTGACCCGCAAAAACAAAAACATTCTCGAAAACTCGGTCGCGAATCCGTTGATGGCCGGATGGCCATCCGTTTCCCTCGACCGCTATCTCGCACGTCTCGTGCAGAGCAAAAAATATACGATCGTGTTGGTACGGCAAAAAGGAGTACCGCCCAACGTCCGGCGCTACATCGGCAACATTCTGTCGCCGGGAACCAATTTCGACTATCTCGTGGAACCGACTGAAAACTATCTCGTATCGCTGATTGTCGATATCAACAACGGTATCTACTCGTGCGGTTACAGCGCGATCGATGTCAGTACGGGCAAGACTTTTCTGAACGAGATCCACGGTACGCGGGAAGACAAAACCTATGCGCTCGACGAAGTCTTCAATATGCTGCAGAGCTACAGCACGTCCGAACTTCTGTTGACCCTCAACGACAGTTCGATCGATGCCGAATGGATTGTCCGCTATCTCGAGATCGAAGGGCACATCAGTTCTACGATCGGCAAAACACGCCACAAAATCGCCTATCAGAATGAACTGTTCGCCAATGTTTACGGCATCCGTTCCTTTCTCAGTCCCATTGAATATCTCGACCTGGAGCGCTATCCCTACGCCTCCGAATCGCTCTCCCTGCTGATCGACTTCATCATCGAGCACGATGCCGCACTGATCGAAAAGATGAACAGGCCCATTTTCCTGGGCGGGCAGCATTTTGTCTATCTCGGCAACAACGCGCTCGAACAGCTCAATATCATCAGCCGCGATCCCGACGAGATGACACTGCTCAAACTGATCGATCTGACCTCCACCGCCATCGGAAAACGCCTTTTCAAAGAGCGCCTGCTCAACCCGATCTGCGACGAGAAGGAGCTGCGCCGCCGTTACGACCTGGCCGAAAAGGTGGCCGACCATACGCAGAATTTCTCCAATACACTCAAAGAGGTCTACGATCTCGAACGGATTCTTCGCCGGATCAAGCTGGGCAAGCTCCACCCGTTTGAAATCGTCTATCTGCACGATTCGCTCAAGGCACTCGAACAGCTGGTCTGGGAGGCCAAAGGGATCGGCATCGATGTCGAAGAGGATCTTCGGGTGCAGATCGAAGGGTTCGTCGCCGAACTCGAAAAGACCTTCGTGCTCGAAGAGTGCGGCAAATATCGGCGCGATCAGATCGAGAGCAACATCTTTCAGCCGGGTATCAATCTTTTCGTCGACCAGATTGTCGAGGAGAATATGAGACAGCTCGAAAAACTCGAAGCGGTTCGTCTGCATATCGAAAACTTTTTCGATCGGGGTGACAACGATACCGAATATGTCAGCATCGGATGGCTGGAGAGCGAAGGCTATTTTCTCAATGTCACACGTACCCGTTTCGGAATGATCGAAAAGAATCTGATGGAGAGTTTCCTGCTTCTGGACGGCAACCACTACTTCCTCCGTGATTTTCAGTACAAAAAGCTGAAAAACAGTGTCAAGATCACATCGGGGCTGATCGACGAGATTTCCAAAGTGATCATGGCCAACCAGGCGCGTGTCGTGGCGCTGATCAAGCAGAGTTACGTCGAATCGCTCGAACTGCTGGAAAAACGGTATGCTCAGCTTCTGGAACATATTATCGCCTTTGTCGGCCGTTTCGATGTCGCGATTGCGACTGCCCGGGCGGCGCAGCAGTACAACTACGTCCGGCCCGAGATTTTGATAAAAAAAGAGGAGGAGCGGACACTCGAATTCGTCGGTCTGCGCCATCCGCTGATCGAGTCGCGCGAAGAGAACGGCATTTATATTCCCAACGATCTGTTGATGGGCGACCTTCCGGAACATCTCGAGCACGATCATGTGACGCTGGAGGCGAACGACGGGAAACCGGTAGGCGGTGTTCTGCTCTATGGCATCAACTCCAGCGGCAAGAGCTCGCTGATGAAGAGTGTCGGGATGGCGGTCATCATGGCGCAGGCGGGTTTTTTCGTTCCGGCTGCCTCGATGCGCTTCCATCTCTTCGACAAACTTTTTACGCGTATCGTCAGTAAAGACAACCTCTACAAAGGTCTCAGCACATTCGCGATCGAGATGATGGAGCTCAAAAACATCTTCAATCGGGCGGGCAGGGGGTCGCTGGTTCTGGGTGACGAGATCAGCCATGGGACGGAGACGGAATCGGCGCTGGCGATTGTCGCGAGTGCCGTGAAACGGCTGCACGATCTCGGTACGCTCTTTATCGTCGCGACACATCTTCACAAACTCACTCTTCTCAAGACGGTCAGTGAACTGGAGGGAGTGATTTTCCTCCATCTTGGGGTCGAATACGATGAATCGGAAGATGCGCTGATCTACAACCGCAAGTTGATGCCGGGATCCGGCAGTACCCTCTATGGATTGGAGTTCGCGAAATCGCTTCATATGGACAGATCGTTCATCGAAACGGCGTATGCCATTCGCGAATCGCTGGGAGATGCGAGCAACGCCTTGAAAGAGCTCAAGAAAAAGAAGCGCAGCCGCTACCACAAAGATCTCTATCTCAGCACCTGTGCACTGTGCGGTGCTCCGGTGGAGGAGGTACACCATATCGCTCCCCGGTCGGATGCGGATGCGGAGGGGCGTATAGGCCATTTCCATCAGAACCACCGCTACAATCTGATTCCGTTATGCAAGAAACATCACAAACTTGTCCATGAAGGCAGAGTGATCATTCAGGGATTTGTGATGACAGATGCCGGTTTACAGTTGCGCTACAGTGAAAATGATGTATAATCTTTGCTACTAATACATACACTGAAGAAGGAGAGCCTATGAGCCTGCCCGCCATCGACATACCGATCCAACTGCCGTTTGAAGTGCCTTTGCTGATTCACCCTGTTTTCGTCCATTTCGCTGTTGCGATTCCGGTTATCGTACTACTGATCGAACTGGTCAACATGAAAGCGAGAAATCGAGCGGTAAGTGTCACATCACTCTTTTTGCTCACGCTTGTCATGCTGGTTTATGTAGGGGTCTATTTCACAGGAAAGGCGGATGGTTCGGAAGCGTTCGCCCTTCTCTCCGCGGAAGCGAAAGAGGAGTTGAGCGCCCATAAGTTGCTTGGAACCTATCTGGTATATGCAACGGCGGTTCTGTTCGTATTCAAGATTCTCGCGATGCTCATCAAAAAGAGCAATTGGGCGAGAGATCTCTTCCTCGTTTTTCTGCTTATCTTTATCGGCCTGACATTCAAGCAGGGAAAAGATGGCGGCGAACTGGTCTATGAGTATGGTGTCAATGTCAAGGCAGTAACCCAGCTGCAGGACAAGATCGATGAGATGGAGGATCTGGAAAAAGCTGAAGAATCCGCTCCCGCGGAAGAGTCCGCCGTTCCGGCCGAACCGCAGGAAGCGGTACCGGCAGAGGGTGAGGCACACGAAGCTCCTGCAGCGACCGGGCATGAGAGTGCCCCGGCCGAAGAGACACACGAAGCGGTCCCCGCGGCGGAATCACATGAAGCGGCTCCCGCTGCGGAGAGCGTAGAAGAGGCGGCGCACGAAGCGGTCCAGGAAGCTGCAGAAGCGGTAGAAGAGAAAGCCGAAGAGGCGACCGAAGCCGCACAGGAAGCTGCGCATGAAGCGGAAGAGGCGGCCCACGAAGCGACCGAAGCGGCCAATGAGGCCACCGAAGCCGCCACTGAAGCGGTCGAGCATACTGCGCCTGCAGATTCTTCCGAGCACGAAGCGCCCGCCGGACACTGATGGCGTCCAAACGGCCGCTTCCATTCGTCCTGCCCGCCTATCTTGACGATCGGCGGCGGTTGACACAGCTGCGACGTTATAAAATCAAACCCTCCAATATCGCCCGCATCTACGAAGGAGACGGGTGGTTTCTCTATATTCCCACGAAAAAGAGCTATTTCAAACTTCCCAAAGAGATGATTCCAAGCCGTGAGCTTGAACACCGTATCAAAACAATTCACGATTACATCGAAGAGTACAAGGCGCTGATCGATGTCGAGCGGCGTGCCGAAATGGATGCACAGATACGCGAAATCCGTTCCATCAGTGGCAAGGAGAGGGAAATGTACGGGCGCGCGCTGCTCGGGTTGAGAGGACGAGGCAGCGGCCGTAAATTCGACCTTTATCTTTTACGATTCAGCCGTGACCGTATTATCGAAACGGAGATCGGAAACGGCGACATCGTTCTGGTGAGCCGGGGCGAACCGCTCAAAAGCGATCTGACCGCGACGGTAATGCAGGTGGCAAAGAATTTTGTCGAAGTCGCCTTTTCGCAAAAGCCGCCGCCATGGGTCAAGGAGAGTGGCATCCGGCTCGATCTCTATGTCAACGATGTGACTTTCAAACGGATGGAAACCAATCTCGAAACGATGCGCCATCTGGAAGCTCCGCTCGACAGAGTGCGGGATATCGTGCTGGGTCTGGCAAAACCGGTACAGGCGAAAACAGAGATGTTCCAACCAAAAAATGAAAAATTGAACGGAACACAGAGAGAGGCGATCGGCAGGGCGCTGGATGCCAAAGAGGTTGCATTGATACATGGCCCGCCCGGAACCGGTAAGACGACGGCGGTCGTCGAAGCGATTCTCCGGTTCGTCGAAAAAGGGAAAAAAGTTCTCGCATCGGCCGATTCGAACATTGCGGTTGACAATATGCTGGAAAAACTGGCGGAGACCGATGGACTCGATATGGTACGGATCGGGCATCCGGCACGGATCGGAGAAAAACTCGAATCCTTTTCGCTTTTTGCGCGGATCGAACGGGATGAAAGAAGCCGAAAAGTCAAAACGATGCTCGAAGAGGCCCAGAAACTGGTCGAAGCGAGAAACCAGTACAGCAAGCCGACACCGGCGAGACTCAGAGGGATGTCGAAAGAGCGTGTCAAAACGCTGGCTGCGACGGGTCGTGCCTACAGAGGGGTGGATGTCAGGACGATCCAGTCGATGGCGCAGTGGATCAGGGAGGATGAAAAGGTCGAACGGTTCTACCGGGCCATCCGCGAACTCGAAGCCGCCATTGTAAGGGACATTATTGCGCAGGCGGATGTCGTCCTCTCGACCAACGGGATGGTCGGGTCGGATACGCTCGAGGGGTTTCTCTTCGATATCGCAGTCATCGACGAGGCGAGCCAGCAGATGGAGCCTTCGACACTCATGCCGATGATGCGTGCCCGCAAAGCCGTTCTCGCCGGAGACCACAAGCAGCTGCCGCCAACGGTGATCAGTCGTCTCGATGTATTGAAACACTCTCTTTTCGAGCGGTTGATGGAACGGGGTGATACTCCCTCTACGATGTTGAGGGTTCAGTACCGAATGAATCACACGATTATGGATTTTCCAAATCGGTTGATGTACGAAGGTGCATTGGAAGCAGATGCATCGGTTGCACAGAGGCGTCTGGCGATAACCAACATTCCGGCATCCGGACTGCCTGGCCGGCTGCTCGATCCCAAACTACCCGTGATTTTTGCCGACACGTCGGGCATCGATGCCGACGAATGGCTCCAGGAGCGTTCGACCTCCTACGAAAATCCGGTCGAAGCGGAGTGGATTTTGGATATCGTCAAAACATTGTCTCTGGGGGGAGTCTCCCTGGATGAGATCGGTATCATCACACCCTACCTGGCGCAGGTCAAACGGATACGACAGATGTTGGAGACCGATGATCTGCTCTGCGAAGTCAAAAGCGTCGACGGTTTTCAGGGGCGGGAGAAGGAGGTGATCCTGATCTCGTTCGTCCGCTCCAACCTGGCCCGCGAAATCGGTTTCGTCAAAGACCGAAGACGCCTCAATGTCGCCATGACCCGTGCGAAAACGAAGCTGATCATGATCGGGGATATGGAGACGCTGAAAGCGAACGACCCGTTCGATGCGTTGTATGTATGGCTAAAAACAGAAGGTCTTCTTCTGCCCCTTCCCTCTGAGTGATAAAGATTCGCTCAACGCGAATCTCAATAAAAGCGGTGAATCTCTTCCAACAGATTGTCGAACGTCACATCCTCGCCCGCTTCGGCAAGCACTTCGTTGAGGTATTTCTCGCTCGCTTCCATGCCGCCCTCTTTTTCGAGCTCCACCAGCTTTTTGTAGAGGGGGTCGAGCACATCCTTGACATGTTTGGAGACTGCCTTGCGGTAGGCACGATAGCCGGTTATCTCTTTGGTATTGATGTCGCGGATGATCTCGAAGTGGGTGAA
>NZ_JAOZPV010000085.1 GCF_029932565.1 Hydrogenimonas sp.
AGGCGCCGTTTTGGGGCATCACGTAGGTGTGCTGCAGATCGTATTCGCCATAGGCCGAAATCTGCGGCATCCAGGCCGATTTTGCGCTTTTGACACCCTCTTGCTGACGGTTCGTCTCGAGCAGAAACTGTTTGACGTCGGGATGGGATTTCAGCGCCTTGTCGATACACGATTCCAGTGTCAGCGTCTGGGCGTGAAGAATCAGTGCCGAGAGAAAAATGGATATAATCGTTTTGTTCATACCCAGAAGTGTATAACGCCTGTGTGAACGGAACATGAACGCTGCTTCCGCAAACGTTCGAATAACACAGATATGCCATAATTGCATCTGTCATTAAGTCATCAACCAATAGTTGACAATCGATCGTGGGTAAAATTGTCTCAAAACGAATGTTTTCGAAGCTTCAGATGGGTGGGACGATCATTCCCGCCAAAAAATGGACTCTGTTCATTTTTTCATAACATCAAAATATACTCGCACTCCGGATGGCCGTTGGTTTGATGGCCTAAATAATGATTGGCAAAACCGATATGCACTCCTGAGATGGGTTCTACTAACATTTCGGTAACAAATCTATGGAATAATTGCAAACATTTAACAGACTGAGGATGCAAATTCGATGAAACTCATTGTCGCATGGTGTGCGGCGGTCATGCTGCTGTTTATCAATCTTCATGCCGAACCGACCGATATCGATCGGGAAATCGCAAAAATCAAAGCGGCGCCGCCCGAAGAGCGCGTGAAACTTATGAACGAATTCAAGCGTAAGCTTTTCAAAATGAACCAGGAGGAGCGGAGCGAAGCCATACAGCGTCTCAAACACTCCATGCGCATCAAGGGATCGCACGGATCGGATCAAAAAGGGGGCTCATCGGCGCATCAAAGCTCCCATGGCAACGGTCACCACGGGGCACAGGCATCCGGGCACAATCAGCCGCAAGGGGCCCATGGCGGCGGCAACAGAGGCAATTCGGCACATTCGAACGGTCATGGACACGGCCACGGTGGAAAACATTGACAACGTTGTCGTCTCTTTCGTAATTTCATGCATATCGGATTGGAAAAGAAGGGGCCATAGGATGTGCCTCTCATGTCTGCGTACAAAGGTGCAATTTTTCTCAGTACAGATAGGATATGATTAGAACCCATCTCAAACATCCCGATAGGCGGCAACGGAGATGATTTTGCTTCGAAGCGTCGTTTGAAAGGAGCTCTGATGTCACTTTCCATACTGCTGCTCGAAGATGACGAAATGCTTGGAGAAACACTCGCATCGCTTCTGGAAATGGAGGGATATGCCGTCGTGTGGGTAAAACGGGGAAACGATGTTCTCGATCTGACATTCGATACCCGGTATGATCTCTATATTTTCGATATCGGCGTTCCCGACATCGACGGCCTCGAACTCCTGGCGTCCCTGCGGGATGGAGAAGACGATACACCCGCCATTTTCATCAGTGCACGGACCGATATCGCTTCGATTATGCGGGGGTTCGAGTCGGGTGCATACGACTATCTAAAAAAACCGTTTTTTCCCGAGGAGCTTCTGGTGAGAATTCGTGCCCGGTTTCAGCCGAAACATGGTGCGATCGAGTGTGGTGCATGGCAGTACGACCCCGTAAAACGTGTGCTCAGACAGGACGGCAAACTGGTTCCGCTCGGTGAAGTGCAGCAGACGCTTCTTCATCTGTTTATGACCAATATCGGGCGCGTTATCGACAAGTCGGATCTGCTGGAGTGTCTAAACCAGCCATCCGATTCGGCGCTGCGTGTCGCCATCAACAAACTCAAACAGACGACCAATCTGCCGATCAAAAATATCCGTGGACTGGGGTATATGCTTGAAACGTGTTGAAAAAGAGTCGTTCGCCAAAAGCTTCCTGCTTTTTTTCCTTTCAATGGGTGTTATGGTTGCCGCCCTCTTCTACATGGATTTTGCACGATCGGTTCTTGCACTTGAAAAAACCATCCATGCCCGTATGGAAATATGCAGTTACGATCTCAATTGCGACGAGTTTGCGTTCGACTTCGTCCCGCTCAATGCCGAGAGGTTGAACAAACTTGTGAAATCGAATGACGGCGCACTCTACAGCGACTTTTCCGTGCCGGGTTCAAACGACTATGCCATGCGTATCAAGCTCCCGAAAGAGGCGTATAAGAAGCGCCTGACAAGACTTCAAAAAGAGAGTCTGGGACGTTTTGCCGCGGCACTTTTCGCCGTGATCCTGCTTTCGCTTCTTTTTGCATGGTATTCGCTCAGACCGCTGCGCAATGCACTCAGAATGACGGAAGAGTTCGTCCGCGATATTCTGCACGATTTCAACACCCCTCTTTCGACGATTCGCCTCAACGTCGCGATGCTCAAAAGAAGATGGCAGGATAGCACCGAAATCGGGCGGATCGAAAAAGGGGTACAGACCATCCTCGACCTGCAGCAGAACCTCAGGGATTATCTCGAACAGGTCTCCTCCAATGCCAAGCGTCTCGATCTATCAAAATTTGTCGCCTCGCGGGTCGAAATGGTGCGCGGAAACAGCCCCGGAATCCGTTTCGATCTGCAGGTCGATGCCGCGACGGTCGTCGTCGATCCCAAACTTTTCGCCAGGATTCTCGACAACATTCTCTCCAATGCCGCCAAGTATAACAGCGACAAGGGCGTCGTTTCGGTACGGTACGAATCGGATGGGAAAAAACTGGTCATCGAAGATTCCGGATGGGGTATTCAACGGCCCGAAAAGGTATTCGAGAGATATTACAAAGAGAGAGAGACCGGACACGGCATCGGCATGCATATCGTCAAAAAACTGTGTGATTCGATAGATGTGGATATCGAAGTGGAGAGCGAACC
Organism: Hydrogenimonas sp.; assembly: GCF_029932565.1. GTDB lineage: Bacteria > Campylobacterota > Campylobacteria > Campylobacterales > Hydrogenimonadaceae > Hydrogenimonas. The sequence continues at coordinate 2,850 of NZ_JAOZPV010000085.1, forward strand.
GGAGAAAGGGACCCGGATAACGCTCGATTTGCGGCCGGTTCTATCCGAAACGACCGCACGGTAGTTTATCGGTGGCGTCCGCGGCCGCCTCCCATACCGCCACCGCCATGGCGGCCACGTCCCATGCCCATCTGTGATGAACTGCCACCGCCGTTTTGGTGTTTGTAACGGTTCTGGTGTCTGTGCTGATGCTTGTGACCCTGGCCCTTTCCGTTACCCTGACCTTTTCCGCGGCCTATACCCTGGCCATGGTCGCGAACCTTCTGTCCATTGTTTTCAGCGTTTTGTCGGCGTTCCTTTTTCATCTCTTTACGCTCCTCCGCCGTCATGCTCTTCTGCCGTTTCTGCATCTCCTGTCGGAATGCATCCCGCTCTTCTGCAGGGACCGAGCCGCGCATATCCTTCATCTCTTCGGTACTCAAACCGGAATAATCGGCAGCCCATGCGGCACCCAGCAGAAGTGACAGTATGATAATCGGTTTCATCTTATCTCCTTGTTCGATGGTTTACCGAATTGTAGAGGAAAAGCGTTAGCGGCAGATTAGCGATATGTTAAATAAGTGTTAATAGAATTGGATACAATCGTATCTAAAAAAGAGGTAACCATGCTGTTCGACTATTCCGAAACCGATGCACGAAAAAATTACAAGTTGATGGCGCAGACCATCATCCCGCGCCCCATCGCCTGGATCGTCACGGAAAGTGCCGGTACCGTCAACGTGGCCCCCTTCAGCTACTTCACCGGACTCTCGTCCAATCCGCCGACGATGGTCGTCTCCATCGGTCACAAGAGCGACGGCTCGCCCAAAGACACGCTGGCCAATATCAGAAAAACGGGAAAATGCACGGTCTGCATGGTCGCTCCCGAGCATCTGGAGAGAATGCACTTCAGCTCCAAGGAGATGGCGCACGGCGAGAGCGAAGCGGAGCGCTTCGATATCCCGTTGAAAGAGGCCGTCGAGGGATTTCCGCCGATGGTCGAAGGATCGCCTGTCGCCTTTTTCTGCGAACTCCATCAGGAGATCGATCTGAAAGGGAGCAAGACGATTCCTTTGATTCTTGAGATCAAACGGCAGTTCGTCGACGATGCCTGCATCACCGACAGGGAGCGGCTGACTATCGAGTTTCGGCCCGTGGCGCGCGTGGGAAAGAGCTATGTGCAGCTCGGAGAGGAGATCGTTCCGCCGGATATTCCCTAAAGGGATATCGGCTTCGCTACCAGGAGCCGCCGCCCCCTCCGCCTCCGCCTCCTCCGGAGAAACTTCCGCCTCCCGATGTGCCGCCGCTGCTCGTTCCGGCCTGTGATGTCTCCGTAAATTTGCCGAACGACCGGTCCAGATGCAGCAGAGAGTTTCTGTTGCCCTCGAACCATACCGGGGTGGAGGCTCCCAGCAGATCGTAAAATTTCAGCCAGTGGTCCGCCACACCGAATACCATGGCATACGGCAATGCCCTGTCGAGATAGGCAGGATCCCTTTTGAGGAGGCGCCGAAGCTCATCCTCTTTGACGCGTTTGATGAACTCTTTGAAACCCAGCAGGTGACGGTAGAGTGCCGCTCCTTTGCGGGTGTACGCCCCCATGAACCTGGCGAAAAAGAGAATCGGAAAAAATGCCAGCAACATAATCGTGAAGGGAAGCGACAGAAAAGTGTCGACGCTGCCGAACTGCTCCAGAATCGAATAACCGATGAGCAGCGGAACGAGGATGAAAAAAGAGGCTACGAATCTGGCGGCGAAATCTTTCTGAAATATCAAAAGCATGAGGCCCGCGACGAAAAAGAGAGAAACGAAGAGCAACGGAAGAATCAGCGTGACATCTCCGATCATTCCCGCACTTTGAAAGGCCGCGATGCCAAGAAATGGAAGCAGAAAGAGAATCGTTTTGACGAGAAAGCCGATGCGTGCTCTCGAGGGATTCTCCTGCATATATCCCTCCTTCCAGGACCACTCGTAGAGATGCCCGTTGATCTTCTCGTACCCGTCACGGAAGCGTTTCGCCCTCTCGTCCGATCGTTTGACAAGTACGAAACGGTCACTGTACGGGAAGAGCAATCGGTCGAGGATGATCCTGTATTCCGGCGAAAGTCCATTCGCATTCTTGTTTTTGCGTAACAGCACCATCTGCGTCCCTTCGAATACTTTCCCGACCACGGGAATCTGTGCCAGGGGATTTTCCGTCGACTCCTCCTTGATGGTCAGATAGCCCATTCTCGCAAGATCGATGATGGCTGCGGCAATGTCTTTGGTATCCGCGAACTGGTCGACCAACACTCCCGCCTGCAACGGATCGATCCCTTTGGGAGGTTGATACATCGGTGCGATCGATCCGATGGAGGGATCGCGGCCATGCCGGTACCAGTAAACGAAAAGAGCCATCGTAAACAGTGGCAGAAAGATCCAGGGCCATCGGGATTTGAGCCATCCCCACATGCCCTCGTCGAAATCGCCGCTCTGCCCCAACGTACCCCTGGCGAAGGCCAGCTCAACCGTCAGCCCTTCGTGGGGAGCCAGCGAATCGACGGTGGCTTCGTAGAGATCCGGCGCCTTTTTTACGAGGACGGCCCGGGTCGTCGTGCTGCCGTAGGGTCCGCTGAAGGTCCGGCTCTCTATTGGCAGCGAGACAAGCGTTTCGGGAAGGCGTACCGTGACACGGGCATGCCCAATGGGGACTTTCCACCCCGTTCCTACGGCGTTCCACCGCAGGGCGTCGCGGCCATCCTTCATGGAGAGGATGCCATGGGCGACACGGTAGGCGATGGTATAGCGGTGGATGCCGTTCAAAAGCAGATCCCCCCTGCCGATCCTCAGTCGCACCATCGGGCCCGCATCTGCGCTGGCAACAAGCTTTTCGAAAGGCTCCGGTTTTCCGTCGCGCCATACGCTGAAACCTCCGAGACCGATGGAACGCATGCCGTAGCGTCCCGTTACCATTTTGGGAATGTCACGGAAGATGCCGTGTTTCCAAACCGTACCGAAGTCGTACTCGATCATCTCTTTCACATCGAGCGAGCCGTCGTCGTGCAGATCGATCGTGACATCGTAGTGTCGGATCGCCTCCGCGAGGAGAAAAACGGCGAAGAGCTGAAAGAGAAGCAGCGCTCTCATAGGTCGATATCCGGCATCTTCCTTTCCGAGGGCTCCTCGAGCTCGAAATAGTCGCGTTCGGTGAAGTTGAACCTGTTGGCGACCAGCAGATCGGGGAAGGAGCGGAGCTTGGCGTTGTAGTCCCTGACGACCGCGTTGTAGTAGCGGCGCGCGTTCTGGATCGCCTCCTCGATCGTGGCGAGTTCGTTCTGAAGTTTCGAAAACTGGGTGTCGGCTTTGAGATCCGGATAGGCTTCGGCCAAGGCGAAAAGGCCGCCCAGGGCATGGGTCAGGGCATTCTGCGCCTCGGCCTGTTCTTTGACGTTTTTGGCCTCTTCGCACCGCTGCCTGGCGCGGATCACCTTGTCGAGGGTCTCCTGCTCGTAATTTTTGTAGCTTTTGACCGTTTTGACGAGGGCCGGGATCAGGTTGGCCCGGCGTTTGAGCTGCACGTCGATGTCCGACCACGACGAGTCGATGGCGGCCTGCAGCGAGACGAACTTGTTGTAGATGGCGATGAAGTAGAGGACGATGGCGGCGACGATGGCCAGAAAGATCCAGAATCCCATAATGCGTTCCTTACAGAGAATTGGCTATTATCATTATATTACATCATTATATCGTCGGAGCCAAACGAAAATGAAATCGA
>NZ_JAOZPV010000086.1 GCF_029932565.1 Hydrogenimonas sp.
GCGTTGGTCGCCGCACCCACGCGGAGGTTGTCGGCGACGACGAACATGTGGACGATGTTCGGGCGATAGATGTCGCTGCGAATACGGCCGACGAAGGTTTCGTCACGGTCGACGCAGGCGATGGGCATAGGGTAGACCCCTTCGGCGGGAGTGTCCATGACGACGAGGTTCTCTCCCTGTGCCATCACTTCGCGTACGGCGTTGGCGTCGGCATCTCTTTTCAGTGTGACGGTCATGCTTTCGCTGTGGCCGCGCAGCACCGGCACACGGACGCAGGTGGCAGCCACTTCGATCGTGTCGTGCATGATTTTACAGGTCTCGTTGACCATCTTCATCTCTTCCTTGGTGAAGCCGTTGTCCATGAAGACGTCGATCTGGGGGATGACGTTGAGGGCGATCTGGTGGGGGAACCGCTCATGGGGCGCCTCGTCGAGCTTGAAGGCGAAAAAGGCCTGCATCTGGCTGATCATCTCCTCCATAGCGCTTTTTCCGGCACCCGAGGTCGCCTGATAGGTGCTGACGTCGACCCGTTCGATGCCGTAGGCGTCCTGCAGCGGTTTGAGTGCCTGGACCATCTGGATCGTCGAGCAGTTGGGGTTTGCGATAATCCCCTTGTTGCGCCATTGGGCGATATCTTCGGGGTTCACTTCGGGGACGACCAGCGGGACATCCGGGTCCATGCGGAAGTGGCTCGTGTTGTCGACGACGACGGCACCCGCTTCCGCCGCGAAGGGGGCGTAGTGGGCCGAGACCGAACCGCCTGCGCTGAAGAGGGCGATGTCGATCTCCTCGGTTTCGAAAATCGTCTCGGTCAGCTCTTTGACCGTGACCTCTTCGCCTTTGTACTCGATCGTGCCGCCCGCGCTTCGGGCGCTCGCCATCGGAACCAGCCTGGCGATAGGGAAGTCGACCGACTCCAAAACTCTCAGCATCTCTTCACCGACGGCACCCGTGGCTCCGACGACCGCTACATTGAATTTTCTCATACTCTTTTGACCTCGTTAATAAAAATTAGGCGATTATAGCGAAAAATTATTTAGTCAATGGTCATTCGCCACTGGTCATTGGGGAGAATGGCTTTTGAGTCTTCCCAATGACAGCGTGCGAAGCGTGCGTAATGACCAGCACCCACAGGGTGCGAAATGACCAATGACGCGGGCTTCGCCTGCTAAGACCTCGCGTCCAGAAAGAGATCCTCTTCGGTAATGCTCTCGCCATCGGAGAGGATCGCTGCCCGTTCGACGACGGCGATGAGTTCCCGGATGTTGCCGGGCCAGGGGTAGGTGTGGAGTTTCGCTTTGGCTTCCTCGCTGAACGACTTCGCCTCGAGGCCGTATTTCGCGACGATCTTTTCGAGACTCTTTTCGGCGATCGGGATGATCTCTTCGCTGCGTTCGCGAAGAGGCGGGATGACGACGGGAATCGTGGCGATGCGGTAGTAGAGATCTTCCCGGAATGTCTGCTCCTGCATTTTGACTTTGATGTCGGCATTGGTCGCTGCGACGATGCGCACGTCGATCGGGATGCCTTTGGTACTGCCGAGACGGTGGATGATCTTCTCCTGAAGGGCCCGGAGCAGTTTGGCCTGCAGGTGGTATGGCATTTCGGCGATTTCATCGAGAAAGAGGGTACCGCCGTTGGCCGCTTCGAACTTGCCGATTTTGGCCTCGATGGCGTCGGTAAAGGCCCCTTTTTCGAATCCGAAAAGTTCGCTTTCGATCAGGTTTTCCGGAATGGCGGCCATGTTGACTGCGATAAAGGGTCTGTTTCTGCGTGGGGAGTGCTCATGTATGGTTTTGGCGAAGAGCTCTTTGCCAACGCCGCTTTCACCCAGCAGGAGAATGGCCGCGTCGCTTTTGGCCGCTTTTTGGACGAGGGAGAGCGCTTTTTCGAGGGCGGGCGAAGTGCCGTAGAAGATGGAGCTGTCGGCCGTTTTCTCGTTTTTCTGGCCGCTTCCCTTGACACGTACTTTGACCTTTTTGCTGCGCCGGATCGCTTCGACGAGGGTTTCGACTTCGAAGGGTTTGGTCAGAAAGTCGCTGACGCCCAGGCGGATCGATTCGATGGCACGGTTGAGGGTGGCGTTGCCGGTGATGATGATGGCATCGTACCGGCCGTTCAATGTCTCGAGAAATTCGATACCGTCCATGCCGGGCATGTTGATGTCGGTGATGACGAGATCGTAGGTGTCGTCGAGTTTTTTCAGGGCCTCTTTGGCGTTGCGGAAAGTTTTGACCTCGAACTCGTCGGCGTAATCGCCAAGCGCGATTTCGAGGGATTTTCGCATATTGATATCGTCTTCGACGATGGCTATTTTCATCGTATCGTCTCCGCCGATTCGATGGAATGAACGGTGAAGGTAAGCCGCTGCCCGGACATCTTTTCAGTCATAAATCGCCTCCCTTAATGACCAGTGACTTTCTTTATGATAACCAATCCGTCGTTAAATTCCACTTGCAGAGGGGTGGGAGGCAGTATGAGTTCGAGCGACTCCCGCTGACTGACGAGGTCGAGAATCTTTTCGCGGGATTTGACGATGACGCCGTGTTCGAAGAGACATTCGAGGAGTTCCTGATTCTCTTCCCGGGCGAATGTTTTGAAATCTTCCGCTTCCGTGACAAAGGTGCAGATATTTCTATTTTCCCGTTCGAAGGGGACCATCGCTTTGGAGATATAGAGATGTTCGTCGACGAGGATGAAATCGCTGCTGTGCAGCCGGTAGGAGATGTAGTAATCCCCGGCGACGAGAGCCGGGGAGAATACCAGCAGAAAGAGGAGAGGGATCAGTCTGCCAATCGTGGATACCATTCGTCTCCGCGTACGGTCACTTCCATCTCGACTTCACATAGGCCGTCGCTGAATTTCGTATCGAGAATGCGGGCGTTGCGGATCATCGCGTCGATCTGTGTACGGACGGTGGAGCGGCTGATCATCATGTTGCGGATCAGGTCGCGCCCCTCGACACGGACACCGCATATCTTTTCGCCGAGCTGGCGGTAGGCGTCGGCGATAGCGGCACGCTTGGCCAGCGCCATGGCTTGTGCCGGAGATACGGTGCTGACCGGTGCGACACCCTGGCCGATGACCTGGAAATGGATAGTGTTGTGGGAGGAAAGGGTGCAGGCGTTTCGCTCTTTCACCTCGATTTTCTTTACCTCGACCTTGGGCGGTACGACGACCGGTTGGGAACAGTTTTGAACTTCGTTCGGCTTCGCCTCCTCCACTTTCGGTGTCGGGCAGGATTCGGCGACGAGAGATACGGATGCAAGCAGTAAAGCGAGCAGTGTCCATCGTTTCATAGGTGGGCTCCTAAAATAGTTTCCGAAATTCAAGCAAAAACCGTTCCCAGTTTCATGGAGCCCTTTTGCATTCACTCTTCAGACTGTTCGACAATCTCCTCTTCCGCCTTCTCTTTCGGACAGCTCGCGATGGAATTGACTTTGTCGCCGCTGTCGAGACGGACGATCTTGACACCGCTGGTGGCACGGCCCGCTTTACGGATGCTCTGCATGTCGACGCGGATCATTTTGCCGCTCTGGGTCAGGACCATCAGGTCTTTTTCTTCGTCGACGATGACGACACCGACGGCATCGCCCGTTTTGGGTGTCAGTTTCATCGCGACGACACCCTTTCCGCCGCGGCTCTGGAGGCGGTATTCGCCCGCTTCCGTCCGTTTGCCGATCCCTTTTTCGGCTACTGTCAGAAGCTCCTGCTCCTCGCTCTGGATTGTCGTGGCGCCGACGACATGGTCGCCTTCGATTTTGAAGCGGATGGCGGTGACACCGCGTGCGGTTCGTCCGATTTCTCTGGCGTCGGTGACCGGGAAGCGGATGCACATCCCCTTTTTGGTCAGGACGAAGAGCCACTGCGTTTCGGGCAGAACGATCTTGCAGGTGACCAGTTCGTCGTCTTCATCGAGCGTGATGGCACGTACACCGACCGAGCGGATATTTTTGAATTCGCTCAGGTTGGTTCGCTTGACGATTCCGTTTTTCGTGAAGAAGGCGAGCGACTTGCTCTCGTCGAAGTCGGTAGTCGGAATGATCGCCATGATGTTTTCTTCCGGCTGAAGCTGGATCAGATTGACGACCGCTTTGCCTTTGGCCGTACGGGAGCCTTCCGGAATTTTGTAGACTTTGAGCCAGTAGAGCTGGCCGCGGTCGGTGATGAACATCAGCGTGTCGTGGGTGTTCGAAATGAAGAAACTTTCGATGAAGTCGTCTTCGTGGGTCGTAACGGCCGTTTTGCCCTTTCCGCCGCGATGCTGCCGTTCGTACTGTTTCACCGGTACACGCTTGATATAGCCGCGGTGGGTGATCGTGACGACCATCGGTTCGTTCGGGATCAGATCTTCGATGTCGATATCCTCGTAGTCGTCGACGATTTCGGTGAGCCGCGGCGTGGAGAACTGGTCCTTGATCTCGAGCAGCTCCTCTTTGATGATCTGGCTCAGGAGGTCTTCGCTTTTGAGGATGTTGCTGAGACGTTCGATCTCGGCCATCAGCTCCTGGTACTCTTTTTCGATCTTGTCGCGTTCGAGGCCGGTGAGGCGCTGGAGGCGCATGTCGAGGATCGCCTGCGCCTGCTTTTCGCTCAGGCTGAAACTCTGCATCAATCCCTCGCGTGCTTCGTTGGCGTCGGCCGAGGCGCGGATCAGGGCGACGATTTCGTCGATATTGTCGAGTGCGATACGCAGACCTTCGAGAATATGGGCGCGTGCCTTCGCCTTTTCGAGTTCGAAGATCGTGCGTCGGATGATGATCGTCTTGCGGTGCTGAATGAAGAGTTTGAGCAGCTCCATCAGCGTGAAGACTTTCGGCTCCTTGTTCTGAATGGCGAGCAGGATGATGCCGAAGGTCGTCTGCATCTGGGTCGATTTGAAGAGGTTGTTGAGCACGATTTCGCTCATCGTATCTTTCTTGAGTTCGATGACGACGCGGATGCCTTCGCGATCCGATTCGTCACGCACTTCACTGATTCCCTCGATCGCTTTGTCTTTGGCAAGCTGTGCGATGTTTTCGATCAGTTTGCTCTTGTTGACCTGGTAGGGGAGCTCGTCGATGACGATCACTTCCCGGTGCCCTTTCTTCTCGATATGGGTCTTGGCGCGCACTTTGATGCGGCCGCGTCCCGTCTTGTAGGCATCCAGGATCCCTTTGCGGCCGAATATGATGCCGCCGGTCGGAAAGTCGGGCCCTTTGATGTGCTCGAGCAGATCATCGAGAACGGCAGCCGGATTGTCGATGAGAACGAGCAGGGCGTCGATCAGCTCGTCGAGGCGGTGGGGCGGGATGTTGGTCGCCATACCGACGGCGATACCGTTGGAGCCGTTGAGCAGCAGGTTGGGGACGCGGCTCGGCAGGACGTCGGGTTCGCTCATCGTATCGTCGTAGTTGGGGATGAAGTCGACGGTATCTTTCTCGATGTCGCGCAGCAGCTCTTCGGCGAGGCGGGTCATGCGCGCTTCGGTGTAACGCATCGCCGCCGGGTTGTCGCCATCGATGGAGCCGAAGTTCCCCTGGCCGTCGACGAGCGGAATGCGCATGGAGAAATCCTGTGCCATGCGTACCAGCGCGTCGTAGACTGCCGTGTCGCCGTGCGGGTGGTATTTACCGATGACGTCCCCGACGATACGGGCCGATTTCTTGTAGGCTGCACGGGAGGTGACGCCCAGTTCGTGCATCGCGTAGAGGATACGGCGGTGAACCGGTTTGAGACCGTCCCGGGCGTCCGGAAGTGCACGGCCGATGATGACGCTCATCGAGTAGTCGAGGTAACTTCCCTTGATACTCTCTTCGATCGAGACTTCCTGGATATCTTCGTTTTCTTTGAACAGATCGGACATTCAAAACCTTTTGCTTTGAAAATAGTTTACTGATTCTATCCAAAACAACCTTATATTACATATATAGTTAGAACCCATCTCAAAAATCCCCATAGACGGTAACGGAAGCGATTTTGTTTCCTGTTGCGGCGGTTCGACGCAGGCGTGGCCAAAGCCACGTCAAGGAGAACCAACAAAGAGAGGGGGCAAAAGCGCTCCGCCCGCAGGGTGGTACGGAAAAGTTACGCTGACTTCGTTGAAAATGCTCGATGTAGCTTTGGCTACACCTTGCGCTTTTCGCCTCGTCATCGCCTCTTTTCCGTACCATTCCCGCCCATGGGGATTTTTGAGATGGGTTCTAGATATAAAGACGACAGGGGTTCCAAGAGAGTGCATTGATTAAAAAACAGGCAATAAATATCTGGAATTGTTGCTTTAAAATTCATATACTTCATTTGTAATTTTTCTGAAACGGAAAATAATTCAAAAGGAGCCGTAATGAACCCGGGAGATTTGTCCTATATTATCGACACATTGTTTCTGCTTTTTTCGATGACTCTGATCATCTTTATGGTGCCGGGATTCGCGATGCTCGAAGCAGGCATCGTGCGAACCAAGAATGTCAGTTCCGTCTTGACTGTCAACACGATGATCTATGCCATCGCTTCGATGGCCTTTCTGCTTATCGGTTACAAACTGGCGTTCGGAACGTGGGAAAACGACAGTGTCAGCAAGTGGGC
>NZ_JAOZPV010000026.1 GCF_029932565.1 Hydrogenimonas sp.
GAGAGGTACCGGTCGGTTTCCTGACATATCTTGAAATGATGCAGTAAAAGCAGAAGACTCTTACGCTGCTTGACATAGAAACTGATGCATCGACAAATCCAGACCTCTCACGTCGGTGGGAGGTTTCTTCGCTAAAATTGCATTCGCTTATTCTGTGGCTTGACCGGTGTTGCAATTTCTAGTTGAATGGGCGTTTTGATTTCGATAGCTTGATTGAAAAGTGCTTTGAGGTTCGATTTTATGGAGTTTGAATTGGTTGCGGGAGAGGGATTTGAACCCCCGACCTTCGGGTTATGAGCCCGACGAGCTACCAAACTGCTCTATCCCGCGACAGAAGAAAGTGGATGGGGTGGAGGGACTCGAACCCCCGAATGGCAGGACCAAAACCTGCTGCCTTACCACTTGGCGACACCCCAATCGAGAAGAGGCACGTTGCCTGTTTACGGGCAGAATTATAATGCAAAAGCAGCCCAATGTCAAGAGTTTTTGGATATAATCATCCAAATTTCAAAACAGGACAAGAGAGAGTATGCCGATTCAACGTGTACAACAGGCAATAGAAGATATAAAGCACGGCAAGATGGTCGTCATGATCGATGACGAAGACAGGGAAAACGAGGGTGATCTCGTCTACGCTTCGACGTTTTCCACACCGGAACATGTCAATTTTATGGCGACGGAAGCGAAAGGTCTGATCTGTGTGGCCATCTCGAAGGAGATTGCTGACAGACTGGAGCTGCAGCCGATGGTGCAGCATAACGATTCGCAGCACGAGACTGCATTTACTGTTTCGGTGGATGCAAAAGAGGCGACGACGGGCATTTCCGCCTACGAGCGCGACATGACGATCAAACTGCTGGCGAGTCCCATCAGCACGCCGCAGGATCTTGTGCGACCCGGTCATATTTTTCCTCTGATCGCGAAAGAGGGCGGGGTACTGGTGCGGACCGGCCATACGGAAGGGTCGGTCGATCTATGCAAGCTCGCCGGTGTCGCACCGAGTGCCGTAATCTGTGAGATCATGCGCGACGACGGGCAGATGGCACGGCGCGATGATCTGGAGATTTTTGCTCATAAACATAAATTGAATATTGTCTATATCTCCGATCTGGTCGAATATCGCCTTCGCAATGAGCGACTTGTTCATTTGGGGGAGGAAGAACAGATTGAATTTTTCGATACCAAGGTGGAAAGGAAAATTTTCATCGACCATCAGGGCAAAGAACATTACGCCATCGTATTTTATAAACTGCACGAGACGGAAAATGTAAAGTTTCACAACATCGGAAGGGATGTCGACCTCTTTCTCAATCAGCACCGTTACAAACAACTTCTCAAATCGATCGATTATCTCAAACACAATGGCGGTGTGCTTGTTTTTATCAATGCAGACGATGCCGTTGGAGGTGATACGATGAAGGAGTTCGGAATCGGGGCACAGATTCTTTCCGAGTTGGGAATCAAAAACATTCGTCTGCTTGTTTCCAGCCGCGGAAAAGAGTTCGTGGGACTTGGCGGTTTCGGTCTCGATATCATTGAAGAGATCGAAGTGTAGACTGGTATCGGAATGGTGAAAAAACTCCTGGTTCCGATATTGGTGGTGAGTTCTCTCCTCTATGGTGGAGAGGAGAATGCCACCAAAATAGAAGAATCGGGGAAACTGGAACCTGGCCAGCGTCTCGAGAATGTCACCCATAAAGATATTGTCGAGGCGCGCCAGAAAGTTTTGGAAGAGAAAGCGACGACAAAGGAGCAGAAAGAGGAACTGAAACTCAGGAAGAAAGCTCAAAAAATCGATACCATTGTCGTGAAAGGTACGGTATTGCAGGGGCGCATTACCGAGCTTACATCCAAATATATCGAATTTTCACTGGTTTACGGAACGGGCAGTATCCGAATCGAGTACAAAAACATCGAACAGCTGACGACAGAGCATGAATATCATATCTTCTACAAAGGCAAAGAGACAACTGGGCGTATTGTCGGAATCAAGGACCATGCATTCCTTGTTGTCAAACATGGAGAGCTGAAAGAACTTATCAAAGTCGAAAATATCGACCGCCTCATTCTCTCTGTCAAAGAGAATGACACAATAGAAAACCGTCTTCGCAATATGTTCCCCTATACACACGGCAGTCTTGATATCGGTGTCGAAACCGAAACCGGTGTCAAAGACAAACGGAAAATCTCCATCGATTATCATGGCGTACGAAAGAAGATGAATCAGCGTCAGATTCTGGAGATTCACTATGCGTACGAGACGACAACCACGGCAAAACCCGAAGGCAGCACCAAAAGTCTTGACAAAAAAGAGCTCTACATAACTGGAGAACAGAACCTGTTGATCGATAAAAAACAGTTCTTGTTCGCTCAACTGGGTTACGATTTCGACCAACCCCGAAGTATCAGATACCGGCTCTATCCCGCCATTGGATACGGTTATCGTTTCATCTTCGATCACGATACATGGATTCAGCTCAAAGGTGGGGCAGGGTATGTCTATGAATCGTTCTACTCCTACGATGTGCCTCCCGGGCAGACTATGGTGGAAAACAATGACTATAGCGCTGCTTTTATCGGTGTCAGTGCAAAAGATCATCTGAAAAATCTCTGGCTTATTCGTGAGCTGATATTGAGTGGAAATATCTTTTACATGCCCTCTTTGGTCGATCCAAGTGCAGACTGGCTTTCACGAATGACATTCACCGTGGAAATTCCTATCAGTGCCATGCTTTCACTCAAGTGGGTTTATCGTATTGTCAACGACGACAATCCCGTGCCCGAAGTCGGGAACAACAAAACAACCACCGATATCTATTTGAGTATCAGATATTAAGGATCCAGTGTGAACATACGCGTCTATTACGAAGATACCGATGCCGCAGGTATCGTCTACTATGCGAACTATCTGAAATTTTGTGAAAGGGCGAGATCGGAGGTTTTTTTCGAAGCGGGCAGCTCGCCTCAGAGTGACGAAGGGTATTTTGTTGTGAAACATATAGAAGCCGACTATAAACACCCGGCTGCTCTTGGTGACATTTTAACAATCAGTACAAAGCTGATAGATAGAAAAAATGCCTCCATCATGCTCCTGCAGCAAGTCAAAAAGGATGACAAACTCCTTTTTGAGATGACAATCCGCCTCGCTTTTTTAAGGAAGGGCAGGCCGGCGAAAATACCCGGTTCGATCTATTCGCTGATATCCGCCTGGGAGATCGGGGCGTAGGGTTCCGGACCCTCCTCTTCCTCATAGGGCTCGATAATCTCTTCCTGGGGGAAAGGAATCTCTTTCGGAACGAAGCGATAAAGTCCCGCTTCGAACAGCCGTACCTCGTATTCGAGAGAGTGGTCGGTGAACATCTCTTTTCCCAGACGATGCGCACCCATATCCATACCGAAGAAGTAGTCTATTCCCACAACGGTGGCGTAATTGAGCCAGTTGAATCGGATATCCTGCCCGATAAGCGAAATATTTTCGGTCAAAAACGGATCCATGGATCCTATGGAACTTGCAAGGACCATGTTTTCTCTATCGTGATACTGTGTCAGTGTCAGCAACAGCGGCGAGTAGTTGATCTGTGTACTCAATACCAGCAGGGGTTGAAAGTCCGCCAATGTAACCTGCGAAAGAAAGAGACTGCTTTTGACGACAGGCGTATTCAGAAATATCGTCGACTGGTTCAGATCTTCATGTTGTAGGATAATCTCTTTATAATAGCCGTTTTGTCCAAGTAGAATCGAATCATTGACATCGACATAGTTGTAAACGGTTTCGGAAAGCATGGTCGAAAGAGCTGATCTGTCCGAAACGGTAATCGTCGTGGCATTTGATTCGACAAGATAGCTGAGAGTCTCGATCTGTCTGTTGTAATCGATGCCACCGAATGAAATGAGTTTGTTACTACAGGTTGTACGGTTGCTGTGCAGAGTCGGAATATAGAATTTCGTCGGTAAAAACTGATGACAAAGATAGTCTGCACCTTTTTGGGTGATGGGAGCGACGACGAGATTGTAGGAGTTTGCAGAAATTTTCTCCAGCGTCTCCCGAAGGGTTTGATTGGATTCATCCGCTATCGTGTAAAGTTCCATTTCAAACGGGATGCCCCGGTTGAGGAGATAGGCAAGTGCCGAGTTGGTTGTAGATGCGGCATATTTCCCGATCATCTTTGGGGAGACAATGAATGCAATGCTGAAAACTCCCCCACCGTATATCTTTTCTTTGAGATTGAAAAGTGCCGAATAGGTCTGGCGTAACAGAGCAAGTTCGGAATTTTCCGTCTGTTTCGATTTTGCAAGAAAGGTAAAAATCTCCCCTTCTGCAAGCGCCTCTTCAAGCATCGCATCATCGTAAACCGTCGGATCAAGATCAATAAGAATTGTGGTAGGAACAGGAATGGGTGAGAGCAGTTGGCTCTGTGCAAAGAGAGAGATATATATCAATAGAAGTGCCAGCACTCTTTTCATAACATGCCCTTGATTTTAAGGAGATCCTGGTACGCCTCTTTCTTGGCAGATGGATTACGTAACAGATAACTTGGATGGTATGTCGGTATCAGCTTGAATGTTCCCATTTCATATATTTCACCCCGTACTTTTGTGATACCGGTCTTCTCGCCCGTCATATAGTGATACGCTGTCGCTCCAAGTGCCGCAATCACGTTCGGTTGGATCAATTCGATCTGCTTGTGCAGATACGGCAGACAGGTATAGGCTTCTTCCGGTGTCGGTACCCTGTTGTTGGGTGGTCTGCATTTGACAATATTGGCAATATAGACCTCACTGCGCGGTATCTCCAGAACATTTTCGATCATTTTCGTCAGCAGTTCACCTGCACGGCCCACGAAAGGCCTGCCTGTGGTATCCTCCTGCGCGCCAGGCCCCTCTCCGACAAACATCAGCTTTGCATGGGGATTGCCTTCACCAAAGACCGTTTTGGTACGGGTCTTGCTCAATGGGCAGAGATGGCATTGTGAAACGATCTGTTCGAGCGCTTTCAGATCGTTTGGCAATGTCGAGGGCGCACCTGTTCTTTTCTCTATAATCGGTACATATTGAAAACCGAGTTGCTTGAGTTGGTACAGGCGTTTGAGCTGGAGTGCGTTGTATAGTCTATTCATAGGAAACAGTTTAGGAAAAAAGGGGTTAAAAAGAGGTTAGGAGTGTCTTCCGACACCCCGGTTATGCAAATTTATTCGAAAGTAAATCGCCGAAGAGCTGTTGTCTCCGGCGGAAAAACAGAGTTCTCAGTCGACAGTTACTTCGACCGGATCACTTTCCCAAAGGCCGTGCTTCGTGCAGTAGGACATCGCGGTCAGAGTCAGTTTGTTTCCGGTTGGAACGATGTTGAATGTTACCTCGGCATGCTCTTTCTGATTGCCGAGTGCACCCGGTGTGAATGTAGCCTGTCCGAGAAGTGTTTCGCCATTCCAGAGCTGGATGTAGGCAATGTAGTGATCGAAATCGTCCGGATGGCTGTACTCGTTACCCATTTTAACGGTTACGGGAAACTTCTCACCTTTTTTCGCACTGCTTGCACAGTGAATGAACGGTGAGTGGCGATCGATGTAATCTTTTTTCGCTTCTCTTTCTACAGTATCGATGTCAACATATCGGTTGATTTTAGGCATGTTGGCCTCCTTCAATTTGATTTTGTTATGGTTATTGTATCACACCGTTGTTAAAGAAGATAAATTTTGTCTTATTTGATCTGCTGATTAAGAAATAAGTAAGAAAGGTATCCGAAACCCGGGAAAACCCGCGTTTCAGACAATTTTGAAGGTTTCTGTTATGCGAAGTTGACTTCGGCGACGTTATGCTGAAGTCCAAGCTCTTTCGGATCTATGCCCAGTGCCAAACCGACAAGTTGGGGAAGGTGCAGAACCGGCAGTGCAATATCACGCCCCATCTCCTTGGCAACTGCATGTTGTTTGACATCCATATTCAGGTGACAGAGCGGGCAGGGTGTGACCATCATATCCGCATTGTTGTCGATCGCGTCAAGGAGTGCCGTACCGGTCAGACGGTTTGCGGTTTTCGGAGCCTGAAGATCGGCATGGAATCCGCAACATTTGTTTTTACTGTCATAATCGACACTGTTGCCTTTCAATGCTTCGATCAGCCTGTCAAGAGATGTAGGGTTGTATGGATTTTCATGCATGTTGTATTTACCCATCATCTCTTCCGTTTCAAAACCGTCCATTGCACCACCTTCATCGATTTCCGGATCGTACCCTTCCGGCGTATTGTGTTTGTAGTGAACATGGCTCGGTCGGATGTTGTGACACCCATAAAAGGCCGCGATATTGAAATCGCTGAGTGGCTTCTCGACCTTTTCGGCCAGTTTGTCGAGTCCATAGTCGTCGATGATGGCGTAAAGGAAGTGGCGGACACTGCTCGTTCCCTTGTATTCGAGACCCACTTCGGCCAGTTTTTCGTTGACCTGGGATTTTATGTCTTCGTCATGATCGAGGCGCTCTTTGGTCAAGACCGTATTGAGCTGACAGGTGTTGCAGATGGTAACCATGTCCAGGCCCTGCTTCTCTGCGTAGCAGATGTTGCGGGCGTTGAGAACCAGTGAGAGGAAATCGTCGAAATCCTGGAGATGGCTGGCACCGCAGCAACTCGCTTCGTCCAGAAGGACCAGTTCGATGCCCAGTTTTTTGGCGACTGCCATCGTCGACATCAACAGTTCGGGGGTGGATTCTCTCGCTGTACATCCTGTATAAAGTGCGTATTTCAATTTTGCCATGTTGTCTCCCCCTTAAAATTTGACTTTCGATGAAGATTTGACCAGCGTCTTGATCTCATCGAGGTTTTTGGATTTGGGCATGTTCCAGGGCATGACGATCTTGCCCTTCTTGAACATTGCAATAGCTTCGGGCAGGTGCTTGAGCACACCGATATTGCCTTCGGAATAGCGGACCAGTTCTCCTTCGTCGAGAATACCGTGTTTGACGATGGAGTGTTTGAAACCGACGGCGTGGCGTGTCGCGACATTGTCCTGCGCCATACCCTCTTCGAAAAGCTGATTATGGAGTTTGGTGATTTTTTCAATCGGATTGACATCTTTCGGGCACGCTTCGGCACACTCGAAACATTTGACACAGTCCCAGACACCGGGTCCCATTTCGCGGACAGTTTCGAGACGATCGGCTTTGGCACTGTCACGGACATCGGCGTTGAAACGATACGCTTTCGCGAACTGAGCCGGACCGAAATACTCTTCGTTGACCTCTACAACAGGACAGGCATAGTAACAGCTGCCGCACTGGATGCAGTAGTCGGCTTCAAGAAGCTCTTCCGCCTCTTTCGGAGAGACTTTGATCTCCTCTTCCGGATTTTCGTCCACTTCCGCTTCCAGATAGGGCCGGAGTTTGGCATGTTTTTCCCAAAAATCGCTGCGATCGATAATCATATCTTTGACGACACGTTTTTTGCTCTGCGGCTCAAGCAGCAGTGTGTCGGTCTGGAAAATATCGACCAGTTCCCAGACATTCTGTTTACAGGAAAGTACCGGTTTTCCGTTGACCTTGATGGCACAGGCGCCGCAGATACCGTGACGGCAGCTGCGACGATAGCTGAAGCTTCCGTCAAATTCCCATTTGATGCGGTTGAGGATGTCGAGAACCAGCTCGTCCTTGCCAACTTCCATCTCGTAGGTTTTGAAGTAGGGCAGAAAATCGGTCTCCGTATTGAAACGGAATGTTTTGAATGTCAGTTTTTTAGTAATACGTTCTGTACTCATACCCAATCCTTAATATTTTCGCTCTTGCGGCTCGAATTTGCCAAGTGTCACATCACCATACTCGATATTGATCGATCCATCTTCGTTCATCGTCGCGAATGTGTGCTTGAGGAATTTCTCATCGTCGCGTTTCTGGTAATCTTCGCGGAAGTGCGCACCGCGGCTCTCTTTACGCGCGATCGCCCCTTCGACGATGAAGGTGGAGTAGTCGAGCATATGGCCGAACTCGATCGCTTCCTGCAGATCGGTGTTGAAAATTTTGCTCTTGTCATCGATACGGATGTTTTTGTAGCGCGCACGCAGTTCCATGAGAATTTCGCGCTGCTTGAGCATTGTCTCTTCGGTACGGAAGACGCCGGCATTGGCGGTCATACTCTCTTGCAGCTCCTTGCGAAGCTGGGGAACACTTTCGGTACCGTTGTTGTTCATGCAGAAAGAGATCTCGTTGAGCATCGTCTCCGCATCTGTTTCACTCACGTCATGTGCCTGAAGATTGCCGTTTTCAAGATCTTCGACAATGTGTTTGCCGACATGGCGGCCGAAGAAGAGCGCCTCGAGGAGCGAGTTCGCACCGAGACGGTTTGCACCGTGTACACTGACACAGGCACATTCGCCGGCAGCGTAGAAACCGCGGACGATCTCGTTCGGGTTTTTCTTGACGTGTCCGTCGATATCCACCGGAATACCGCCCATGGAGTAGTGGGCCGTCGCTGCGATATGGATCGGTTCCTTGATCATGTCCTGACCGAGGAACGTGATGGCCAGATCACGCAGTTCCGGGAGTCTCTCCATGATGATCTCTTCGCCTAGATGCGTCAGGTCGATGGCGACGGCATCACGGTTCGGACCAACACCACGTCCCTCGAGAATCTCCTTGGTGATGGCGCGGCTCACTACGTCGCGGGGTGCCAGCTCCATCTTTTCGGGTGCGTATTTCTCCATGAAACGCTCACCCTCGCTGTTGTAGAGACGTCCGCCTTCGCCGCGGGCCGCTTCGGAGATGAGGATGCCGCTGCCGGCGAGTCCGGTCGGGTGAAACTGGACGAACTCCATATCTTCCAGCGGAAGGCCATGGCGTGCCACAATCGAGAGGCCGTCACCCGTATTGGCGTGGGCGTTGGAACTGATTTTGAAGGATCGCGCATAACCGCCTGTGGCGAACATGACCGCTTTGGCCGCGAAAATGGCTGGCTCCAGATTACGGATATTGTAGGCTACGGCGCCTTTGACGAGGCCCTCCTCATAGACGATGTCGGCGACGTACCACTCGTCGAAAAAGGTGACGTTTTCCCGCTCACACTGCTCGTAAATGGTCTGCAGCAGTGTCAGGCCCGTACGGTCTTTCGCGTAGCATGCGCGTGGCTTGGACTGGCCACCGAAGGGACGCTGGGCGATGGTGCCATCCTCTTTACGACTGAAGGCCGCACCGGCATTGGCAATCCAGCGGATTGTTTCGGGTGCTTTCGAGCACATCAGCTCGACTGCATCCTGGTCGGCCAGATAGTCACTGCCCTTGACGGTATCGAACATGTGGAGATCGATATCGTCGTCTTCGCTCAACGCCGCATTGACACCACCCTGGGCCGCACCAGAGTGGCTGCGGAGCGGATGGAGCTTCGTCAGCACGGCAACCTGTTTGCCGGCACGCTGAAGTTCGCGTGCGGCTGCCAGACCGGCCAGGCCGGCACCGACAATCACTACATCGTAATTATGTATCTGTACACTCATGTTAGACGCATCCTTTTAATGGCATAGATAGGTCAATTATACATGTTTAGGCTATAAAATAGTTTAATCGATTGAGGAGAAATCGGAAGGGAATGTCCGAATGTTACGGAAAGGGGCAGCGTGGTTTTGATTGAAAGAATATGTAGCGGAAGAAGATACCCCCTCTCACCGTATCAATGTTCGGGCATCTTCTCCTCATGCTGAAGACAGTTACATTTTCTGATGTTGTTGTTGAGCCCCGTTTTGACCATCTGGCGCCTCATATAGGCGATTTTCGACTGCAGCGGAAGTTTTTTCGGACAGACATCTTCGCATCCGAGCAGTGTCATACACCCGAAAACACCGTTTTCGTCCCCAATGAGCTCGTAATAGTCCGCATCGGTCCGTTCGTCACGGGGATCGAGTCTGTAGCGGGCAATCTTGTTGAGACCTACGGCGCCAACGAAATTTTCATTCATCTGGATCGTTCCGCATCCTGCGATGCAGCATCCGCACTCAATGCAGCGGTCGAGTTCGTAGATCTCTTCGGCCAGGTCCGGATCCATCGGTTCCTCGATGCGGTCGATATCTCTGAGTTCTTTCTCCTTGTGGTGGATCCATGTTTCGAGTCGCTCATTCATACCACGCATCCATTTGCCGTTGTAGATGGAGAGGTCACCGATCAGCTCGAAAAAAGGCAAAGGTGCGAGGTTGATTTCATCGGGAAGACGTGACGTCAGGGTGCTGCAGGCAAGACCCGGCTTGCCGTTGATCAGCATGCCGCAGCTTCCGCATATCCCGGCGCGGCAAACGAAATCGAACTTCAACGAAGCGTCGTGATGTTCACGGATATCGTTGAGCACGATGAAGAGAGTCATCCCCGGAGCCTCTTCGATTTCGAAGGTATCGATGTGCGGTTCGTCCCCTTTGATATGGGGATCGTAACGCAGTATGTTGATCTTCAGTTTTCTCGGTTTGGTGTCACTCATTGGTCATCCTTCTGTTCGTCGAATCGTTCGTAGAGTCTCTCATTGCGTCCCCGGTATCTCTCCGGCAGAAGGTGTTCGTAGGGCATCAGTGCCTTCTGGATCGCAAAGCGGTCGGCTCCCTTTTTGAGGAGTTCATTGCGAATGGCGTCGATCTTGGCCTGCTGAATGGCACTGTCGGGGTTTTCGATGATATTTTTCTTGCCGTATCCCCGCCAGCCCGGCGGCAGCTCCATATCCATGATGTCGATGGGTTCGTACGTGACCGTCGGAAGGGTCTGTTCCGGATCGGGCCATGAGGTAATCGTACGTTTGAGCCAGTTGATATCGTCACGCATCGGGTAGTCTTCCCGGGCATGCGCTCCCCGGCTTTCCGTACGAAGCAGTGCTCCGTATGCCACCGTCAATGCCACTTTGATCATCTTCTGTGTACGATATGCCACCACGAGAGCCGGATTGGCGGCATAGGATTTGGATCGGAAAACGCCGATGTTCTTACTGCGTATATGCAGCTGTTCCAGCTGTTCGACCGCATCCTGCAGATCCTTACCGTTTCTGAAAATTCCGACCTTCTCCATCATGATCTTCTCCATCGCCCGCCGCAGGACATAGGCATCTTCACCCCCTTCATTGTTCAGAAGGCGATGGATCTTCTCCTTTTCGGCTTCGACAAAGACTTCGATGGCACCGGTCGAGATGCCGATATGGCTCTGCGGTGAATCACAGAAGTCGGAGATATATTCGGCTACCAGCATGCCCGAGACGACCGTTTCACTGACAGAGTTGCCACCGAGGCGGTTGAAGCCATGCATATCCCAGCATGCCGCTTCGCCACAGGCATACAGCCCTTTCAGCGTCTGCGACTCGCCAGTATGTTTCGTTCGTATGCCGCCCATCGAGTAGTGTTGCGTCGGACGCACAGGAATCCAGTCGACCGCGGGATCGATTCCCAGAAAATTTTCGCAGATATCCTTCACTTCACGCAGATTCTTTTCGATATGTTTGCGTCCCAGTATCGTAATGTCGAGCCAGAGATGGTCGCCATAGCGCGACGGCACCCCTTTGCCTTTGCGTATATGTTCGATCATACGCCGTGATACGACGTCGCGTGAAGCGAGTTCTTTCTTCTCCGGTTCATAATCCGGCATGAAACGGTATCCGTCGACATCCCGGAGGAGACCGCCGTCTCCGCGGCACCCTTCGGTCGTCAGGATACCGACCGGTACGATGGCTGTCGGGTGAAACTGCACCGCTTCCATGTTCCCGAGTGTCGCAATGCCGCTTTCGAGTGCGATTGCCTGGCCTGTACCCTGGCAGATGATAGCGTTGGTAGATACTTCGTAGATCCGTCCGTATCCGCCCGTCGCGATTGTCGTCGCCTTGGCGATATAGGCGACAATTTCGCCGGACATCAGATTGCGTGCGACGACACCGTAACAGCGGCCATGATGGTGAATCAGCGAAAGCGCTTCCATCCGCTCATGGATTTCGACACGGTCCTCGTGGGCTTTGTTGTCCATCGCATAGAGCATACTGTGGCCGGTACCGTCGGATGTATAGCAGGTGCGCCACTTCTTCGTTCCGCCGAAATCCCGGGCGGTAATGAGGCCGTGTGCCTCCTCCTTCTCCTCGATGACGACCTTCTCGGCATTGATGATCGACTCGTGTTTTCCTTTTCGTACACGGTTCCACGGCACGCCATAATGGGTCAATTGGCGGATCGCTTTGGGAGCGGTATTGACGAACATCCGAACCACCTGCTGATCGGCACCCCAGTCACTCCCTTTGACCGTGTCTTCGAAATGGATATCTTCGTTGTCTCCCCATCCCATCGCACAGTTGCCGAGACTGGCCTGCATGCCACCCTGGGCCGCCGCCGAATGGGACCGTTTCGGAGGAACGAGTGTCAGGACGATCGTATGGTGTCCGCGCTCCTGTACACCTGTTGCGACACGCAGTCCTGCCAGACCGCCGCCGACGACCAGAACGTCCGTGTAGATGATATTCATTTGTCGACCTTTACAGCGGGTGTCTCATCCAGATGGAGTCCAATGGAGATATAGGTGCCCAGCGAGGCCAGGCCGATGACGATATAGGCAGCGATCCCCGCACGCATCAGCCGTTTCATGATTTTTCGACTCGTGCGATAATTTTTCCCTTCAAACCACCCCCACTTGAGTGCAAGCCGGTAGAGACCCACAAATGCGTGCAAAACCACGCAAAACAGAAGCAGCAGATAAAGCGGCCACATCCACCCTTCGACAACACGCTGCGCCGAAAGATAGGGCCCGATTTTCGACGGATTGACCATCATGAAATAGAGATGCACCGAGCCGAGAAAGAACATGGCGAAGCCGGTGACGACCTGCACCATCCAGAGAGAAGTATCTTCATGACGAAAGCGATCTTTATGGGTTTTGAAAGTTTTGTACTGCAAATAGGTCGAAGGGATTTTACGTATGGCCAGTGCCGCATGCAGAATGAAGAGCGCGAAAATAAACGCTGCGAGCAGTGTGATGATAATGGGATAACGGGCACCGAAGAAGTAGTATCCTTCGAAAAAGAGGGTCATCTTTTCCATTGCATCGGGCCCGAGCAGGATGCTCGCTTCGAACAGAATATGGCCGACGATGAAAAGAGCCAATATCAGACCCGACATACTCTGTAAAAAATCGAGATAGGCTGGCACACGACTATGGTGCAATTTGGACATGCATTGTTTCCTTCAAATTGATGGCGGATTATTCCATACCGAAGATTAAGATGCGATATAATCCTACCTATGAATAAAGAAGATTATTTTATCGGCTGTTTTTCCGACAACACATTTATCGGAGACGATGCGGCCATATTAAATAATATGTGCATCAGTCAGGATGCATTTTTCGAAAACGTTCACTTCAAAAAGGAGTGGACGAGCCTCTATAATATCGCCAGAAAAGCGATGCTCGTTAATATTTCCGACGCAATCGTCATGAACGGAAAACCGAAATATGCGCTTCTGACCGTCGCGATTCCCAAAACCTACACCCGCAGAGAGCTCAGGGAGCTCGCACGGGGGTTCCAGGATACTGCCGACGACTATGGTATTACGATCATAGGTGGCGATACGATCGCCAACGTCAAACTCGACATCTCCATCACGATTCTGGCCGAATGCAGTCGTCCGGTGTTGCGCAGCGGTATGAAAGAGGGTGATCTGCTCGCCTATACCGGCAGGCTCGGTGAGAGTCGCCGTGATCTGGATCGTCTGATGCGGGGCTTCGCCGTCTCACCTTCATCCCGTTTTATCCATCCCGTTCTGCGTGAAACATTTTTTTTCAAAGCGGCGAAGTACATCCGTTCTGCCATGGATATATCCGACGGGCTCTTTCACGACCTGGAAAAACTGCATCGTGCCAACCGGCTCGGTTTCGAACTGTTTCAGCCGATCCCGAAACGAATCGGATGCAGCGGAGAGGAGTTTGAAGTACTGTTGGCATTCGATCCGCGTCATGAAGCGAAGATACGATCCATCGCAAAAATGACCCGTACACCATTGACAATCTTTGCGCGTGCAGCGAGGAAACCTTACCGAAATCTATGCAAGCCGCAACATTTTTGAATGGGACGGCAGACATATAGGTGAGATTGCGCGTCGTATCGGGCGGAATCTGATGGCATCAAATTTTTCACCTTCCGACGAACCGCCAGGGGACGATCCCACCTTCCTGCTCTGCTGTTGCGATGCCCGTTCTTGTTCCGTTTTTTAACTGATCGCCAATATCCAAAACGTTCCAATCCCCATAAATACCAGCAGATTCAGCATCGTCATGATGAAACCGTTGCGATAGATCTCTACCGACGTCATGTATTCGGAGCTGACGAAAATGACATTGGCCGAGGAGCCCTGCGGAGTGATAACCGAACTGAAATTGGTTGCGAACAGCAGCATGAGTGCAAGCAGATAGGGTGGAACACCGGCATGGATGCCGACTTCCAGAAAGATGCCGTAAAGCGCAAGCATATGTGCCGTCTGCGACACAAACAGGTAGTGAATCAGAACATAGGTGACAATCAGAATGAGATAGACCAGGGGCCAGTTCATCCCTTCGATACCGGATGCGATCAAAGTACCAATGTACTGCATAAATCCAAATTGGTCGAGATAGGAGCTGAGTGTGAAGAGTACAGCGAACCAGATCAGTGTCGCGAGTGCTTCACCCTGATGACGCAAATCTGTCATCGTGAAGATTTTCGCTACCATCAAAATTCCCAAGCCTGCAAAGGCGACCGCCGTCTGGTCGATCGGATAGATGCCCGACAGTGCCCAGAGGATTACCATGGCAATGAAGACCGTGCCCGTGATCCACTCGTTGCGATGCACTGGCCCCATATGATCGAGGACCTGCTGGGCTTTGGCAGGGGCATCCGGTGTCAGCTTGACTTCGGGTGTATAGACTTTCATCAAAACCCACGGGGCGAGAAGAAAGGCGATGAGAGCGGGAACGATGGCCGCCAGGAGCCAACCTCCGAAACTGATTTCTACGCCGAACTTGTGCGCCATCTGGGCACCGAGCGGATTGGCAGCCATTGCCGTAAACCACATACTGGAACTGATGGAGAGCCCGACCATCGAATTCATCATCAGGTAAGCCCCCAGTCTCTTTCGTGTTCCGTCGACAACTTTCGAACCGCTGTCGTGTGCGAGGGACTGAACGATGGGGAAGAGAACACCCGAGCGTGCCGTGTTGGATGGAAATGCCGGGGCAATGAGAATATCGGTCGCCATCATCGAGTAGGCGAGACCTATGGTCGACTTCCCGAACTTCCGAATGATGAGCATCGCGATACGCTTTCCAAGTCCCGATTTGACGACCGCCTGGGAGACGAGAAACGCCACGACTATCAAAAGGATAAATCCCTGTGAAAAACCCGAATAGGCCTGTTTTGCCGTCAAAAGGCCCGACAATACCGTAACGGAAAGGGCGAGAACCGATGCGACGAAGATGGGAACAAGGTTGAGAATGATGGACAGAATCGTCGTGAAGAAGACGGCAAAAAGATGCCAGGCTTCGACGCTGAGTCCTTTCGGCGGCGGCATGAACCACAGTAGCAAACCGATTCCCAGTGTCAGGCTCCATGCTATGGCATGTCTATACTCTCTTTTTCGATGGTGGCGAGCCTTCTGATGCATGGCTGTTCTTCCTCGATTGCGATAATCTTTTCCGTTTAATTGTAGCACAATGCAACGGACGTCATCTATCGATCCAAAATAGCCGAACACTCAATCTCCTGCACCATATCATTATAAAACGAACTTAAGTGTAGTTCATGTAAAATGTTTAAAATTCACAATAATAGGGAGTCATTATGAACAGTGCCGTTTTCGGATTCCGGGTTCGAAGAGTTGGAGTACTGCCTTTTTTCGCATTCCTTCTGACACTGCTGTTCGCCACCAGCGGATTGGCGAGGGATGTTTCGGGTCTCGCTCTGAACGAAGCGAAAATCAAGCAGGCCGTGATGGAGGCATACGAGAAGTTCAAGAACGACAACAGCGGGAAGAACGCCGATTACATCAAGGCACTCGCCAAAGTCGATTCGAAAATTTTTGGTATTACCGTCGTCACAAAAGATGGCAAAGTGATCGAAGTAGGGGATACCAAGGCGGCTGTCTCTATCCAGTCCATCTCCAAAGTCTTTACGGCGTCGCTGGTGATGCAGGAGCATGGCGCGAAGTTTCTGCAGGAGAAGATCGGGGCAAATGCCACCGGTTTGCCTTTCAACTCCATTATCGCTATCGAACTGCACAACGGCAGTGCATCGAACCCGTTCGTCAATGCCGGTGCCATTCAGTCCACGAGCTGGGTAGGTGCGAAGGGTTCCAAGGAACGCTGGGCGAAGATCAAAGGAAACATGGACGCCTATGCGGGCCGCAAGCTCCCATTCAACGAAGAGGTCTACGTCTCCGAAGTGAACGACAACAAGCGCAACCAGGCGATCTCAAAAATACTCGACGCCTATGGCCGTATGGGCTCCGATCCGCTCGAGGCGACGACCGTCTATACCAAGCAATGCTCGGTCAATGTCACTTCGCACGATCTGGGTGTCATGGGTGCGACACTCGCCAACCATGGCGTCAATCCCATCACGGGCAAACGTGTACTCGACCGCGACAATGTCCCCAGACTTTTGGCTGTGATGGCGACAGCGGGTCTTTACGACAATGCGGGAGACTGGCTCTATGCGACGGGCGCACCGGCAAAAAGCGGAGTCGGCGGCGGTCTGCTGACCGTTGTCCCGGGCAAGCTGGCCATTGGTGTGGTCTCCCCGCCTCTCGACAAATACGGCAACAGCGTCCGTGCCCAGAAAGCCACGATCTATATAATCGAAAAGCTGGGGCTCAACCCCTACGCCCAATAAGGAGAGATGAATGAAACCGATTAAACTCTCGTTCATCGTCGCCTCCCTTGCCGCCGCGGTTTTGGTACAGGCATCGGAGCCGATAGTTGCACCATCGGAAGCGGTCGTCGACGACGATCGGCCCTACGATCCGATTCTCAACCGGACGCCGGAAGGAATTTTCATCTCCGATACGGAGTGGAAAGTCTCGGGTGATATACGTGCCGGCTGGGTCGATTACGACTACTCCAATTCTCCCAACAGCAGCTATGATTCATCCGTTAACAAGGGACACAAAGACTCCAGAGGCTTCTATCTCATTCCGAAAGTTTCGATCGAGTCGCCGGTCTACAACGGGTTTTCCGGAAAAATCACGGGTGCGGGAGTCACCGATTTCGGTCTCAACGATCCCGATTACGAGACACGGACTTTCGCACTGGGTACAGACAACAAATCGTACGCCATTCTGCAGGAGGCGTACCTTAAATACAAAGATGAGACCAATGAAGTAGTGGTGGGGGCGAAAGAGATCGTCACACCGATGATCGATGCGGATGACTGGTACCTTCTTGCCGACACGTTCCAGGCAGCCTACTATGTCAACAGCTACTTCGAAAACATCAAGTGGGGCTTTGCCTATTTCTACAAAATGGCGGGTCCATGGGACAGCGGCGCACGCGATGGCAGTGAAGAGTACGCCTCGATGTCGGAAGCGAGTTTCGTACCCGACGATATCAAAGACGATGCAGACGACAAGGGTGTCTACACGGGTGCGTTTGTCTACTCGGTCGACCATCACAATCTGCAGGTCTGGGAATATTACGCACCGGACCTCTACAATACGATCTTTGTACAGTATGACTTTACGGATACGTGGGATACACTCAGCTACGATTTGGGAGCGCAATTGATCAATTTCGATGATGTGGGCTCCATGAAGGATTACGAGGATGGGAGTATCGGCTACACGATCTATTCCGCCCGGTTTGACGGAAATTTCGAAAACGGTTTCGATTTTGCGACCGGCGCCAGTTTCTATACGGATGGAGACGGAACCCAGTACACGCTTGGTGCATGGGGTGGTTATCCCTATTTTGCAAACGGTATGATTTTCCACTTTTTCGAGGCGGGCAGCCTGCGCAACGCCAACTCCTACAAGGCTCAGGTGGGCTACGATCTTGGCC
The DNA here is from genome assembly GCF_029932565.1 of Hydrogenimonas sp. Taxonomy (GTDB): domain Bacteria; phylum Campylobacterota; class Campylobacteria; order Campylobacterales; family Hydrogenimonadaceae; genus Hydrogenimonas. Next base: position 18,003 of record NZ_JAOZPV010000026.1, read on the forward strand.
AGCTGGGAGCTGAAGGATTGTGGGTCGGAACGCGGTTTACCTATTTCGACCTGGACGATGAATATTCCAAAACCGCGACCGGAGAATCTCAGGATTCCATGCAGATGCTGGGACTGCGTGCCTCGTATCGCAACGACAACGGTGCTTATCTCACAGTAACGTACGAAGCAGTCGATCTGGACAACGAACCGGATATTTCCGGTTTCCGCTTCATCGGCGGTTTTACTTTCTAAAACGCTATTGCCGCCGTGACATACGGCGGTTTTCGCTATACTTCATTCATGAAACCCGACAGACTCTATCCGTTATCGCATGCACCCATCCATTTTCATTTCAGGCACTCTCCTGCCGATTTTGTCGTTACGGAAATCCCACTCTACGATTTCTCGGGGGAGGGTGAGCACCTCGTGCTCAAAGTACGCAAAAAAGGTCTTACTACCTGGCAGATGCTGGAGCTCTTCAGCTCACATCTTGGTATCAGAGTGCGTGATATCGGTTACGCCGGCCTCAAAGACAAAGAGGCCATGACGGTGCAGTACATCTCCATACACAAATCATACGAAGAGGCTCTGAAAAGCTTTTCCCATCCCGCCATCAAAATTCTGGAGACGACACGCCACGACAACAAACTGCGTATTGGCCATCTCAAGGGCAATCGCTTTTTCATACGTCTCAAAAAGGTGAGCCCGACTGACGCGACAAAGATCGATTCGCTGTTGAAGTGGATAGCGGAGAACGGCTCTCCAAACTATTTCGGGTGGCAGCGTTTTGGCAGAGAGGGGGACAACTTCGAAACGGCACGTGCCGTCATCGAAGGGAAGAAAAAGATCCGTAACCGGAAAACCCGTGACTTTCTGATGAGTGCCTACCAGTCCCACCTCTTCAACCTCTGGCTCAGCAAACGGATCGAACTCTCCCGTCTATTCGACGGACTGAAGCCCGCAGAGCTCAAAGAGGTTTTCGTCTGGAACGATGACATTATCAAGGCTGTGCACAAAGAACCACACTTTTTCAAACTCCTTCCCGGCGATGTGGCACAACACTATCCACACGGAAAACTTTTCACTGTATCCGAGCTGCATGAGGAGGCCCTGCGTTTCAAAGCGCGTGACATGAGTCCCACCGGTATACTGCCGGGAGAGAAGGCGAAACAGGCGACCGGCCTGGCCTGGGAGATGGAGAAGGAGTTTGTCGAGGAGGTGCCAGCCAAGGGCGGAAGGCGCTACGCATGGATATGGCCCGAGAAGCTGGAAGGAAACTATAAAAAGGAGGAGTGGCACTACGAACTTCACGTTACACTCCCCAAAGGGAGCTACGCCACCGTCCTTTTGGAGATGATCGCCAACCGACCCATCCGGGAGGTGTAACCTACCGTCTTCCCGGTCTGCCGCCCGTTTTTCCCATCAAGTTTCCCACGATCACCATTTTGGGCGTCCACTTCAACAGGACTGCCGCTTCGTCACGTCCCATTTCGCTTTCGATACGGAGGTTTTTCGGACAGGTGCCATGCTGCATGACCTGTTCGAGCGTTGTACGGCTTTTTCCATTGAGAGGATAGAGCAGATGCAGCCATTTTTTGTTTCCATTGTAGACAAGGAGACCGAACGTTTTGCCGGAACGGCTTCGAAGTTCGAAAAGCGAGAGGTTTCCAAGGGTCGCAACCGTTTCGATTTTCAGGGGCGAGAAGAGCATATCGACGGTGCGCCTGACTCCGTTGTGAAACCGATAGCCGCTCTCAGCAAGGAGGCGCTCGAAAAGAAGTGTCCCGCTTTCACGTTCAATAATCTTACGCTCTATCCGAAGGGGTGGCAGCAGAGAGGTCTCTCTCTGTACCCTTTTCGCGGGTGTTGTCCATCTGCACTCTTCGACCTGGAGAAATAGTTCCCCACCGGTAAGATACATGGAAGTGGCCGCACATCCGGTAATAAACAGAAGAAAGAGAGGTAGAAAAAATGTTCCGGAAGATTTCATGGAAGAGATTATAACGTAGCGCTGTGTTACAATCGTAAATAGAATCCATCCCAAAAATACCTGTGTTGATTAACGGAGACGGATTCTGGAAATACGATAATGGATGGAACGATGAATGGATTTGAAGCTCACGCCAAAAAAGAGATCGTGGGGCAGGAGAGGGTACTTTTATATCTGGACCATGTAGTCGAAAGGCTGGGAAGGATACGTCTTTTCGAAGGTGTCGAAGGGGCTATCACCCTGGCCGGACCACCTGCATGCGGAAAAAACTTCGCAGCCAAAATCATCGGAGGCTATCTCGAACGCGAGATCCTGATTCTCCATATGGGGGAGTTTGCCTTCGCCGACGATATCGAGCGGCTTATCGGGAAAAAGGGGATCCTGGAACAGTGGATCGAGGAACATCCGAACGGCGTCGTTATTTTCGAAGAGATCGGCAAAGCCGACCATTCGATCCAGCGGGCGATGGCCGCCATCGTTGCGGACGGTGCCCCGGACGACCAGAGGCGTTACCGGCAGGCCATTTTCCTCTTCACATTTACCCTCGGTGATCCGACATGGTATGAAAAAGAGTTCGTCGATGCCTACTATGACAATCCTCTTTTGCGTCAGGGGAAGTTTTACGAAGATATCTCCAAAGTTGCGGTTCCCGACGATCAGGGAAACATGATAGGTCTCTTCGATGCGGAGCTTTTGAACGTTCTGAGCGAAGGGGATCTGGCACTCTTCTATCTGCTCGACCTGAAGGCCCTCTGGCAGATCACCGAACGGATCATGCAGCGGACCGTCGATCAGCTCAACAGCGTCTCTCTGACAGAGATCGAAATCCGCTCATCCGCCAACCTGTCACTGGCGCTTCTGCTCGACTTCTCTCCCTATCTCAACGCCAAACGGATCGCCCACAAGCTGCCGGCACTGCTTACAGACCGATTGACACAGGAGTGCCAGACAGCGGAGAAGTGCGTCATCGCTCTCTCACCGAAAGCGGAAAAGTGGCTTGCCGCTTTTTTCGATATCTCTTTCGATCTCAAATATTTCGTCAAATTCGAACGCCATTTCGATCTGTCATGGAAGATTCGAAAAGGGAAGAGGCAAATCACGCTGCTGATCGATGCGATCAGAGAGATCGAAACGACGCGTCCCGAACACCGCACACCCTATGCCGACAGACTTTCGATTCGTGCATCCCATATCGGTTTTGGTGACGTAGCGGGCCAGGTTCGTGTCAAAAAAGAGCTCAAGTCGATCATCAAAGTTCTGCAGAACGAAAAGGGGCTCAAACATTTCCATATCACGCTTCCGAAAGGGCTGCTGCTCCACGGTCCCGAAGGGGTCGGAAAAACGATGCTCGTCAAAGCGTTCGCGAAGGAGGCCGGACTGCCGTACATCTACCTTCGCAATGTCGATCTGTTCGACGAAGTATTGATTCAGGAGGTTTACAGCCGGGCGCGCATCGCGGCCCCCGTCATCGTTGTTCTCGAGGGTGTCGACACCAAAGGGGTGATCGAAGGCAACTACACCCATATTCCGACCGGTACGCTCTGCGATATGATCGACCATGCACCCGCCGAGCCCGACAACTACATCTTCACGATCGCTACGGCTCGGAATCTCGAAGAGGTCCCCGAGGACCTGACCCATCCGGGACGCATCGACCAGAGTGTCGAGGTGCCTGAACTCGACCGCGAGGCCCGACGCTTTTTCGCCAAAAAGATTCTCGAAAAACCGCATGATGAAACGATCGATATCGATCGCATTACCCGCTACATGTCGGGTATGAACGGGTACGAACTTGGACGTATCGCAAAAGAAGCCGCACTCGATGCCCTCAGACTCGGCAAAGACCGGTTGAGTGAAGAGATCATCATCGACCGGATCAACACGATCAAATATGGCCACAAACTCGAAAAGAAACGGTTTAAAAACTTCGAAGAGGATCTGAAAAAAAGCGCCTGGCACG
>NZ_JAOZPV010000087.1 GCF_029932565.1 Hydrogenimonas sp.
TATTTACGATGAGTTCACACTAAATCGTTATAATATGGCAAATTTTTCAATATAGGAGCCAATCATGAAAAAGAGTTATCATAAAATTATCGGGATCTCACTGGCAGCCGCTTTGACCTTCGGTGGATGCGCCTCCAAAAACGAGATGCCGAACCAGGGAGAAAAGACACAGCAGGGTGCTCTGATCGGGGCTCTGGCAGGAGCCGCTCTCGGTGCAGCAGTCAGCAAAGGACACCGCGGAGAAGGCGCGCTGATCGGAGCCGCAGCCGGTGCGGCCGTGGGAGGAGTCATCGGCTACAATCTCGACAAACAGGCACAGGAAGTCGCCGACTCGATGAATACGAATGTCAGCCAAAACGAAAAAGAGGCGGCCAAATATCAGGATATCATCGTCACCAAACACGAGAATTACGTCAAAATCACTTTCAAAAGCACGATGATGTTCAGGACGAACGAAGCCGATCCGACTCCCGAAGCGCGCGAAAAGATCGGTCGGCTTGTCGATGTGTTGAAAAATTATCCTTCGACGATCGTCCAGGTTGTCGGACACACGGATAGCCGCGGCAGTTACGATTACAATCTCAAACTCTCGCAAAAACGTGCTTTCAGTGTCGCAAACCTCCTGAAAAATCTTGGTGTACAGAATCGCATCTATGCCCGAGGCTGCTCGTTCAATAAGCCGCTCGTCCCAAACGACTCGCCCACCAATATGGCAATTAACCGCCGAGTCGAAATCTATCTCTATCCGAATGAGGAATCGGTTATCGACGCGTGCCGCTGATAGCTCGCATAACGGAGAGTCGATCGGCGAATTTAGAGATGGGTTCTACGCATCCTCTTTGAAAAGGAGACGGTCCAGACTGAAACGTCCCGGGCCGTGCGCCACCAGTGCGAACAGCATGATCATATAGTAGAGCGGAATTTCGAATCCGTTGTTCCCTGCTGAAAAACCGTGTGGCAGGTGGACCGTCACGATGGCCACGACCATTACGACGATCAGAGGCAGGGATATGAGACGCGTTAAAAATCCGAGCGTTAGCAAAACGACGCCTGTCAGCTCCGTCGCCGCTGCCATATAGGCATTGAGTGTCGGAAACGGTATACCTATCGACCCGAACCATTCCGCTACGGCGGAGATATCGTTCCACTTCATCATTGCAGGTTCGTAAAAACCGTATGCGAGAATCAGACGGAGAAAAAAGAGCGAAAGGCTTTTGAAGTAGCCCGACGCTCTTGAAAACCCGATATAGAGCGGCGTGAGTGCCATGTCGTCCTCCTTGAGATACGACAATGCTATCACCCATTTGTGCAAACAGTGTGTACAACCCCCGCCGGTCTTGAAAGTTAAGTAAGATTATTATAGAATTTTGATATAGAAAGACTCAACAAAAAGGAGGGTATTATGACAACATTGGATCAGAACATCGTGGAACGCATCGACGAGGCAATCAAACGCGACAAAGAGAAGTTGGATCTAGGCAATGTCAATATGGAAAAAACGATTGAGCTGATAAAAGAAGTAGGCGCCGTACTGCTCGACGTTCGACCACCGGCGAAAGTGAAGGGAGAAAATGCGGAAGAAGCCGATATTCCGAATGCCTACTACACTCCCTATACAGAGTTCACCACCTATCTCGACATTCTGCCACAGGACAAAACGACGCCGATCGTCGTGACATGTCTGAAAGGATGGTTTGCAAACCGGGTAATGGGATATCTTGAAGCACTCGGTTATGAAAATGTGTATGTTCTCGGGGCCAATATCGAAGATCTTATCGCGGCGCATAAAGCCCATACCAAATAGTACGAGCCGTCCTGCATATGGACGGCTTTTTCAGTTCGAAAGAATCGAAAAATCGATGGAAGGGTAGATTTTCCTCAGTGTCGAAACCTCTTTCTCAAAATAATCCCGCTCTTCAACCCCGTTTGTAAATTGCGATAGATACTGTTTCGCCTTTTCCGGATTGTCCATAATCGTCATCGCCTGGGCTGCATAACCGGCGGCAAAAGTCTGCCCCTGTTTCAACGCTTTTATCGCGGCATCGAACGCCTTTTGGGGTTTTCCTGCCAGCAGGTAATACCAGGCAGCTTTCGCCGACGCTCCGTCGATGTCGACGATTTTGGCATACTCCTCACACAGATGCTGTCTGCTCATATCTCCCTGTTTCGCGACATAGTAGTCGCACTGCAGCATCAACTTGCCCGCGCCGCAGCCTTTGCATGACGGATCGAGGGCAAAAACCTGAAGCGGCAGAACGGCCAGGATCCACGCTGTCAATATAATTTTCATAGAATACCTTTACTGCTTGGTTTCGATACTGACTTTCTCGAACCCTTTCGATTTGAGAAGATCGATCACTTTCACGAAATTCTGAAACTGACTTTTCGCATCGCTCTTGATGATCAGTGCATCCTTTTTCGGGTCGAGTGTCATAATCTTCGCTTTGAGCGCATCAAAAGCCATCTTTTTGTCTTCGAAGTAGAAATTGCCGTTTTTGTCGATGACGATACTCTGCATCTTGTCGATGGGCGCACTCGTGCTGCTCGCTTCCGGCAGATCGACGGGGATCGACCCTTTGCTGACGAACGACGCACTGGTGAGAACAATGACGAGCAGCACGAGCATGATATCGATGAAAGGAAGAACATTGATCTGGTCGAACTTTTTGATTTTCATAAAACCATATCTCCTTTCTTCACGAACAAGTCCGTGAAGAAATTCCTCTCACTGAAGCTTCACCGGTCGGCGAGACGCTGCGCGGGCACTTTCTCTCTCTCATCCACCCAGCACTCAAAACCCAATACTCAACACTAAATTTCTCCCCGCCGTTTCATCATCTCCCATCGGGCGACGAGGATCTCGACTTTGCGTCCCAACATGTTGTAGAACCATACCACCGGAATGGCCACCAGAATACCTCCGGCCGTCGTTTTCAGCGCCAGTGCCAGACCGACCATGATATCCTTGGTTTCGACGAGCCCGCTCTGTCCGATCGTAATGAAGGTGACCATGATCCCCATGACCGTTCCGAGAAGACCGATAAATGGCGCATTTGCTCCGATCGAAGCGATCATCGTCAGATTTTCTCCCAACGCGATTTCAAGCTCCTCTTTTTCGTCGAAGCTCCGCAGATCGACATGACGGTAATAGAAGTAGCGTTCCAATATAAGCCATAGTGCAATCACGCTCATCAATCCCAACAACCCGATAAAGCCATAATCGACGATATCGGCCATTTTTGTCGTATTCATTATCCATAAATCCTTACTTTGTCTATTCGTGCGCTACCGATGCAAAATCGAGTCGAAATGTCGTGCCTTCATCCACTTTCGAATCGATTTTGATGGCAATCCCGTGTTCGTCACAGAATGTCTTGACGATGTGCAGCCCGATGCCATAACCGGAAGCGCTCAGATCACTCTGGTAATACCGATCAAAAATATGAAAAAGTGCTGTCTCATCCATCCCGATACCGCTGTCCCGCACGACAAACCATCCATTCTCGATCGACACATCCACTCTCCCTTTTTCCCGATTGTATTTGATCGCATTGGAGATCAGATTGTCGATCGCCTTTTGGCATCCGCGTCTGTCGGCTGTAATCGGGAATCGACTTGGAAAGTATTGTATCGAAATATCGCCTTTGATGTCGTCCATCTTGTGAATACTCGACTGAATCACTTCATCCAGATCGAATGTTTCCCGTTCGACGGAGCCGATCTCTTTTTTGATGAAATAGTCGAGATCTTCGTAAAGCTCTCCCAGATTTTCCGCCGACTTTTCGATACGCTGAAGACGTGTGACCTTTTTCGGATCATCCTCGTTTCGCTTCAGCATCGAAACATTCGCAAAAATCGTGGAAAGCGGAATATTGAGTTCGTGAAGCGTATCTTTGAGGAGTTTGTCGAGCAGATCGTTCGTGATGAAAAGCGGCTCGAGCGCCACTTTGGAGAGGATATATCCGAACAGTACGGAGAGCGGCAGAAGCATGAGCGTAACGATCAGGAAATTCTCGTTGCTGTATCCGAAATTCTCGAATACGACCCACATCAACACCGCCATCGCGACGAAGGTCACGACATAAAATAGCAGGACTTTTGCGATCTGTTTACGTTTCAAAACCGTGATCCATTCCTACGCATCGAAACAGTAACCGACACCCCGGATATTTTTGATACTCTCTCTGCCGAAAAGCTGCTTGAGTTTGTTGATATAGACACGAAGCACACCGGTCCCCGGATTCTCTTCGCCGTATATCTCCTGCAATATCTCCTCGGTATTCACCACTTCACCCCGGTTCCGAAGCAGAAGACCCAGTAGTTCCGCCAGTTTTTTCGGAAGCTGTACCGGCTCGTTTCCTCTGTACAACACGAGCCTCTCCATATCGAAACGATACTCGCCAATCTCTATTTTCTGGGTCTTCTGCTGACGACGGAGCTGCGCTTCGATGCGTAGCAGCAACTCATCCAGATCGATCGGTTTTTTCATATAGTCGTCGGCCCCGCTGTGAAATCCCCTGGCAAGGGCCTCTTTGTCACGGGCGGAGGTGATATAGATGGCCGGCGTTCTGTCTCCACTTTCCCGCAGCTGTTTCAACAGATCGAAACCGTTGAGTTCGGGCACGTTGACATCGAGAAGGTAGAGATCGAATTCATCATCTTCGTAAACCGCTTCGATAGCCGGTTTCGCAGAGAGAAAATGGATGACATCGTACCCCTCCCCTTCCAGAAAGTCGACAAGCGTCTCTCCGAAAAGTCTGTCATCCTCGAGCAGCAGCAGTTTACCCGACACTCACGATTCTCCATTCAAGGCTTTGACCGGCAAACATCGGAACGACCGTGCCTTCGTAAATATCCGGAACGAGCCATGGTGTCTTCTCGAGCACCACCTCTTTGACGGGCGGCACGATGCCGTAAATGCGTTGGGCATTGCCGCTGACGAATGCCTGGAGATTGTCGAGCGCATCGTGACGATCGAACAACTGTGCGAGTGCCTGCAGCGCGATGGGAGCCGTAAAGACACCGGCTGCACATCCCGGTGCCTCTTTTTTGTCACGCGGATGCGGTGCCGAATCGGACCCAAACATCACTTTCGGATGGGCTTTGAGTGCCGCGTTCAGCAGTGCGGTACGATCCTCCGGACGTTTGGCGATCGGTTTGCAGAAAAGATGGGGCTGCAGAAGTCCGCCGGCGACATCGTCGAGGGTGATGTAGAGATGGTGCAGGGTGATCGTGGCATAGAGATTTTCATATCGGTCGAGTGCTTCGACCGCATCCTTCGTCGTGATGTGTTCCATGACGATGGTCAGATCGGGAAAATTCTGCGCCAGCATTTCGTAAACCGGTATGAATTCCGCCTCACGATCCATGACGAATCCGCCCGTTTCGCCATGCACACAAAGCGGAATACCGAGATCGCTCATCGCACCGAGCACCGGTGAAAGTTCTCCGAGATCGAAACCGCTCACCCCTCCTTCGGAATTGGTCGTGATACCAGCCGGATAGAGTTTGATGGCAAGTATCTCTTCCCTGACCGATTCTAAAAACTCTGGCGAATAGTCCGATTTGAAGAAGAGAGTCATGTAGGGAAGAAACCGATGTCCGGCCTGTGCTTCTAAAATCCTTTCACGATAGGCGCAAACCGCCTCTTTCGTCGTTACGGGCGGCACGAGGTTCGGCATAATGAGGCCGGCTGCAAACGTTTCGGCACTCAGAGGCGCAACGATGTCGAGCATATCCCCGTCCCGAAGATGCAGATGCATATCGAGCGGGGAGTCGAGTGAAATGACCATGTTCAACCCTTATGTTCTTTTTCGGTATTATACCGCCATTGCGTTACAAGGATGTTAATTTGCACGAAATCGTCAACTGGATCGTAGAAACGGTGGGAGCGATGGGATACCTGGGTATCTTTATCATGATGTTTCTGGAGAGCTCTTTTTTCCCGTTTCCAAGTGAAGTGGCCATGATTCCGGCAGGCTACCTCGCAAGCAAAGATGAGATGAACCTGGCCGCCGCGTTTCTGGCAGGAGCCGGAGGATCGCTGGCAGGCGCCATTTTCAACTACGCGCTGGGGCACAAACTCGGACGTCCATTTCTCATCAAATATGGCAAATATCTCTTACTCAAACCGCGAACGATCGACAAAACCGAAGAGTTTTTTGAAAAGTATGGGCCGGCAAGCACATTCTGGGGGCGTCTGCTCCCCGGTATACGCCAGTACATCTCGTTGCCTGCCGGTATCGGAAAAATGCCGCTGCTCGGATTCAGCATCTACACTTTCCTGGGTGCGGGCATCTGGTGCGCCGTTCTGCTGGCACTCGGATACATTTTCGGTCAGCATGAAGAGGAGATTCAGGAGGTTCTGCATTACCTTATCGCCGCCATCATTCTGATGGTCATCGGAGTCTTTTACTACTACCGTCGGAAAAACAAAAAGATCGAAGAGGCGTTTATCGAAGAACTGG
>NZ_JAOZPV010000027.1:0-10263 GCF_029932565.1 Hydrogenimonas sp.
TCCCATACCGATCTCGACGGCTACGCCTGTCAGTTCCTGACTTCCCACTGTTTCGAAAACATCAGATTCCAAAACAGCAATTACGGAGATGAAATCACCGGAAGACTGAAGATTTTTTTCGATCAGATGCTGCTGGATCCTGCCAAAACGATTTTGCTGCTCATCACCGATCTCAACCTCTCTCTCCAGCAGTGTGAATTTATCGAAAAACAGTTCGACAAGCTTCACAATTTCAAAAGCGGCGTGACCCTCCAGATACAACTGCTCGACCACCACGGCAGCGGAAAAGAGTGCGCCGAGAAATATGGATGGTACTACCTCGATACGACACGCTCCGCCACCAAAATCACCTACGACTGGCTTGTCGAAACGATGCACTGCGAATCGGTAGCGCATTACGGCAATTTGGTCGATGCCATCAATGCGATCGATATCTGGCTGACCGAAGAGGAAGGTTTTGAATTTGGGAAAGTCCTTATGGGTGCGATCGCCTCCTCACGGGAGGTAGGGCGTGCGCTTTTCGACGAACACGATCGCAAACACAAATTTCACATGATCAAATCTGCCAATGCCATTATCGATGAAGAGAATGCCCACATCAGACTCGACAACGAAATGCATGCGATCAAAAAAGCGTTCTTTTCCGCCAATCGCAACGACAACACCCTCGACAATCTTGTCGCCGATTATCTGACCGACCTGCTCACAACCAGAAAAGAGGATCTGAAAATCCGTTACAGAGACAAGGTCGGTGTTTTGACATTTGGTATACCGAATATTTCCGTCATCGGAAACGCGTTTCTCGTCGCCAATCCCGATATCGACTTCATCCTAAACATTTCTCCAAATGGGTCGATAAGTTTACGAAGCAACAACAAGGCCGATGTTAGCGAAATCGCGGCGACTCTGGCCGGTGGAGGAGGACATCCCAACGCCAGTGGCGGCCGCATTAATAATTTCAAAGAGACATACAGCTATGCAGATGTCAAACAGTTCGTTCAGACGCTGATTGACGAAAAAACGAAGGAGCAGCTATGAAGCGACCCGCACCGACAGGAACCGAACGGTTTCTGAAGGATGAGGATTTCATCGTATCGAAAACAGACCTGAAAGGCCGCATCATCTACGGCAACAAGATATTCATCAAGATGTCCGGCTATTCCGAAAGCGAATTGCTGGGTTCGCCCCATTCGATTCTGCGCCATCCGGATATGCCCAAGATCGTCTTCAAACTCTTATGGGACCGGATCCAGAACAAAGAGGAGATATTCGCCTACGTCAAAAACCTCTGCAAAGACGGCGGATACTACTGGGTTTTCGCCAATGTCACGGCCACGACGGCGCCGGACGGCTCCATCCGCGACTACCATTCGGTCCGGCGAAAACCGAGCGACAAGGCGATGCAGATCATCCCCCAGCTCTATTCCCGACTGCTCACAGCAGAACGCAGCGGAGGCATGGAAGCTTCCGGACGTCTGCTCAACGATATCTTGAACGAAAAAGGAGTTTCGTATGACGAGTTTGTCCTCGGCCTTCAACAATAAACAGACACTCGCCACACTGCTTGTCGCACTGGGCGCGGCGATCTACCTGCTCGTAACCGGAGACTACATCGCCGGTGCGATCGTCACGGTACTCGCCATCGGAACGCTCTTCGTTCCCGCAGGAGGTGATTCTGCCTGTGAAAAAATTTTCAACGATCCGCTCATCCGTCAGGTGCGCGACGTGCTGATCAAAGCGGGACGCGGTGAACTTTCCGACCGGATCACCCATATTCCCGACGACCATGTATTGCAGGGTGTCGCCTGGGGCATCAACGACATGCTCGACCAGGTGGAGCAGATGATGCGCGACATCCGCGCATCCATCAACTCGGCCGGCGAAGGAAAAAGCTACCGCATCATTTTCGTCGACGGATACAAAGGCGATTTCAAAGCCGCCACGCCGCATCTCAACCGTGCCATCAAGGCGATTGCGGATTCGTACAAAACGATACTTCGCGGTGAACTGGCGCGCGAATTCGAACAGGCCACCGGAGGCATCAGTTCCGGTCTCAACATCATTCAGGAAGATATTATGAGCAATTCCGGCGTACTGGAGCGTATCGCGGAAAACACCAGAAAAACGGCGGAGGAGGCATCCGAAAGCCAAATCACGGTTCAGAAAATCGTACAGAGCCTCGACGAATTGATTCAACTCATCTCGCACAGCAACGAGGCGATCATCTCGCTCAATGAACGGACTGGCGAAATCTCCACCATCGTCAATCTGATCAAAGATATCGCTGATCAGACCAACCTGCTGGCACTCAACGCCGCCATCGAGGCTGCACGTGCCGGCGAACATGGCCGGGGGTTTGCCGTCGTCGCCGACGAAGTGCGAAAACTGGCCGAACGCACGCAGAAAGCGACCCAGGAGATCGCCATCACGATCCAGACCCTTCAGCAGGAGTCCAACGATATCCAGGCAAACTCCGAGCAGATCACCAACATCGCCACAAATTCACAATCCGATGTGCATGCATTCGAAAGCACTCTCGAAACGTTCGCCCACAATGCGGACATCTCGGCCAAAGAGGCCAAATATATCCATAATTCCCTTTTTGGAACATTGGTGAAAATCGATCATATCGTCTTTAAGTCGAAAGCCTATACCACGGTTCTCAATGAACGGTCGGAACTCGTAGAAGAGTTCAGCGACCACCATAGCTGCCGCATGGGGAAATGGTACTACGAGGGTGCAGGGAAAAGATTTTTCAGCCATACAAAAGCCTACAAAGCGATGGAAGGGCCCCACGCCACGGTTCACAAAATGGTACTCGAAACCATACCGTGTGCGCTGGAGAAAAACTGCCTGACACACGAAAAACGCGAACTGGTCGTAAAAAATTTCTCGAAAATGGAAGAAGCGAGCAATACACTCTTCAAACTGATCCGGGAGATGATCCGCGAAGCGAACGCCGATATCATCGACATCATCGAACCGATGCAAAAAAGTGCGTAAAAAGAGGGCTATCCTCTTTTTGCCGCAATCATCGTCACAAAATTGCCCCACTGAAAAACGGTATCCACCGTTTCGAATCCTGCCTCTTTCAACATCGACCTGTTCTCCGCAATCGTATAGGGAATCAAAACGTTCTCCAATGCCTCGCGTTTGCGCATGATTTCCGTTTCACTGTATCCCTGTACCTTTTTGTAATCGTAATAGATATCGATAATCTGTTTGTTCAGCCATTTGTCCTCCATCAGGACCTTTTCGCTGCAGACGAACATTCCCCCCGGTTTGAGTGAATCATGGATCTTTTTTACCACATTGTTGCGAACGACGGGCCGGATGAACTGGAGGGTATAGTTGGCAATGACGATATCGGAACCGCTGAAATCGTATGCCATCAAATCCTCACAGACAAATGCTACCGCTGCATCGAGTGCCTGCGCTTTTTTCCGTGCCAGTTCGATCATCGCCGGCGCATTGTCGATGCCGATGAATTCTGCATCAACACGACACCGCCTGGCCAACTCGATCATAAGCAGACCGGTAGAGGAGCCAAGATCGACGATGCGCATGCCCGGCTTGATGCGTCTGAGAAGAAGCTGGACGATCAGGTCGAGATTCTCCCGGTAAAAGGGAACGGAGCGTTCGATCATGTCGTCGAAGACGGCTGCCACCTGTTCGTCAAATTCGAACTGCTTCTCGATCGGCTGTTCAAAGAGTCTATCTTTCACGGGCTTCTCCAATATCCAATTCGATCTGTCTCTTCAGTGCATCGAGTGTATCGAACCGTCTGTTGGCACGAAGCCGATCCAGCCAGACGATCGACACGTTCCATGGTGTTTTCCGGGTATGAAGATCCTGGTCGATGATATGCGTTTCCACGGAAAACCTTCCATCCGTCGTGACGCGATGACCGACGAATGTGACGGATGGATGGCAGTTGTCGCCGATGCAGGTTTCGGTTCTGTAGACGCCTGAAGCGGGAAGCAGAAATCTGCCGGTATCGACATTGAGGGTCGGAACCAGCGATTTGGCTCCGAGTCCCTGTCCCCTGACGATCTCCCCCCATATTCGATAGGAATGGCCAAGCAACCTGTTCGCTTTCGGGATGTTGCCCTCCCGGATCATCCTGCGAATGAATCGCGAATGGACAGGCTCTCCTCCCGTGTGCACCTCGGCCACCACATCGACCTCTCCGCCAAAAAGCACTTCAAGCTGCCGCACATCGGCGCTCCGGCCGGCACCGAACGCGAAATCCTCTCCCACGACGATCCTGCGGAGGGCGGGAAAGTCGGCATAGAGTCTCTGAATGAATGCTTCCGGCACAAGTCCCCGTATCTGCTCGAAATCGTAGAAAAAGAGCGGATATTCGGAAAAAGCCGCGCGATAGAGACCCGGCGTCATCGTCGCACGGAAATGTTCGATCACCACGATACCGCCAGCTGGACCGAGTCTCGAAAAGAGTGCCTGATGCCCCATATGCATCCCGTCGAAATTTCCGATGGCGATTGCATCGATCGGCGAGTCAACCGTTGACGAAGAGATAAAACCACTCATGGTTCCCCTCCTTGCCGGGAAGTACCGAGACCTCTTTCACGATAAGCCGCCAGCCCAATTCGGCAGCGGCATCTTCGAAACGGTACTGGGCTTCTCCGATGGCTTTCTCGTCGGTCACGACACCATGCCGATCCCGTTTCGCTTTTCGTCCCACTTCGAACTGCGGTTTGAACAGAAGAATCAACACACCCTTCGTCAACCGCTCCAGATCCGGCAGTATATGATGGAGACTGATAAATGAAACATCGCAGGTCGTGAGATCGAATCTCTCTTTCGCAACAAAACGGCGTACATCGGTCTCTTCGACACAGATGACGTTCGCATTCTCCTGTAATTTCGGATGCAGCTGCGATCTTCCGACATCGAGTGCCGTGACACTCTTCGCACCATGTTCGAGAAGAATCTGTGTGAATCCGCCTGTGCTCGCACCCACGTCAAGGCATCGTTTGCCATCGATGGCGACCGGATGACGATTCAGAAATCCCTTGAGTTTGCGGGCAGCCCGGCTGACATATCCGGTTTCACCGGCAATTTCGATGAGAGCATCTTCCTTCGTTTTATGGGAGGGTTTTTCGATGACGATACCATCGACGGTGACCCGTCCCTCTCGGATCAGCGCCTGTGCCTTGGTCCGGCTTTCGACCAAATCACGATCGACCAACGTGGCGTCAAGCCTCACCCGCGAGCTCCCACATTTTCGATTCCGGCATCAGCTCGACCCCCAGCTGCTTCGCCTTCTCATATTTGCTTCCCGCATCTTCCCCATAGATGACATAGTCCGTTTTTCTGGAGACACTGCCGACAACTTTGGCGCCGAGATGTTCGAGCATTGCTTTGATCTCGCCGCGTGACTTCTTCATCGTACCCGTCAGCACGACCGTCCTGCCGGTAAACGGCGATTCGACGGCCTCTTCCTTTTTCGGTGCCACGGGATGGATGATGGCCAGAAGACGCTCCACTTTTTCACGGTTGACACGCATGAATTCGAGAAAACTCTCCGCCATCTCCTCACCAAACCCTTCGATCGCCAGCAGCTGCTCCTCCGTCAAATCCATAAAGTCGAGGCCATAGGTCTGGCATATTTTTTTACTCGCCACTTCACCGATATGTTCGATACCCAGGCCGTTGATGAAGCGCCAGCACTCCGCTCCTTTGCTCGCTTCGATGGCCTCCAGCAGGTTTTTCGCCTTCTTCTCCTTGAAACCTTCGAGTTTCAACAATTCGTCCATGTTCAGGTGGTAGATATCCTCCAACTCTTTGACGAGGCCCGCATTGTAAAGCTGTTCGACGATCTTTTCACCCAATCCCTCGATATTCATGCACTGTTTGGATGCGAAATAGATAATCGAATTGACGACACGTGCCGGACAGTTGAGATTCTGGCATTTGATCAGCTTGCCCTCGTCGAGCAGTTCGCTCCCACAGACCGGACAGCGGATCGGGCGGACGATCTTCCTCTCTTTGCCGTTCCGGTACTGCGTCAGAACCTTGATGATTTTCGGAATCACGTCGCCGCTGCGTATCAGTGTCACCATATCGCCGATACGTACATCCATCTTTTCGATGTAGTCGAAATTGTTCAGAGTCGCACGTTCGACGATGACACCTTCGACTTCGACCGGCTCGAGCACTGCGACCGGTGTGACGACACCTGTACGCCCCACCTGAAACAGGACATCTTTGATACGTGTCTGTTTCTCGACGGCCGGAAATTTGTAGGCAACCATCCATCTCGGCGCTTTGACGGTATAACCGAGCGCATTCTGTGCTGCGATCCGATCGACCTTGACGACCATCCCGTCGAGCATCACATCGAGACTATCCCGCATCGTTTTCAGCTCTTCGTAGATCGTTTCGATCTCCTCGACCGTTTTGCACACTTTCCGCACCGGAGGTTTTCGAAAACCGAGATCGTAGATGTATCCCATCACCTTACTGAGATACTCATATGGAAGGGAATGGACACCGACTCCCCAGGGCTGGAAGATCAGATTGCGCCTGGCCGTGATACGCGGATCGAGCTGGCGCAGACTGCCGGCGGCAGCGTTGCGGGGATTGGCAAAAAGCGCTTCGCCCTTCTCGGCACGCTCTTTGTTGATTCTGTCGAACTCCTGTTTCGTCATCAACACTTCGCCGCGAATTTCGATCAGATCTTTGTGGTCGATTTCGAGGCGGATCGACTGGATCGTTCTGGCATTGTTGGTAACATCTTCGCCTTCAACACCGTCTCCGCGGGTGATCGCCTGTTTGAGCAGCCCGTTTTCGTAGATCAGATTGAGGCTCGCCCCATCGAATTTCGGTTCGACATAGTAGCGTTCGTCGGGGAAGTTTTTTTGAATTCGCGCCATCCACTCTTCAAACTCTTTTTCATTGAAGACATCCTCCATACTCCACATCCGGCTCAGATGCCTCGCTTTCGCGAATCCCTCCTTGAGCGGGGCACCGATACGCTGGGTGGGTGACGTCGGATCCACATCTTCCGGATGCTCTCTCTCAAACTGCTCCACTTCCCGATAGAGCCGGTCGTAGACTTCATCCGTCACCATCGGATTGTCCTCGACATAGTAGGCGTATGCCCACTGTTTCAACGTTTCGACAGCCTCTTTGTACGCTTCGCGTGTCATATCCGCTCCCCTTTTTCCGGCAAGGATTTCGGCGGTTCGGCCGGCGGTTCCAGCTCTTCGAGACTCTTCTGCATCTGACGGAGCATCTCGATAATCTCTTCTTTCCACTTTTTCATCGATTTCTGGATCACTCTGCCAAGCTCTTCACTCTCTTTTCCAAGCTCTTTCCGGAAAAGTTCAAACTCTTCAAGACTTTCGTCGATCGCCATATCGAGCATCTTCGCACCGCAGACAACGACACGTTCGTCGACACTCTTGCGGTAGTTCTCCATCGTCACAATATCGTCGACGAGCCATCGTCCCTCCACTTTGAGCAGTTCCGTGTCGAACGTGGCGTTGCACTCGTTTGACTTCAGTGATTCGAGCGGAATCGTAAAGATCAGACGTGTCGGCACGAATGCCCGTCCATTGACGACACGCGTCCCAAGAGTCTCCACCCGTTTCAATACCACCTTAATCACCGTCTTCGTTTCGATTCTCTGCCGGACGGTCAATGCTTTGGCCGCCCGGCCGTCGCCCCGGATTACCGCATTCCAGAACTCTCCGGCAACTTCCTGCGGGGTGGTCGTTCCAGGTTTGGAAGTGCATCCAACCAACAGCAGCAAGCCGGCTATAAACAGACTGGTTATCCTCATACCACTTCCCCTTTTTCGATCGCTTCGTAGACGGTGATCGCCTGACGATGCGCTTTGACGTCGTGGCACCGGATAATCGAAGCACCCCGGCGCAACGCTTCCAGATGGATTGCCAGCGTTCCAGGCAGACGCTCTTCGACGGGTGTCGATACGATCTTGTCGATCATCGACTTTCTGCTCGCACCGATCAGCATCTCGCAACCGAAATGGGTAAAATGGTCCAGGTTTTTGAGCAGCATCAGATTGTGCGCCAGCTTCTTGCCGAATCCGATCCCCACATCCAGAATCAGAGCATCTTTCGTCAACCCGATCGCTTCGGCTCTTTGGATACGCTCTTCGAAAAAGGCGTCGACATCGAGAACGACATGCTCGTAAGTCGGATTCTTCTGCATCGTTTTCGGAGACCCCTGCATATGCATCAACACGAGTTTCGCCCCATACTCTCTGGCCAGAACTCCGATCGCCTCGTTTTGCATGCCTGTGATGTCGTTGACGATACCGAAACCGCACTCCAGTGCATAGGAAACGGTTTCCGGCGAATAGGAGTCGATGCTGAAGAGTGCCTTTTCGGTCAATCGTTCCGAGCGGATCGAATCGAGCACCGGCTTCAGGCGTGAGAGCTCCTCTTCCGGTGTCACCGGTTCGCTGCCGGGCCGTGATGAGACGCCACCTACGTCAATGATATCCGCCCCCTCTTCGATCATCCGCATAATCGCTTCCACCGCCGCGCGCTCCTTGTAGCGGCTTCCCGGATAGAAACTGTCGTCGTTGGCGTTGATGACCCCCATTATTTTGGTTTGGAATGGGCGTTGCTTCAAAAACGACTCAAGCGATTCGGCCAGTTGCTTCAACCCGAAGGGTTGCTTCTTCTCCTTTTTGACGAGATACTCGAGCTGCCGCCGTGTCCCCATCAATACCGCATCGTAATGGGACGCCTTGCACGTTACGACACCGATCGGCACTGCCAGTTCCGCACCCAGTGCCAGTGCGTCCTGTTTCAGAACATTCGCCGCACCGGCGGGTATCTCCTTGATGACAAAGAGCATTGTCTCCATTTTCCTGGCCATGATGGAAACACCCCCGGCATCGCAGCCGAGTTTTTTCAAAAACGCCCGTTTGTCCGCCGGGGAATCGATACGATAGAGTCTCACCGCTTTCTCTCCAGAAGCTTCAGGCCGAGCCGCGTCAGTACGAACTGTGGTGGCGAACCCATATCGAGAAGGCGGATACTCTCCGAAAAGGTGTCGAGCAGACTCTCATCGAGAGTGTAGGCACCGCTACGCATCGCCTCTTTCGCGAGCGTTTCGACCAGTGCAGTCGCTTTTTTGGTATCGATGCGTCGATGCTCCTGCAGCATCGCAAAGAGCTGCCCCAGGTCGAATCGGGCCAGATCGACACCGCTTTCGACCGCCGTTTTCGTGCCGACCCGGTTTTCGATGACGAGGCGCGAACGGATCGTGGCGAGCAGTCCCGATTTGGAGGGTGTCGCCAGAATAAAATGGGTTTTGGAGGGAGGTTCCTCGATGATTTTCAGGAGTTTGTTCTGCGCTATCGGAGTGAAATGGCCGGCGCAGAGGAGTATGATCTTCTCTCTGTCACTCGTCAAATAGGCTTTTTCGATCGCTACTTTGGCATGTTCGATCAGAAAATCGTCTGCCTCGATACGATAGATCAATGCATCGGGGAAAACCTCCTGCAATGTATGGAACGTCTCTTCGAAACGGTCGGTCAGGATGATTTTGGAGGTCGGTGAAGGCATCTCACCCACCCGTATCGACTTCGGCGAAGAGTGCAGCGCTCAGTGTTTTGTCGAAAAGACGGAAAAGCTGCAGCAGTTTGATATCGATCATTTCGTCGTAGGAACGCAGTGTGAAACTGTTGGTCATCTCTTCATCCATGACCCAGAGCAGCGATTCGTCGTTGCGCAGGGCGATCCGGGCCCTCGGATGGTCCGCTTTTCCGATATACCAGAAAAACGATCCCTGGGGGTAGGAGAGTGAAAGCATATCGAAGAGCAGATCGATATCCTGGTCGGTTTTGATCGTATCGACATAGGGGTAGACCGCATCGAAAGAGAAGAACGGAAGCAGCGGGCGGTTGATCCCCTGACGGTTGATGCGCCGGATGATATACTCTTCGAACCAGCGGTTCTGTTCGTCGGTCAGAATGATGACACTCTGCCCCTCCAATATTTTTGAGAGGGCGCTTCCCACAATCGGTGTCCAGTCGTATCGCCGCTCTTCCAGCCAGCTCATCATCGTATCGTCGCTGCGGATCGCTTCGAGGGTCCAGGTGAGTAGATCTTTCAACGGAAAACTCCGTTGAAAGATCGTTGCATGGTGAATGGTGAACAGTGAATGGATATTTGCATCGTGATCCCCCTGTTCACCGTTTGTCGCTCAATCTGTTCATTTGTCAAGATGATAGGCGTCGTGCAGGGCACGAACCGCCAG
>NZ_JAOZPV010000027.1:10363-20858 GCF_029932565.1 Hydrogenimonas sp.
CTCAATCTGTTCATTTGTCAAGATGATAGGCGTCGTGCAGGGCACGAACCGCCAGTTCCGCATACTTCTCGTCGATGATCATCGAAATTTTGATTTCGCTCGTACTGATCATTTCGATATTGATATTCTCTTTGGCCATTGTTGTAAATGCTTTGGCGGCGACACCGCTGTGACTCTTCATGCCGACACCGACAACGGAGACTTTCGCGACATCCTCCTTGTATTCGATCTCACCGATTCCATCTTTGAACCGTTCAAGCGCACTTTTGACATGTTCGATTTCGCTCTGCGGTACGGTAAAGTCTATTTCGGTCTTTCCATCCGCGCCGATCGTCTGAACGATCATATCGACATTGATCGCCTCTTCCGCCAATGCATTGAAAATCTCGGAGGCGATACCCGGACGGTCTTCGACACCTTTGAGACTGACACGGGACTGGTTTTTATCGAGTGCGATACCGCTTACGAGTGGCTTTTCCATGATATTCTCTTCCTTTGTAATCAATGTTCCGGGATTGTCGTTGAAACTGCAGCGTGTCACGAGGTTGACACCCATCTTTTTTGCCAGTTCGACCGACCGGTTCTGAAGTACTTTGGCCCCGAGCGACGCCAGTTCGAGCATCTCGTCGTAACTGATCTGCTCCATCTTTTTCGCTTTGGGTTCGATACGCGGATCGGTCGTGTAGACACCGTCGACATCGGTATAGATTTCGCACAGATCGGCGTGCAGCGCTCCCGCGATCGCCACAGCCGTCAAATCGCTGCCGCCGCGCCCGAGCGTCGTCACACGGCCATTCGGATCGATGCCCTGGAAACCGGCGACCACGATGATTTTTCCACTCCTGATCGCATCGCCCATCGGCTTTGGATCGATATGGTCGATCCGTGCGGAAGTGTGTGTCTTGTCGGTATAGATACCGGCCTGACGTCCTGTCATCGCGACTGCCGGATAGCCCATTTCGTTCAGCGCGATACTCAGCAGTGCGCTCGTTACCCGTTCGCCGGAACTGAGCAGAAGATCCATCGCTTCGCGTTCCGGTCTCTTCGAAAAGAAATGGGCATATTCGATCAGTTTGTTGGTCTCACCGCTCATGGCCGAAACGACGACGATCACATCATGCCCTTCATCCCG
This sequence comes from Hydrogenimonas sp., assembly GCF_029932565.1. Lineage (GTDB taxonomy): Bacteria > Campylobacterota > Campylobacteria > Campylobacterales > Hydrogenimonadaceae > Hydrogenimonas. The sequence goes on from NZ_JAOZPV010000027.1 coordinate 11,496, forward strand.
CGTTCTTGCAACACGTTTTGCGACATTGGCGATCCGCTCCAAATCTCCCACACTGGTACCGCCAAATTTTTGTACGATCAACACAGAGGATCCTTTTGCAACATTACAGATAACCCTTTTTTCTGAAATAGTCCAAAACCTTTTTATAGATGGGACGCTTGAAATAGGTGATATAGTCGAAAATTTTCGCATAGGGTACGAATGTAAACTGTACGAACTCGGGTACTTCCGTTTCGAGATCGATTTTTGCGCCCGGCTTCAGCCGAACCAGAAAATATTTCTGCCGCTGTCCGTCGAACGGATACATTTTCTGCGCGATCATCTCCGGAAAGTCGTAACTGACCCATTCGGGAAATTCCGCGACGATCTCGACCTCATCGGTACCAATCTCCTCTTTCAATTCACGAAACAGTGCATCCCTCGGGCTCTCGCCCTCATCGATGCCCCCCTGCGGAAACTGCCAGGCATCTTTGACATCGCTTCTGGATGCAATGAAAAATTCCACTTTTTCCGGATATTTGGATGATAGAATGATCGCGGCGACATTGGGTCGATACTTTTTCAACTTTTTCTCTTTTCGATCATTCATTGAACTCACTTCTTTCATAAAAACAGATCGAAGGAACAGAGTCCCTTCTGTTTCGCTGCTCCTGATAAACCCAAACGGGCCGCTTGCGAGCCGGAAGCAGCCCGACCTGCCAATGCAAACCGGAAGTGTCAATCACTCTCTTGATATGCAGGCCCTCTTTCAGAGTTGGAGTCCATCTCAAAAACAGGCACGAAATTTTTGATATGATTGTAGTAAAAAGAGCATTAAGGACGACTGAGAATTGCTTCTTTATATTCACATCCCATTTTGCGACAGCAAGTGCCATTACTGCAGTTTCAACTCCTATGTCGACAAATTCGACCGGAAGGGGACCTATATGGAGAGCCTCGTCCGCCAGCTTCATCACGATTTGCAAACCTACGAAATCTCGAAACATTCGATCGAAACGCTCTTCATCGGGGGCGGCACCCCCTCGACAATCGATCCCGCTCTTTTTGAACCGCTCTTCGAAATGGTCGACCCTTTCCTGCAAAACGGGGCGGAAATCACGTCGGAAGCCAATCCCAACAGTGCATCGAGGAGATGGCTCTCCGGCATGCATGATCTCGGCGTCAACCGAATCAGCTTCGGAGTCCAGAGTTTTTTCGACGACAAACTCCGGCTTCTCGGACGCGCCCACAAAGCCAAGGAGGCGATGGCGGCGGTCGAACGGGCGGCAGCGCTCGGGTTTGACAATATCTCCATCGATATCATCTATGCCACGATGCTCGATACGCCGGATAGAATCGAAAAGGAGCTTGGCACAGCCTTCGAACTGCCCATCTCCCATCTGAGTGCCTACGAACTGACGATCGAAGAGGGTACGCCATTTCAACAGAGACCGGAGGTGCGGAAGGAGTCGGTTGAAGCCTCCCGTCTAATCCGTGAATATTGCGAACAGGCCGGTTTCAACCAGTACGAAATTTCGAATTACGGCAAACCGTGCCGACACAATCTCGGATACTGGCAATACAAACCCTATCTTGGAGTCGGGAGCGGTGCTGCGGGGCGCATCGGCCACAAAAGGTATTATCCGCATACGACAATCGAACACTATATCGATGCACCTTTCCACAAAGATTTCGAACCTCTGCAGGCGAGCGACATGGTCGAAGAGAGACTTCTTCTGGGCCTGCGCAGCGATGTGGGAGTCGACAGAAATATCCTGGAGTCCCCGATGCAGGAACGTGCGGATCTGCTCACAGAGGAGGGAAAACTTCTTCTCTCCGGAAGCCGCTATTGCAACCCCGATTTTCTGCTAAGCGACGAAATCGCTCTTTTTATCCTCGGCTAATCACTTTTTTGATAGACTTGTCCACTTTGAAATCGAAAAACAGATAGTAGAACCTGCTCGACGTGGCTTTGGCCACGCCTTGTGCTTTTCGCCTTGTCATCGCACCGTTTGCGTGCCATTCCCGGCCATGGGGATTTTTGAGATGGGTTCTAGATACGATCGACAGAACAATACCCAGTGGAAAGAAGGACATGCAATGTTTGGCATGGGATTGAGTGAAATATTTTTTATTATCGTGATCGCCATTCTCTTTCTCGGGCCCGACAAACTGCCCGATGCGATGGTACAGATCGCCAAATTTTTCCGCAGCATCAAGCGCACCGTCAACGACGCCAAAACTTCGCTTGAAGAGGAGCTGAAAATCAGCGAATTGAAAGAAGAGGCGTTAAAATACAAAAAACAGCTCGACGAAGCGACCCAGCAGCTCGAACAGGTGACGACCGCCGATCTGACGACGCTCGACGATCTGACCGAAACAGTCGAAAATGTCAAAAAATCCGAGGAGCGGCTCGAAGAGGAGGCGGAAGAGCTCAAAGAAAAGATCGAACCCAAGCGGGAAACGGTGACCTTCCCGAAGAAAAAACGCAGCAGCCACTCCGTCTACGCGCCGCCGGCCGACGAGCCGCCGCATTCTGCGGAAACCTCCAAAGGAAAGGACGCCGATGTTTGACGAACTCAAACCGCATATCGCTGAGCTCAGAAAACGGCTGGCCTATTCGATCGGCGCGCTGATCGTCTGTTTCTTTGTCGCATTCTATTTCTACGAGCCGATTCTCGAATGGATGACTCTTCCACTGAAAAACGTGCTGCCCGATACGTCGATGATGATCGCCACCGGCGTTCCGGAGGTCTTTTTCACGGCTGTCAAAGTCTCCCTCTTCGCCGGCTTCCTGATGGCACTTCCTTTCATTCTCTACCAGTTCTGGCTCTTTATCGCTCCGGGACTCTACGAACACGAAAAAAAATATATCTGGCCCTTCGTTTTCTTCGCTTCGGGCATGTTTTTTCTCGGGGCCGCTTTCGCCTATTATGTCGTCGTTCCCTACGGCTTTGCATTCCTGGTCAATTTCGCCGAGCAGATCGTTACCGTTGCACCGAAAATCAATGAATATGTCGGTTTTTTCACCAAAATCATGGTCGGTTTCGGCATCGCCTTCGAACTGCCTGTTCTGACCTTTTTCCTCGCCCTTCTCGGGCTTGTCGACGACCATACGCTCAAGAGCTTCTTCAAATATGCCATCATCCTCATCTTCCTGCTGGCGGCGCTCCTGACCCCTCCGGACGTTGTCACCCAGCTTCTCATGGCGATTCCGTTGATCCTTCTGTATGGTGTTTCCATTCTGATCGCCAAAGTGGTCAACCCGTACAAACCACCTGAAGATATCGAAGACGAGGATGAAGAGGCTCTCTGACAGCGCCCTTTCCGATGCGATGAAGACCGATAGTTACGACTATCGTCTTCCATCGGAACTGATCGCCACCGAACCGGCCAAACCGAAAGACACGTCGAAACTTCTCGTTATCGAGCGGAAAACAGGTCATATCACCCATACCATTTTTCGCCATATTCTCGACTTTGTCCCGAAAGGGTGCGCAATCATCTACAACGACACCAAAGTCATCAAAGCGCGTCTCTATGGCCGAAAGTCAAGCGGCGGCAGGATCGAACTTCTGATCAACAAGCCGCTCGATGCCCAGCGATACAACGTGTTGATACGTGGCAAAGTCAAACCGGGAACCCAACTCGTTTTCGACGATTCGTTCCGCGCGGAGGTGGTCGAACTCTGTGCTGACGGGAGCCGAATTGTCCGTTTTACCGATCGAAACGGCGACATACTTCCATTCGAAACGGTACTGAGACATCTTGAACGTCTCGGACACGTCCCGTTGCCCCCTTACATAGAGCGGGAGGAGAGAGCGGAAGACGCGACACTCTACCAGCCGGTTTTCGCCCGGCATGAAGGGGCCGTCGCCGCACCGACCGCATCGCTGCACTTCACGGATGAACTTTTCGAAACCATGCGACAACAGTTCGACTGCTATCCCGTTACCCTGCATGTCGGTGCCGGCACATTCAAGCCCGTCGATTCCGAAGTGATCACCGACCATCCGATGCACAGCGAATATTACGACATTCCTCCGGCCACGCAGCACATCATCGATTCCGACAGAGAGATACTCGCCATCGGTACGACCTCGGCACGCACGATCGAGTATTACGCCCGTACGCACAAAAGATTCGGAGAATGCGATCTCTTTCTGCATCCGGGCAATCCTCCGATACGGGTCAATCATCTGTTGACCAATTTCCATCTGCCGAAATCGACCCTTATCATGCTTGTAGCATCGTTTTTGGGATTGGAAACAACAATGAAAGTGTATAATATCGCTATCAAAGAGCGATACCGATTCTACAGCTATGGCGATGCCATGTTGATTCTATAGCGACGGAAGGATCCGAAATGCCGGCAGAATTTTTGTGGAAAATCACCGCAATCGCATTGATTGCGGCAGGTCTGATCGCCACACTTGTATGGGAACTTCGCAAACCCAGACGGGATCCCAATGACAATCCCGATACCAAACGCATGAACGACATGCTGAAAGATTGATATGGCCGTTTCAATCTGCTCGTTCAACGTCAACTCCATACGTTCACGCATCGATCTCATTCTTCGCTGGCTGACCGAGAAACGGGATGTGGATATTCTCTGTTTCCAGGAGACCAAATGCGAAGCGGACCAGTTTCCGGGCGACAAACTCTCGGATCTCGGCTACCATATCGCCATCAACGGACAAAAGCGTCTGAATGGCGTGGCCATCTGCTCGAAACTCCCGATCGAAATGGTCAAAACGGAGTTTGGCAACGACATACTCGATCGTGAAAAACGGCTGATCGAAGCCAAAGTCGGCAATACGGTCATACTCAACTGCTATATTCCGAGAGGCGGACCGGAAGGAGAAGAACGGCACACTTACAAAATGGCCTTTTTCGATGCATTGACCGAATACACACGTTCGCTTCTGGAACAGTATGAAAAAATCGTCCTTCTCGGGGATTTCAATGTCGCATTGCGCGACGCGGACGTTTACGACGTGGAAGTGTTCGAAGGAGCCATCGGTTTCCTCTCCAGTGAAAAAGAGAGGTTGAACAATCTGCTTGCAGCCGGTCTCAGTGACTGTTATCGCCGGCTCCATCCCGATGAAAAGGCTTTTACCTGGTGGGATTACCGATCGGCAGGCATCTGGCGGGATGAAGGAATGCGTATCGATTACATTCTCGCCAATCCCACACTCTGCAGCGAACTCGAATCGATCGATGTCGATCTCTGGACCCGGCGGCGACGATCGCCGACACCAAGCGATCACGCCCCCGTTGTCGCAACATTCAGAGAGTTTTAGGATTCTCCAGTGATGAAATTTCCCTGGAAAAGCCCTACTCCGAAACGAGATAAAAAAATTTCTCTCTTCACAATTGCTATTCTTTTTATAACGGCAACTGTGATTGTGGGGCTGACCGCCACGGGTATTCGCAAACTTCTTCTGGAGTCAACGGCATCGTCACTGGTAACGACGGCTGAAACGGTACGGGACTGTCTGACACTGCATGGGCACAACGAAAGCTGGGAAACGCTGGAAACCTGCACCGGAGTGCTTCGACAGGATCGTCATATCATCTCATTCTGGGTGGCCCGCTCGCAAACACTCATCGGGGAGTATGGCGAAACGGGGTTCCTGACCCGTGAAGCCGATACGATCGACCGAAACGTTTTCGAACAGGGCAAACCATTCGTTGGAGACGACGGAAAGTTTCGTATCTCAAATTTGCGTATCAGTGTGCCGTTCATCGCAACCTCGATAGAACAACCACGATGTATGCGGTGTCACAATGCCGTGGAAGGGGATGTACTCGGAACTCTGAGCATTGAATACGATGCAGGCGATATCACATCCGGTGCGACCCTGTTTGTCCAAAACGTCGCTCTTGCTATGTTGGTCGCGGTCACCGTACTCTTTTTGATTCTTTTTTACACCATCAAACCGTACCGCAGTGTAATCAATGCATTGTCGAACTCGTTGAAAAAAGCCAACGAAGGGGATTTCAGCCAAACCATCCCGTCCGACTTTCCCGACAGTGACATACGGGAGTTGTCCGACAACTACAACCGGCTTCTCAATGTTTTCCAGCATTCGATCGATTCCATCGTCAAACGGTTCAATCTTCTGATACGGGATCTCGATATTCAGGCGAAACACCCTCTTGAGCGTGCCTCCAAAGCACTGCATCTTCTCGCCAATGTCTACCGATTCCGGTATGCGATCGAAAAGGACCCCTCTCTGTTTGAAGTCTACAACCATATTGTTGCGATCGTTCGAGACGTCACCCATGCCGAACATTTCAGTATCTACAGTGTCGACAGAAAAGAGCAGATCAAAACGCTGATCTATTCGACGGCATCGCGTTCGCAGGATCTCTCGGGGGACGAGGCACCGTTAAACGATTACATCGAACGTATCGACATCGACGAAGTCGCCTTCGAATTTCCTTCCATGTCGATAGCCGGTGAGAACAAAATCGCTTTCTACTACTGCATTCCGATCGATATCAACGAATACTCGACGATCATTATCGCGCTCTTCGCCAGAAACAGAGACGAAATGGACCGCTATCGCGAGTCGGTTCTGGAGCTTCGCTACTATCTCGAAAATGTCAAACCGGTCATTGAAAGCAAAATTTTGACCCAGAAACTGAAGGAGCAATCTCTGCTCGATGGGTTGACGGGTCTCTACAACCGCAAATTCCTCGAAGAGTTCATCGACAAAATCGACAATCAGGCCAAAAGAAGTCAGACCAAATACGCCATCATGATGATCGATATCGATTTCTTCAAACATGTCAACGACACCTATGGCCACGATGTGGGCGACAAGTTTATCAAACTTCTGGGACTGATCATCCAGGATCATATCCGTGCATCCGACATCGCCGTACGCTACGGCGGTGAAGAGTTTCTGGTTCTCCTTCACGAAAGCACGAAGGAAGGCGCCGTCAAAGTGGCTGAAACGATGCGGAAAGATTTTGCCAAACGAACCATCTACGCCAGGGGAGAGCGGATCAAAAAGACGATTTCCATCGGCCTCAGTCTCTACCCGGATCATACCGTGACCTCGCTGAGAGAGGCGATCAAATATGCCGATATCGCACTTTACAGAGCCAAAGAGAGCGGAAGAAACCAGGTCATGCTGTTCAGCGACGAGATGATCGAATCGTGATCCAGAAGCCATCTCAAACATTCCTAGGAGGGGGAGTGTTTGAGACAGGTTCTAACCACTCCGTCTCTTCAGAAGATACCGCTCCAGTATCAGTTGCGCCGCAATCGAATCGAGCCGCCCGTCTTTCCGCTGGCGTGTAATACCTTTCATCAGCTCGGCCGCTTCGACACTGCTGCCCGATTCATCGATATACTCTATCGCCCCCTTGAAAGAGAGAAGCGTGACGAAATGGCGAATCCTGCGCTCCATCTCCCCGGCACTGCTTCCTCCCTCCGGCACACCCACGATGAGACGGTCGATTTTCCAGCTCTCCAAAAAAGCGTCGAGGTCACGTGCCGCCTGTTCCCGGTTTTTTCGCAGTATCGGATTCTGCGGTATCGCCGTCTCCCCGTCGAGACTGATCGCGACACCGATTCGTTTGAGCCCGACATCGACGGCGGCCAGACGCTCTTTCACCATCTCATATCTCCCTGAACATCCAGGCCACGGCGAAAAAGAGCACGATACTCGCCAGCGGAGCCACCAGAAAAGGAACGTTCATCTCACGCCGAACGAGATAGCGCACCACACCGTACCAGTAGAGCAGTGTCAACGCGATATGCAGAACCATCAACGGTTTGTAGACAATCATCGAGCGGCTGAATGCCGTGAAAACGATGCCGATACCGATCAACACTGCCCCTTTCAAAAGTGTCGTCATATCACGCTCCTCGGCATACGCCCTGTAGAGCATCACTCCAAATGCGAGCAGGATCGACGCCGCCAGAAGATAGACCATCGGTCAGCGTCCGTAACGGGCCATTAACGAGGCTTTGGCGAGCGCATGCTTCCCGATCACGGATCCGATCTTCGCCGGAGAGGTGTTCGGATCGAGCGAAAGATGGTCAACATCCAGTGCGTAGACTGTGAAAATGTAGCGATGGGGACGGTCACCTTTCGGCGGACATGCCCCACCGAATCCGATAGTGCCAAAATCGGTGATACTCTGAACGGCTCCTCTCGGAAGTTTCCCTCTTTTCGGATCCCCTGCCCCACGCGGAAGCTCATGCACACTGGCTGGAATGTTGAATACGATCCAATGCCACCAGCCTTTTCCTGTGGGTGCATCGGGGTCGTAGAGTGTCACGGCGAAACTCTTCGTACCACGTGGCTCGCCACTCCAACGCAGTTCCGGAGAGATATTGTTGCCGTGACATCCATAACCCCTGTAGACCTGATCGACCGAAAGCTGCTCCGATATGTCGGAGCTTTCAAGTTTGAAACCCTCTGCGACCAGCGCGGCCTGCAGCACGATCGCAATCAACAGCACTCTGTAAAGTTTTTTCATTTTCATCTCCAGTATCATAACTCGATTTTGGTATTATATAGCAAAAGAATCAAGGACATGTTCATGCCATCGAAAATCCTGGGCTACAAAGAGCTTCTGAAAACGTTGGTAGAGTATCACATCACCTTTATCAACCGCCTTTCGAACGAAGGGTACGAGAAACTCTTCTCCATTCTGCTGATACCGCTGTCGGGAGAGAACGAAGAACGCATCCGGGAGCTCGTCTTGCCGCTGCTGCGTGAAAGCGACCGGCTCTTCTATATCGAAGGCAAGCTCATCGCCCTTCTACCCGGAACCGACTGGAACGGGGCACTGAAGGTCAATGAAACGATCACGGAGGCATTGGGTATCGAACCGTTAGAGGAGTGCATTGTCGAATACCCGGCCGACGGGGAGAATGCGTTCGAACTCATCGGCAATCTCTATGCCCGGTACGACGAGATCAGAGGAGAGTGACGCGTCCGTCGCGAATTTCGATGATCCCTTCGAGTTCCGCCTCGAACAGTCTCTCGCCAAACCGGTTCGCCGCCTCTTCGTAGGATGGAGAGGTTCTGCAGAAAGCCAGAAATTCATCATCCTTTTCTCCTTCGCCCGACCCGAACATGTCGGCGAATGTTTCGATGTCATAAATCGCTTCGGCGGCACCCTCTTTCAGAAGATCGTTCGTTCCTTCGCTTTCACCCAGGCGATGGGGAAGGACAAAAATCTTTTTCCCCATCGCCTTTGCAAATTCGACACTGCGCATCGTCCCACTCTCCCGATCGGCCTGTGCCACCACCAACACCTCTCCAAGGGCGACAACCACTTCGTTGCGTACGACGAAGCTCCAGGGTGTCGCCCTGAAATCGGGTTCAAACTGGCTCAGTACCAATCCTTCCC
>NZ_JAOZPV010000088.1:0-4656 GCF_029932565.1 Hydrogenimonas sp.
CGTAGGTTCCCCCGACATTACCCTCGCCGTAGGCGATCGCCGCACCGGAGAACATATCGCCCAGATACGAGGCCGGATAGATACGAACGGCTCCAAGCTGTGTCGAAAAACGCAGAGGCGCCCCTCGTCGTCCCTCTGTCAGAAGTCCCGTACCGGCATGAACCATAAGCTTGTCGGGGCCGCGGTTCGGATCGGTCATCACCCCGAAAATCTTTTCAGCCACCTCGGTCGCAGCCTCGTCCCAGCTGATACGTTTCCATTTTCCTTCGCCTCGCTCACCGACGCGCTTCATCGGATAGAGGATGCGGTCTTTCTCGTACATGATCTGCGAGTGCTGGACACCCTTGTTACATCCGCGCGGGTTGAAGTCGGGAATCTTCGCGTTGATCGACGGATAGCGGGCCGACTGGTTCTCCCGCGTCACGACGCCGTTGTGCGACCAGACCTCCCATGCACAGTTTCCCTGGCAGTTGACACAGTGATACGCAAAGCCGGTATCTTCCTTCTTGCCACGGGTAAAGCTGAACTCGTTACGATACATCTCTTCGGTGTAGGTCGTGTTCGGATAGTTGTTCTTTCCGTTTTCAACCTGCATCACACCCGTTTTTGCGAACAGACTTCCCTGTGACGCCACCAGCGCGGCCGTCACTCCTGAAAATTTAAGAAAATTCCGTCGTTTATTATTTACCATTTTCTTTCTCCCTTAGCGTCGAATCGGCATATTCATGTTGTTGCCCCAGGTGTCCCACGCACCCGAATAGACTTTGACATTCTTATAGCCCAGCAGTTCGAGCGCCGTAATGATTTCCGAACCGCGGCCCGCACCGACCTGGCAGTAGGCGTAGACTGTTTTGTCCGGTGTGACACCGTAGCTTTCAAACATCTTTTTCAGCTCCTCGTTTGTGCGGAAGCTTTTTTTGCGTTCGAAATCGGTCACTTTTTTCCATTCGATGAATTTCGAACCCGGAATGTGGCCGCCGCGGGCGACATTGTCCATCTTCCGCTCACCGATGATCTCGGTCATACCCCGCGTGTCGATGATGACATACTTGCTCTTGTCACCGTTTTTGAGGATATCCTGCATCGCATGATAGACCTCTTCGGTCGTCGCCAGCAGTTCGGGACGTGTCTTTTCGATCTTGTAGTGGGTATGTTCCCAGTGGGGTTCTTTGCCACGCTGCACCAGCAGTTTGGGCTCCAGCTGCTTCATCTGGGTTTTGAGCTCTTTGACTTTCGCTTTCAACTCTGCTGCTTTGGCTTTGTCTCCCGCTTTTTTCGCCTTGCGGGCCTGACGCTTGAGTTCTCTCGCCTCCATCTTGAGATCGTTGTAGATCTTCTGATTGGGATCGAGGGCCTTGATGCCATCCTGTCCGCCGTCGAGGACATAGACCTTCTCATGGCCGAAAGATTTGAAAAAGCTGTAAACACCCGTTGCGTTCGGTCCCCGCCAGTTGTCGTAGGCAATGATGACATCACTGTTCTTGATCCCTTTGCTGCTGATGTAGTGCTCGGCATGATCCGGACACTGATACAGCGGCTCACAATGGAGGTTCCCCATAATGTCCGCATGATGCAGGTGATGGGCGTACATTTCGCGAGCCCCTTTGATATGTCCGCCTTCATAGGCGGTTTCGCTGTCCCCGCAGACAAAGACATAGCCCGGCTTGCCAATCAGCTTGATTGCCTCTTCGGGCTGAATCGTGATCTTGTCGGCCCCCATCAGTATGGAGGCAGAGAAGAGAGACGCGATACAAAGCGTCTTGAACCACTGCTTCATTACCACTCCTTATAAGATTGTTTAACACGGCTGATACGCCGATATTTCGGGATTTCCGATACATCTTCATTGTAGATGGCGCACTCTTAAGCAAACCTGAAAACATAAAGCATTCTCATATTATCCACAAAAAACCATCAAATTTTCAAAACGTATACCCTTTTATCCAATTTTCATGATGAGGCTGACAATTTTTTTTGACGAAATAATAAAAATTTATTTTTCTGCCTCTTCTTCACTCTCTTTATGCCATGGTTACAACCCATATTGTTGACTACTCATTTCTCTTTCTGTTACCATAATCACAAGACCCTATACAAATACAAAAAACAAAAAGGAATCGACTTTTATGAAACCGGAAGATGCCATTACAAAACTGGAAGACAAAAACCTTCCGCTGGAAGAGATTCGAGAAATCTTCGAAAGGTTCATCGACGATATGCAGGTCGTCGGGCAGGTCGCCATGAACCTGAGTCTGCGTACATCCGTTTATGATCGGGAGAGAGAAAAGAGCCCCATCATGGAAGAACTGCTCGTCAGACTCTCCGAAACGGAAGACATGGGAAGCCGCTGGGCCGTGGCCAAGAACCCCCACACCCCCATGGAGGTACTCACCAAACTGGCCAAAGATGAGGTGAACCTTGTCCGCGCGCTCGTCGCCACCAATCCCAACACACCCCCTTCGGTGCTACAAAGCCTCTTCGGCGACGAAAAAATCGTCCGTGACGGCCTCTCGGGCAATCCCAGCACCCCCTCGAAGCTACTGAAAATCCTCGCAGACGATGCCGACAAAATGGTCCGTATGCGGGTTGCGGAAAACGCTTCGACACCCGAGGAGACCCTGGAAAAGATGACAAACGACACCGATGCCAACGTCGCCAAAGCGGCGGAAGTCAATCTCGCGAAACGGAGAGAGAGCGCATGAAAAGAAAAATGCACGAAAACACTCTTCCTCCGGCCTACGAGGGGGTCGAACGCCAACTGATGGCTCTCTTCTACTGTGGTGCCTATATCACCAATGCCGACATCGTCAAAATCGGCAGGACAATGGGCCTCGACCTACCCCTGAAAGACCGTATGGTCCTGCTGAAACGGCTAATGCTTCATGCCCACGAAAACAATATGAAACCGCAGATGATGCAGGGATTCATTGGGCTGCTGCAGTCACGCATGAAAATCTACCAGGATCTGGCTCAGAACTATCCGGATGCCGCCCCATTGATCCAGGAGTGGATTCAGAAAGCCCACTCCACCATTCTATTGTTACAGCGCGAAATGAGGAGCAACCCCTATGAATAAGGAAACAATTCTGAAAGAACTGGAAAAGGTGAGCTATCCCGGTCTTGACCGCTCCATCATCGATCTGAAAATCGTCGACGACATCGTCGAAGAGGATGGCCGGCCACTCCTCGTCCTTTCAATGCAGAACGACGAAGCGTATGAGATCCTCCGTGAGCGGCTGCAGGACCTTTTTGATGGCAAAGTCACCATCAAGCGAAAAAAGATTGCACAGAAAAAAGATATACACTACGGCCACACCAGCAGCCCCAACAACCGAGCACCTTACGCCAAGCGGGTCGTTGCCGTCACCAGCGGCAAGGGCGGAGTCGGTAAAAGTACGGTTTCAGTCAATTTGGCAGTCGCATTGGCACAAAAGGGATTCAAGGTCGGCCTGCTCGATGCCGATGTTTACGGCCCCAACATTCCGCGAATGCTCGGCACAGCCCATGAAACACTCCGCTGGGGCAACAATGACAAGATCATCCCAAGCGAAAATTTCGGTATCAAAATCATGAGTGTCGGCCTCACGACTCCTACCCCCGACACTCCGCTGGTCTGGCGAAGCTCGGTGGCCGTCAGCGCTCTGATCCAATTTCTCGAAGACGTCGACTGGGGCAAGCTCGATTTTCTCGTTATCGACATGCCGCCGGGCACCGGCGACATTCAGCTTACAATGGCCCAGGAACTTCCCATCACTGCCGGTATCATCGTCACGACACCCCAGCCGGTAGCGCTGGATGATGTCAGCCGCGCCATCATGATGTTCAAAGACATCAACGTCCCAATAGGCGGTCTGGTTGAAAACATGAGCTTCTTCATCGCGCCCGACACCGGCAGGCGTTACGACATTTTTGGCACGGGAGGAGGCGAAACGACCGCGAAAAAATACGACATCCCTTTCCTTGGCCAGATCCCTCTGGATATGCAGATTCGGGAATACTCCGATAACGGTACCCCACCGGTTGCTATGGGTGATGATTCACAAAAGAGATACTACAAAACTGTTGCCGATCGACTGCTTGAGCAGATACTCTGATAAATTATATAATTTGCAATATGAAGAACGCGTCCGTAAGGACGCGTTTTGTGTGGAGAGCCAAAGCTCTCATGAGTGTTTAGTAGCGATATCTTATATATGCTCGAAAATCCTGAGCATAATCAACCGGATCCATCATGCCACTTTTGTAGGCATCGTCATTGTCGATTGCGGCACCATCAGCACCGAAAAATCCGCCACTTCCGGTATATTCATAATCGATGTAGGTATAACGAAGCTGCATGCTGAGGGTATTTCCCAATATGGGCTGGGTGTAATACGCCTCATACGCATCACCACGAGCCGCGAGTTTCGAACCGATCATCGTATCTTCACCGTAGGTGAAACTTCTCCAGTACTGGCTGCCGTGATTGTACTCCAGACCTATACGCCCATCATCGGTAAAGACTGCCGGAAACTGCGTACCCACATAGACTGACCATCCAAAATGTTTCTTGCCATAATCATCCGGACTCTGCGCCATCTCAAGCATCGTCTGATCATCTTTCGGATTGGTATAGTTGCCCGCCCAGCTGGCGAAGAGAATCGTATCGTCCAGGAA
>NZ_JAOZPV010000088.1:4756-6119 GCF_029932565.1 Hydrogenimonas sp.
TGGTATAGTTGCCCGCCCAGCTGGCGAAGAGAATCGTATCGTCCAGGAAATCGTTAATCCCGTCACCCACACCATCTGCAATAGCACTGACAGCAAAGCCATGCATACCTCCTAGGTTTCTTAAGTTAAAGTCAGGAGCAGGAGGAACTCCAGGCACTCCCATTATATTAGCAACTTGTTGATTGTCAAACCCGAGCAGATTCCATGAATAGAAATAGGTGGTATGGACAGAATACTGACCGTCATCGTATGGGACAAAGATAAATCCTGCCAGATCGTTGTCGGCTGTGTAATCATCATTCGAGACATAGGCGTTACCACCCCCATAAAATCTGGGATTGGCATTCGTAAAACCACGCCCCAGACAGAGCTTGAAATACATGCCGCTTACATCGGTGACATTGGAGAGGTCGAATTTGAAACTGGCCCCATCGAACTCCACATTGATAATATGACCGAGAGGAGATTGCGCCGGATTGTCTTCCCGTAGATTGGCAAGCAGCCCATCTGTGGAAGGGCGCCGTCCTACGCTCGCCGTCCAGGGCACATCAGCTCCCAGAAATTTGTCGCCGAAATAGATGAAATATGCCTGACGGACTTTGACAGTTCCATCCGTTGCATTTTCATTGACAACCCAGTCGAAATAGTTATATCCCTGATTGGGACTTGTTGGAGTAGGATGCGGTGTAGCCGTCTGAGACTGTCCGAACAGTTTATAATAGGAAAGCTGACCAATAAAACTCAAATTGGACATTGGAGCATACTTCATACCCAGCCACATCCTGTTGCTGAACAGATCATTCTTCTCAACCTTTTCCCCGCTCATATGTTTGTAACTTATCGCATCGTAAGCGGACCGAAAATCAACACTCCATTTGATATTATCGTTCAATGCCGCTGATTTCAATTCACTGATCTGCTTTTTTAGCTTTTTGGCTTTCAGCCCTTTTGTCTGTTCTTTAAGAGCTTGTACCTCTTTTTTCAACGCTTCGAGTTCAGCCCGCAAATCTTCGTCTGCCGCCATACCCATCGTCGCAGCGATCGCTGCCGCTGCTGAAACCGCAATCAGTTTCTTCATTCTTACTCCTTTGGCATGTATTACAAATTTTTATTTGTAAGTATCACTATTGTAAACCCAATCCCTTTAAATGAATCTTAAAACAATCTCTTTTTATTATAATTTTTTATAATATTCTTGGGGCTTATGGAATTGATAAGCGGTTTCTGGAAGATAATAACTCAAACTGATGACAAACAGGAGTAGAAGTGAAGAATGGAAAGGGCAGAGAAGCCTGCCCTTTCGTAAAAATCAGTACTGATAGCGTACGTAGAAACGAACATCCTGCGCTTCGATGTCGACATC
>NZ_JAOZPV010000089.1 GCF_029932565.1 Hydrogenimonas sp.
ATGGGTTCTAGTTTCTTTTAGAGAAAAGCTGATACAATAATATTTCAAATTTTTTCAGAGGCGTTCAACCATCATGATGAAACGATTCCATTCACTTTTTTTTATACTCATACTCTCTGTCTCTTCCGTGGTCGGAGGGCTTGTCGATGCGGTCAGCATCGTGGTCGACGACCAGCCCGTTACGCTTTACGAGATCTACAAAGTCGAAAAACAGCTGGGGCTGCCGAAAGAGAAAGCAGTCGAATATATGATCAAACAGAAGCTCAAGGACGAGGAACTCAAGCGGCTTGGTGTCGAGGTGGACGAGTTCGATGTCAACCAGGAGATCGAGCGCATTGCAAAAAAGAGCGGGATCGATTCACTGAAACTTCGGTCCATCATGGCGAAACGGGGTGTTGACTGGAGCGACTACAAGAAACAGGTGAAAGAGAAGCTGCTGCAGGAGAGGCTGTATGAGCGGATTTTGAGTACGAAAATCCAACCGCCGAGTGAAGGGACGCTTCAGGAATATTATCAGCTGCATATCGGCGAGTTTTCGATTCCGGAGGCGATTCAGGTGATTCAGTATTCGGCAACCGACAGAAAGGCTCTGAAAGAGGCGATGCAAAACCCGATGGCTTCGGTTCCCGGTGTCAGCCGCAATGCGCAGATGATTCGATCCGATCAGGTCAATCAGCAGCTGCTTTTTCTTCTGACCCAGACGCCCAAGGGAAAGTTTACACAGATTATCCCCGTCAAAGGGCAGTATGTCGTCTTCTACGTTCAGGAGTTCGTCAATCCCCGTCCTCTTCCATACGATCAGGTCAAACAGCAGGTTTATGCCAAATGGATGGAGGAGAAGCGCAAAGAGGCGATCAAGAGCCATTTCGACAAGCTCCGGGCCGCCGCGAACATCAAGGTGTTGCGGGCACCGTAAAAGCAATGGTGAACAGTAAACAGTGAACGGGGCGCGCACGGTCCTCGGCCGCCGCTATAAGAGAACTCTCCGTTCCCCGTATCCTATTTCCTGCTCATCCAATCAAAGGTGTTCTTCGAGATACTTGGTGTCGAAATTGTTTTCGATAAAGTCGGGGTTGCGCATCATCTTTCGGTGAAAGTCGATGACGGTTTTGATGCCGCCCACTTCGAATTCGTCCATGGCCCGACGCATTTTTTTAATGGCGCGGTCCCGATTCTCGTCCCACACGATCACTTTGCCGATCATCGAATCGTAGTGCTGTGGAATGATATATCCCGCATGGGCATGGCTGTCGATGCGCACATCTTTGCCGCCGGGTGCGATCCAGTTGTTGATTTTGCCAGGACACGGCATGAACGAAATGGGGTCTTCCGCCGTGATGCGGCACTCGATGGCGTGACCCTCGAGCCGCACGTCGCTCTGGTCGAACAGGGTCTCTCCCTCCGCGATGCGGATCATCCATTCGATGATGTCGATGCCGCTGACCATCTCGCTGACACAGTGTTCGACCTGGAGTCGCGTGTTCATCTCCATGAAATAGAAGTTTTTGTGCTTGTCCACGAGGAACTCGAAGGTTCCGGCGCTCTCGTAGCCAATGTGTCTGGTGGCTTTGACGGCCGCTTCGTGGAGGCGTGCACGTGTCTCATCATCGAGGAAAAGGGCGGGAGACTCTTCGATCAGCTTCTGATGTCGGCGCTGCATCGAGCAGTCGCGCTCTCCGATATGCACGGCGTTGCCGTGGCTGTCGGCGAGTACCTGCACTTCAATATGCCGCGGTTTTTCGATAAATTTTTCCATGTAGATCGTGCCGTCGCCGAACGCCGTGATCGCTTCGCTTTCGGCGGCGAGATAGGCATTTTCGATATAGCTTTCGTCTTCGACGACACGCATGCCGCGTCCGCCGCCGCCCGCCGCCGCTTTGAGAATAACGGGGAAGCCCATCTCTCTGGCCAGTTTGCGCGCCTCTTCGACATCTTTGATGGCGCCATCGCTTCCGGGAATGACCGGTACACCCGCCTCTTTCATCACCTGCTTGGCCTTCGATTTGTCACTCATGAGCGCCATTACGTCGACACTTGGACCGATGAATTTGATATTGTGGTATTTGCAGATTTCAACGAAGTTCTGGTTTTCGCTCAGGAAGCCGTAGCCTGGAAAAACCGCATCGCAGTCACTGACCTCGGCTGCCGCGATGATCGCGGGAATGTTGAGGTAACTTTCGGTGCTTTTGGGTCCCCCGATGCAGATCGTCGCATCCGCAAGACGCAGATAGCTTGCATCTTTGTCGGCAGTCGAGTAGACGGCGACGGCCTCTTTCCCCATCTCTTTGATTGTACGGATTGCCCGCAGCGCGATCTCACCGCGGTTGGCGATAAGAATACGTTTGATTTCAGCCATTTGATCAGACCTTTTCGACCAAGAAGAGCGGCATATCGTATTCGACCGGCTGACCGTCTTCGACCAGTATGTCGAGGATTTTGCAGTCGTACTCCGCCTCGAGCTCGTTCATGATTTTCATCGCCTCGAGGATGCAGAGCGGCTGCCCTTTTTTGACGACATCGCCTTTTTTGACGAACGGAGGTGAATCGGGTGACGGAGAGCGGTAGAAAGTTCCGACCATCGGCGAGGTAATGTAGACCGCATTCTCCGGAAGCTCCCCTTTTCCGGCAGGCTGCGCAGCAGCTGTCGGTGCTGCTGCCGGCGCCGGTGCCGCTGTTGTCGTTTGTTGTGCCGGTACAGTAGCGGCCGGTGCGGCAGCACCCCCTTTTTCGAGTGTCAAACCGAAGTCGCCGTTTTCGATCTTCAATTTGCTCAGGCTGCTGCCGTTAAATACTTTAATCAGGTCTTTTATCTCTTTCAGATTCATGCTTTTCTCCACATTAAATTTGAGTGTAACATTGGCTATAATATCAAAATTATATTGAGAGGATGATTTATGGGGCTCAAAAGCGACAGCTGGATACGTGAAAAAGCGTTGAAGGAGAAGATGATCGAACCCTTCTGCGAAGATCAGGTCGGCAAAGGGGTCGTCAGTTACGGACTCAGCAGTTACGGATACGATATCCGGGTCAGCGACGAATTCAAGATCTTTACCAATGTCAATGCCGAAGTGGTGGATCCGAAACATTTCGACGAACGCAACGTCGTCGATTTTCAGGGTGATGTCTGCATCGTACCGCCCAACTCCTTCGCACTGGCGCGCACCGTGGAGTATTTCCGCATACCGCGCAATGTCCTGGCGATCTGTCTGGGAAAAAGCACCTACGCCCGCTGCGGCATCATCGTCAATGTGACGCCGTTCGAACCGGAGTTCGAGGGGCACATCACGATCGAAATTTCCAACACGACGCCGCTACCGGCAAAAATATATGCCAACGAGGGGATTGCGCAGGTCCTCTTTCTCGAAGGGGATGAACCGTGCGAAGTGAGCTACAAAGACAAGGCGGGCAAATATCAGGCGCAGAGAGGCATCACGCTGCCGCGTATCCTGGATGAGATATGAGGCAATTACTGGTTCTGCTGACGATTGTCGTTTTCGTCGCCATCGCCTTTTACGTCAACCAGTCCCGTCACCGTTCCACAACCCTGCATCACCATGCTTCGGAAAAAGAGGCGGCAGAGTGTCTGACCTGTCGGGAGCGGGAGGCAGAACGCACCATCGAGGAACTTCGCTCCGTGGCATATCTGGAGCAGTATGTCGAAGATGTCATCAACCATGGTTCGTCCCAAAAACTCGGTTTCGCCTATGGCGATATGCCGGCCAACATGGCCGATGAAAAGGCGGCTCCGAAAATCGCGGCCTATGTCGCAACGCTGGCGGGACGGAAGCCGACCCATCCCGAATGGGTCAAAGAGGGACATACGTTTTATGTGAGCAACTGCGGAGGCTGCCACGGGGAAGACGGAAAGGGTGTACACGGCACCTTTCCCGACCTCACGCGCAATCCGATGCTTGGTATCGAGCACCGGATACGCAAGGCGACGAAAAGGTAGCCGCCGTCACTGTGTGAACTGCTCCGCGAGATCTTTCCAGTCCAGTTTCTTCACCATCTCCAGGGCATCTTTCCAATCAAGGTTCTCGAAATTCACCGCGAGCACGGCGTTGGGTGCGAGCTGTACCACGATGCCGCCCGAGCGCTCTTGTTTGTCATAGGATATCCCGACGGTAAAGTTGTCGACCTTCTCGATCTTCACCAGCGCCTCGTCGTTCTCCACCTCTGTTCCGGTACTGTACGGTCCCCACATCATCATCGCCTGCATACCGCTGACGACGGTCGTTTCGATTGTGGCGTCCCCCTTCGTGTAGCTTTTTGTCGCAGTAACCACGTCCCCCATCATCGGGTTGGTCATTTTCATCCCCTCGCACTGGCTCATGGTCCAGCCGGGAATATCTCCGATCTTGTCGCACAGAACCTTGTAGTCGGGCAGAGCGCCCGCCTCCAGTGCTGCCGCAAGAAGCGTGACACCCACTAAAAGGGTTGTCTTTTTCATCTCTATCCTCCTTTGTTGAAATGGTGAACCGAGATCCTCCGGGAAAGCATCGGAGTGATCGGTGGAATCTCTCCTATCGGAGTATGCGTATCCGCGGACAGTATCGGCGGTCGAACCGGATGTGCGCCGAGTTGTAGACGGCGTACCAGCCCGATATGTCACCTCCTGTACATTCGGGCGGGATGTAGTAGATCATGTAACCCGGTTTCGCCGACTTTTCCATGGCATCGATATCCCCTCCGTCGATACCATGCAGATAACCCGCCTCTTTGAGACGCCAGAGCAGTCGCCGAATTCCATGTTTGAAGTCGAAATTCCGTACCTGCACCATATCGACGGCGAAGGTTTCGTATTCGGTGCGCCCTTCACCGAAACCTTCGGGAAACCGGGCGCCGTAGAGCACTTTTTTGAGCAGGCCGTTGATCCGGTGCAGGCTCTTCTTCGCATCTTCGAGTGTGTCAAAGCCTCCCTTTGTGCCGATGTCGGCCTGCAGCTCCATGTAGGCGGGTGCAACCCACTGGAATCGCCACTTTTTGAACGAGGGATCTTCACATCTTTCCCTGCACTGCACGTTGGAGACGAACTCCTTCTCCAGGTGGTGGTAGAGGACTTCGTCGGCCCTGTTGCGATTCTCGTTGAGACATCTGCCGAAGCTCTCCCACCCTTTGAGACACTCTTTTTCGATGAACCAGGTGCGCAGATCGGCAGTGGTGGTTATTTTCTGGGCCTTCTCTTCCGGCTGTTTGATGAGGTCGATGCGGATGATGCCACTGTCGGTTCCGACCCGAAGCTCGTCGGCCCCCAGCTTTTTGCGCACCTTTTCAAGCCAGGCGGCCGGCACCGATCTGAGTTCCACGCCGGGCCGATTGAGCCACACTGTGACCCGGTCATCCATAGGAATTGTGGCGGCCAGCAACAGAGGCAGGGAGAGCACCGCAAGAATCCTCCATCCTTTCATCGTCTCTTCCTACTCTATGATGCGTATTTCGACTCGGCGATTCTTCGCGCGTCCCGCTTCGGTTCCGTTGTCGGCGATCGGGTCGGCCTTGCCTTTGCCGACGATCCCGAAGAGTTTCGGATCGACCTTTTCACAGTAGATCAGATAGTCGGCTACAGACTGGGCCCGCTGCAGGGAAAGTTTGAGGTTGTAGGTTTCCGAGCCTATATTGTCGGTGTAGCCGGTGACGACGATCTTTTTCGCCGGATTTTCGCGTATGATGTCGCCCACGACCGAGAGTGCCTCCTTCGCTTCGGGTTTGAGGATGAACTCGTTGAAATCGAAGAGCACCTTCTCCGGCACCGTAAGCTTCATCCCCTCTTCGGTCTTTTTCACGCCGATACCCAGCTTTTCGGGTGTGGGTTTCGCCTCTTTTTCGGTGTATTTGGCAACGCGGATGTTTGAAATGAGTGCTCCGTATGCGGGTGTTTCCCACATCTGAAACTCAAAACCGTGGGCCGTTTTGTGGAAAGGGATCGAGACAAGGCGTTTGCCGTCGGCAAATACCCGGTATTGATGCCGCCGCACCTGGATGGCGATATGCATCCTCTTCTCTTTGGGATGGGGAGCGTTCAGGATGCGCCCGACCTTTCGAAGCTCCAGCCGGTCGGCGTAGAAGACCAC
>NZ_JAOZPV010000090.1 GCF_029932565.1 Hydrogenimonas sp.
TCGAAGGCATCGAGGCGTACAGTGCTGGCAGCAGGCCGGGCGGCCGGGTCAACCCCAATGCCAGGAAAGTGCTCGAAGAGGAGGATGCATGGCGCGAAACCTACCATTCGAAGAGTATCGAAGAGGTGATGAAAGAGGGGCCCTTCGATCTTGTCGTGACGGTATGTGACAATGCGAGGGAGAGCTGCCCTCTCTTTCAGGGCGGCACGAAGACCATCCACGTCGGGTTCGAAGACCCCGACGGCAAACCCTATGAAGCCTTTGTCGAGACATTGAAGGAGATCAAAAAGAGGCTGCTGCCTCGCATCAAAAAGGAGCTGTCGTGAAAAAAGAGGTCAATGCCACAGGAAACGGCGTGAAAATCGCTTTTACCGGCGAAGTGAAAAAAGAGAATATCGTGAAAATGGTCGAGAACTGTGCCACGGGGCAGTGTGAATGCATGAGCGACGAAACGAAACAGAAAATCCGCAAGATGGAAGTGCGTGGGGAAGATGGAGCTGTCGAACTGGAGTTGACAGGTGACGTGGCCAAAAAGGAGATCGAAGCGGCGCTGAAACGTTCCAACGTCCTCAATCCCTGACCATTTTTCAATGCAGATCCATTCGGGCATTGGGTGGGGCGGCCTCCTTTAAACCAATCCGCACTATAATAGCCCTATGACACTGGCGGAACTTCAACCGAAACAGAAAGCCATCATCAAATCGATCGGTGATATCGGAGAGCTCAAAACCCGTTTGATGGAGCTGGGGGTTTTGTGCGGGGAACCGGTTCAGCTTGTCCGGTACGCACCGCTCGGCGATCCGATCGAGATTCGGGTTGCCGATACGATGATCGCATTGCGCAAAGAGGATGCCGGGAAAATCGAAGTGGAGCCGATCTCCCAGCTTCGAAAACGGGAGCGGAGAGGGGTGCGATGATGAAAATTGCGTTCGTCGGCAACCCCAATACCGGCAAAACGGCATTGATCAACGCGATCGCCGGCAGCGATCTGGAAGTGGGTAACTGGCCGGGCGTGACGGTCGAGAAGAAGGAGGCGACATTCCGATACGGTGACAGAACGGTGTCGCTCGTCGATCTGCCGGGCGCCTATACCCTCAGCCCCTATTCACTCGAAGAGAAGATTACCCGAAACGTTCTGGCCTACGATCCGATCGACGGCATCGTCGATGTCATCGATGCGACGAATCTGCGGCGCAACCTCTATCTGACGCTCGAACTGATCGATATGCAGAAGCCGATGGTGCTGGCGCTCAATATGTTCGACGATTTCACGAAGCGGGGATTTGAGCTCGACGTCGGCAGACTCGAATCGATTCTCGGTCTCCATGCCGTACCGACGGTCGCCTCCAGGGGATTGGGCGCCGGAAAAGTGATCGACCGGATTGTCGATGCCGTCGAAACGAAAAAACTGCCTGCCATCCAGCCGATGCAGCATCACATCGAAAACGAAATCGCTTTGCTGACCCGAAAGATGGAAACGGAGAGATTGCCCTACCCGCCGAGGCTTTTCGCGGTCAAACTGATCGAAGGGGATGCCTTTGCACTGGAGTTGGCACGCCAGCATGGCAGAGAGGATCTTGTCGGCTTTGCCGAAGGGGCCCGGACCCGTCTTGAAAGCCATATGAAACTGCCGATCGAGACGATCATTACCCGTTCGCGTTACGAAGTGATCGATCGGATTCTCGACGAGGTGCTCACGAAGCCTGTCATCGACAGAGTCATATTGAGCGACCGGATCGATGCCTTCGTGCTGCACCGTTTCTTCGCTTTCCCGACACTCCTGTTCACGATGTTTCTTCTTTTCAAACTGACCTTCGACGGCAGCGCGCCGCTTGTGGAATGGACCGCCGGTTTTTTTGAAAATTTTGTCGGGAAATATCTGCATCTTCTTCTGGCTTCGTATCTGCCGGTATGGGGAGAGTCCCTGATTGTCGACGGTGTCGTCGGGGGTGTGGGTCTGGTTCTCTCTTTTCTTCCGCTGCTCTTTTTCCTCTATTTTTTTATGGCGCTGCTCGAAGAGAGCGGCTACATGGCACGGGTCAGTTTTCTGCTCGACAGGCTGGCACGTTCGTTCGGCATCAAAGGCAACGCTTTCGTCGCGATGCTTATGGGATTTGGCTGCAACGTGCCGGCCATCTATGCAACCCGGACCATGACGAGCCTGCGCGAACGGGTCATCACCTCGTTGATGATTCCGCTGATGAGCTGCAGTGCCAGACTGCCGATCTATGCACTCTTTACGGCTCTCTTTTTCAGAGATCACCAGGTCATGATCATTATGTCGATCTATCTTCTTGGTTTCCTGGCTGCATTGCTTATCGCTGTTACTGCCGACAGAATCCTTCCAAAAACGGAGGAGAAACCTTTTTTCCTCGAACTTCCTACCTACCGTTTGCCGACGTTGCGGGCCATATGGGTTCTGACATGGCCGAGGCTCAAAGATTTCATTATCCGTGCCGGAACCGTTATCGTTGCAGCTTCCGTCATTCTTTGGAGCGTCATCCATCTGCCGCCGGGCACCGATGTCCATAACTCCTACCTTGCCAAGAGTGCGCAAAGTGTTACACCGCTTTTCCGGCCGCTTGGTTTCGGTGACCACTGGGAACCGGTTGCGGCACTTATTCCAGGAACGATCGCCAAAGAGGTCGTTATCGGTTCGCTTGGCACGATTTACGGGGTGGAATCCGGCCATCCGCAGGCTGTGGATCGTTTCGATTTTCTCGATGATGCGACCAGCCAACTCTCTATGCTTGGCGATGCGTTTATCGCATCGATCCGTAACATATTCACATGGACGATTGAGAGGGAGAATGCCGCCGAAAACTCTTCGGGTTTGCAAAAAGCACTGCTGAACCAGTTCGACGGACCTCTCAATGCCTACAGCTATATGATTTTCGTGCTCTTCTATATCCCCTGCATCTCGACGATGGCAGCGATCAAACAGGAATTCGGATGGAAACTGATGAGTTTTGAGTTGCTGTTTCTGCCTCTGCTCGCTTATGGCGCGAGTTTCCTTTTCTATCAGACCGCCTTGCGTATTTTCTAGGACCCATCTCAAAAATTTCTGCCTATGGGAACGTTTGAGATGGGTCCGATTGACTTTAATCAAGACAAATTTTGTCCTATTTAAATATGATTCGGAAAAATTTTCAAGGATCATAATGAAACCCATTATCGTTTTACTCGTTCTATTTTTTATCACATCCGCTTTCGGGGATGCCAAAAAAGGGAAATCGGTCTATGAGGCAAACTGTGCACAATGCCACAGCATCCATATGACGGGTGGACTCGGACGCGACTTCAATCTCGTCTCCTACACCCGGACGAAACAGGAGATCATGGATTATGTCGAGAGTCCCGACAGGATGTATAGAAAATTCGGTTACAGCGCCAATGCCATGCCGACCCTTCCCCTGACGGAAGAGGAGATAGAGGATGTCACCGATTTCATCGATGCGCTGCAGCCGTTCAAAAAGTGGATGGTGACGAAAAAGGATTGAGAGGCACTCTTTTTCCTCCGTTTTCTATGGGACGATTGTAAGATCATGACGAAAGCGAGAGAAACTTTTAATCAAATTGTGTGTAAGATTAGAGAAAAAAAGGATTTCCATCATGCCACATCACAAACATCATGAAAAACTGGATCAGCTCAAAACCGCGATCGAGAAATCGGAAAAACTGAGCGAAGAGGAAAAGAGCAATGCCATTGCACATCTCGAAGAGTGGTATGAGGAGGACAAGGCATTCGGTACACTCATCGAAGAGTTGACGCAAAAATTTGCGGTTCTCGAACCGATTTTCGCCGAACTCGGACTCCTCTGATCGCACCTCTCATTCAGAGCGGCTTGGTCCGCTCTTTCTTTCTAGCGGAGCCTATCGTATCTAACTGTCCATAGGGATTTTTGAGATGGGCTCCAGGTCTAACATCTACTTAAAGCACTTCGTTATAGACTATTTGAAATATTTCCAACGGAGCCGATCATGAAACATAGCTATCTCAAAACCCAACCCGACGAGAAGGGATACTTCGGCGAATATGGGGGTGCATTTCTTCCGCCTCAGCTGGTCGACGAGTTCGAACATATTACCGAAGCCTATCTGAAACTGCGGAAATCACATGAATTCCTCGCTGAACTACGCCGTATACGCAAACATTATCAGGGACGTCCGACACCGGTTTATCATGCCAAACGCCTCAGCGATGCCGTCGGCGGGGCGCAGCTCTATTTCAAACGCGAAGACCTGAACCATACGGGTGCACACAAACTCAACCACTGCATGGCGGAAGCGCTGCTGGCCAAAAGTATGGGGAAGACGAAACTGATCGCCGAAACCGGTGCGGGGCAGCACGGGGTGGCGCTCGCTACGGCGTGCGCCTACTTCGGTCTGGAGTGCGAGATTCATATGGGCGAGGTCGATATTGAAAAGGAGCATCCCAACGTCGTGCGTATGAAGATTCTGGGTGCGAACGTGGTACCGGCCACCCACGGCCTTAAAACTCTCAAAGAGGCAGTCGACTCTGCATTCGAAGCCTATCTCTCCCAGCTCGACACGGCGATGTACGCCATCGGCTCCGTCGTCGGACCGCACCCTTTTCCGCTGATGGTGCGAGATTTTCAGAGTGTCGTCGGTATCGAAGCGCGGGAGCAGTATATGGAGATGACGAACGGCGAGCTGCCCGACCATGTGGTCGCCTGCGTCGGGGGCGGCTCCAACGCGATGGGCATCTTCAGTGGATTCATCGACGACGAGGTGGAACTCTACGCCGTAGAACCTCTGGGCAAGGGTACACGGCTGGGCGATCACGCCGCGACACTGGAGTATGGGAAGGAAGGGGTGCTGCACGGTTTCAAATCGATTCTGCTGCAGACCGAAAATGGAGAACCGGCCCCCGTCCACTCCATAGCCAGCGGTCTGGACTATCCGAGTGTGGGTCCCGAGCACGCCTATCTCCACGATATCGGGCGGGTCCATGTCAAAGGGGCGACGGATGCGGAGACGGTGGATGCCTTCTACGCCATCAGCCGGTACGAAGGGATCATCCCGGCGCTCGAGAGCGCCCACGCCATCGCCTACGCCATGAAACTGGCCCGTGAAGTGCCCCACGACGCGATCCTGGTCAACCTCTCCGGCCGGGGCGACAAGGATATCGACTATGTCGTCGATACCTTCGGTGTCATCGACTGGAATCCCGATCGGCTTGCCTGATATACACGGTCGATCCACCGTAAAATATTATAATGGGTGAAAAAAGAGGGATATTCCGATGAGATGGTTGAATTGGGCATTGTTGCCGCTTTTGGCTGCGGGAGGGCTTCACGCCACTTCGCACTGTTACAAACAGCGTTCCAACTGTTTTGTCGAAGAAGATGGCAAGTCGAATATCAAGATGTACGTCAAACGCGACAAATTTACCAAAGTGGCCAAACGATACGGTCTCTCCGAAAAAGAGATCAATACGTTGATCAAAAAAGGGGAGGAGCGCCTGGAGGAGAATCGTGAGAGGGAGGATCTGCGGGACGAGCGGGGCTATTACGGTGGTGTCTACTGGCCCCATCCCATCTACGCCTATCCGCCCTACTACTGGGATGATGACGATCACCATCACGACCATCCCCACCATCCGGTGGAGAAACCACCCTCTGAAAAGCCGCCTCATGGTCCCATCACGATTCAGCCTACTGAAAATCCTGTGTTCGATCGTCCCCGTCCGGACGGTCCTTCGACGCAGCCGGTTCAGCGCCCCGAGACCAGACCGATCCAGCGGCCAACCACCCGTCCCGTTACACGGCCGCAGAGGCCTGCTGCACGTCCCCGTCCGGCACCGCGTCCGAAACCCCGACCAAGGCCCGTTCGCCGGGCCCGTTGACGGCGGACAAGGAAAGCCGTTTGCCTGCCTGCTATAATCGCGGCTAAAAAAGGTCCTCCATGTTTTTCACACTGATTCATACGATCCATCTGCTGGCCGCCTTTGTCTATGGCGGCTTCCTCTTTACCGATATTCTCTTCATGCAGAAGATGCAGAAGAACCTGC
>NZ_JAOZPV010000091.1 GCF_029932565.1 Hydrogenimonas sp.
AAAGAGGAGGCACAAAGTGAGTAACTCATTCGGCAGACGATTCGTAATGACAACCTTCGGCGAGTCGCATGGCAAGGCGATTGGCTGTGTACTCGATGGAGTGCCGGCGGGGCTGGAGATTGATGAGCGCTTCATACAAAGTGAACTCGATCGCCGACGACCGGGAAAAAATGTCTATGCCACGGCCAGAAAGGAGCCTGACAGTGTCGAAATTCTGAGCGGCGTGTTCGAAGGCAAGACCACCGGTACGCCAATTGCGATGGTCATCTATAACACCAACCAGAAATCGAAAGACTACGGCAACATCAAAGATCTTTTCCGTCCGGGACACGCCGATTACACCTACTGGGAAAAATATGGTATCCGGGACTATCGCGGTGGTGGGCGCAGCAGTGCAAGGGAGACAGCAGCCAGAGTGGCGGCGGGTGCAGTGGCGAAACTGATGCTGAAGCAGATTGGAATCAAGGTGGAGAGCGGCATTTTCAAAATCGGTGATGTCGAGGCGAAGGAGTACAATTTCGGTTTCGCGAGAACGAGTGAGATTTTTGCCCTTGACCCGGCGATGGAGCAAGCACAGAAAGATGTGATCATTCGGGCGAAGGAGGCGCACGACAGCGTCGGCGGGGCTGCGCTCGTGCGAGCCACCGGTGTTCCAGTGGGCCTGGGTGAACCGATCTATTACAAACTCGATGCCGTACTGGCCGATGCCATGATGGGGATCAATGCCGTGAAAGGGGTAGAGATTGGCGAAGGGGCCCACAGTGCCGAACTGCTGGGAAGTGAAAACAATGATGAGATGACGCATGAAGGGTTTTTGAGTCATCATGCCGGCGGTACATTGGGAGGAATCAGCAGTGGCGATGTGCTGGATATCAAAGTCTATTTCAAGCCGACCCCTTCGATTTTTAAACCGATGAAAACCCTCGACATTCATGGTAGAGAGGTTGTTTGTGAACTCAAAGGACGTCATGACCCGTGTGTCGCGATCCGGGGCAGTGTTGTCGCCGAAGCGATGGCCGCACTGGTACTTGCGGATATGGTGCTGTTGAATATGGGCAGGAAAATGGACGATGTGGTGCGATATTATGGCTGATTTCAAATATTTGAAATCATCTCGAATGCTCCGCATTCGAAGCGTTAGGGGGTGCGGGGGACACTTGTGCCCCTCCCAAAAGATGGGCTTTGTTCATCTTTTTCGTTCAATGAATGTATGGAGAATTGAGAATTGAGAATTGAGAATTTTTTTCGATTATTTCTTTTTTCGCTGTTTCTCTTTCCAGCAACGTTGATGGCGAAAGTTCATGTGGTCGTCAGCATCGTACCTGAAAAAACATTCGTCGAAAAGATTGCGGGTGATCTGGTAGATGTGATGGTGATGGTGGTTCCCGGTGCCAGCCCTACCACCTACGAACCCAAGCCTTCGCAAATGAGAGCGATATCCAGTGCGGATATCTACTTTTCCATCGGTGTGCCATTCGAAAAAGCGTGGCTGCCCCGATTCGCGGCCCAAAATCCGAAGATGAAGATCGTCGACATCACCCGAGGTATCAAAAAAATGCCGATGCAGCACCATCATCACGGCAAAAAGACTCAACACTCAACACTCGGCGCTCAACACTCCCTGGATCCCCACGTCTGGCTCTCCCCTCCTCTGGTAAAAGCTCAGGCGCGCAATATCGCCAGGGCTCTTGAAGAGATCGATCCTGCGCATTCAAAGATTTATGCAGAAAATCTCGCAAAATTCGAAAAAGAAATCGACGCACTCGATGAAAAACTCAAAAAAATTCTAAAACCCTGCAAAGGGAGTGCAATGATGGTGTTTCACCCATCCTGGGGCTATTTCGCACGTACGTACGGTTTGAGGCAGATACCGATCGAGATGGAGGGCAAAGAGCCCAGATCCAAAGAGCTTGTGCATCTGATCCATGAGGCGAAAGAGGAGAAGGTGAATACGCTCTTTGTGCAACCCCAGTTTTCGAAACGGACGGCGAAGGTGATCGCGAAATCGATTGGAGCAACGATTGTCGAAGCCGATCCGCTTGCGTCTGACTGGGATGCCAATCTGATGAATATCGCCAACAAAGTGTGCAAAGCAGCATCGAAATGAACCAACCAGCCGTCGAGGTTCGCCATGTCACATTTTCATACGACGGCGAATCTGTGCTTGAAAATGTTTCACTTCGGGTGGAAATGGGTGATTTTCTGGCTATTATCGGGCCCAACGGAGGGGGAAAAAGCACCCTGCTGAAGTTGATGATGGGTATACTGAAGCCCCACTCTGGAGATGTCCTGCTTTTTGGCAAGCACCCCGATGAAAACGGCACCATTATCGGGTATGTGCCGCAGGAGACGGGGCATAACCTCGATTTTCCCATTACGGCACTTGATGTTGTTTTGATGGGTGTGCTGCATAAAAGAAATCGGATAAGACGCTTTGATGATACATTGAGGGAAAAAGCGAGGCACGCACTCGAAAAAGTCCGGATGGACCATGCTTCCGGACGCCGTATCGCCGAACTTTCCGGAGGAGAGAGGCAGCGGGTGCTGATTGCCAGGGCATTGTGCAGCGACCCGGATATTCTGATGCTTGACGAGCCGACAGCCAGCATCGACTTCAACGGCCAGCGGGAGATATTTGACCTGCTCGAAGAGTTGAATAAAACGATGACGATCGTTGTCGTGAGCCACGATATGAGCATGGTTATGGGATATGCCAAGCATGCTGCCTATATCAACAGAAGCGCGGTGATGCATACGATCGACTCGCATACGCGTTATCAGATCAAACAGCAGCTGCAGGGTCACGAAGGACACTATTGTGGTGCGGAATTCTGGCAGGATATGGGGAAAAGGATCGAGTGCACGGAGGAGTGCAAACATGCTTGAAGCACTGCAGATGCCATTTTTCCAACACGCTTTGGTCGCCGGCATGTTAATCGCCGTGGCACTTGGTCTGATCGGCCCCTTGACGATGGCGAACCGAATGACATTCATGAGCGGCGGTATCGCCCATGCGACCTATGGCGGCGTCGGTGCTGCCATCTTTTTTGGTTTCTCGGTTTTGCTTGGTGCGACACTCGCAGCACTTGTTGCCGCAGCCGTGATCTCCTTTATCGCATTTCGTTACGCGCACCGGGCCGATACCGCTATCGGAATCGTCTGGGCGATTGGGATGGCGATCGGTGTGATACTGAGCGATTTGACACCCGGTTACAATGTCGACCTGATGAGTTTTCTGTTCGGTTCCATTCTGGCCGTCGGCGCAGAAGACCTCTGGTATATGGCACTTTTTGATCTGACGGCATTGAGTCTTGTCTGGTATTTTTATTACGACTTTATGGCATTGAGTTTCGATCCTGTCTTCGCAAAACTGCAGGGGGTCAAGACGCAGGCGTTGCATCTCTTGTTGCTTGGACTTGTCGCCGTTACCGTTGTTTTGGCGATGCGGCTTGTTGGACTTATCATGCTGATCGCGCTGTTGACGATGCCGAGTTTTTCGAGCGAGCGGTATGTCAGGTCGCTGGGGGGCATGATGCTGTTTTCCATTCTCCTCTCGATGATATATATCGTTGCCGGTCTCTTTCTGGCCTACTGGTACGACCTCTCATCGGGACCTTCGGTCATTCTCGTGGCCGCTTTTGGTACAATTGTGCTATTTATGATGAAACGAAAGGTTGCTCGATGATTAAACGATGTCTCTTTCCTGCTGCAGGGTACGGCACCCGATTCCTGCCTGCGACGAAGGCGATGCCCAAAGAGATGCTGCCGATTATGGCCAAACCGCTCATTCAGTATGGTGTCGAAGAGGCGGTGGAAGCCGGTATGGATATCATGGCAATCATTACAGGACGAGGGAAACGTGCCATCGAAGACCATTTCGATGTCAGTTTCGAATTGGAGCATCAGATTTTCGGAACGCCGAAAGAGTATCTTCTGCATGAGATTCGCGATCTCATCAACAAGTGTACGTTTACCTATACCCGTCAGATCGAAATGAAGGGACTGGGTGATGCGATATACAAGGGACGTGTATTGATCGGAGACGAACCTTTCGCGGTACTGCTGGCTGACGACCTTTGTACCAATACGGAAGGGGATGGCGTCCTCTCCCAGATGGTCAGAGTCTATAACAAGTATCGGTGCTCCATTGTCGCCGTCCAGGAGGTCCCGATGGATCAGGTGAGTAAGTACGGTGTGGTTGCCGGCAAAGAGATTGATGAGGGGCTCTACATGGTCGATACGATGGTCGAAAAACCGGAGCCCGAAGAGGCACCATCCAATCTCGCCATTATCGGCCGCTATATTCTGACACCGGATATTTTCGATCTGATCAAACAGACCGAACCCGGCAAAGGCGGTGAGATCCAAATCACTGATGCGCTGATGGCCCAGGCGAAAAAAGGGATGGTCATGGCGTATAAGTTTGAAGGGCGTCGTTTCGACTGTGGAAGCATCGACGGTTTTGTGGAGGCCACGAACTACTTTTATGAAAAGTCGAAGAATATGGGGGGAGAAAAGTAACATGCGATTGGTTTTGCTGGATGCCGATACGCTTGGTGACGATATCGATTTGAGCGTGTTCAATCTGTTCGGTGATCTCGCAGTCTACCAGACGACAACTCCGGATGAAACGATAGAACGATGCGAAGATGCCGATATCATCGTAACCAATAAAGTGGTCATCGACAGGAAAGTGATGGATGCCTGCGGAAAACTCAAACTGATCTGCGTGGCTGCAACCGGGATGAACAATGTCGATCTCGAATACGCCAAAGTCCGAGGTATTGAAGTCAAAAACGTAGCAGGCTATTCGACCCACAGCGTTGTTCAGCATACGTTTGCAATGCTCTTTTATCTGATGGAAAAACTGCCCTACTATGACAATCATGTCAAAAGCAAGGCGTGGGGGAAGTCAGGCATTTTTACCTGCGTCGATCGCCCTTTTCATGAATTGCGTGGAAAGCAGTGGGGTATTATCGGATTCGGAACAATCGGCAAGGAGGTCGCCAAAGTGGCGGAAGCGTTCGGTGCAACCGTCGTCTATTACTCCACGAGCGGTGAGAACGATGATCCTCTCTATCCGCGGATGGAGCTCGATACCCTGCTGAGCACTTCGCATATTATCTCTATTCATGCGCCATTGAATGAAAAAACGGAAAATCTGCTCGATTTTGTACGTCTCGAAAAGATTTCCGCAGGCTCCATACTTTTGAATCTGGGCCGTGGTGGCATCGTCAACGAAAACGATTTGATGCGTGTCATGGATGACAAAGAGATCTATGTGGGATTGGATGTGACCGAGAAGGAACCGCTTCCCGAAGATTCGGTCCTTTACGAAGTGGCAAACCCCGAACGGCTGCTTATCACCCCGCACATCGCATGGACCAGTGTGGAGGCACGCGAAAAGCTTGTTGCGGGCATTGTCCACAATATCGAAACGTTTTTGAAAAAGCATACGATATAAGCGTGCCAGATGCGCTTAATCGATTTCTGACAGATTCTCCTGTTCGAGAGCATAAAGTCTGTAGCGGATCGTCTTGAAATCCTCCGCTTTGTTCGGGTCGATCAGCTTGAAGCTCTCTTCGAGTACACGTGATGCTTCCTGTGCGCGTTTGTAATTGGCCAGAAGCAGGCTCTTTTCATCTTCGCGGGCCATTTCTGTTTTCGTACTTCTTTTCAACACATCGTTTTGAATATCCCGGTGAGGAAGCAGTTCAAGATAGTTGTCGATTGTCGCCAGATGGCGTAGCTCCTTGAGAGTGGAAGCAACGGCCTGGTTGTCATAGAGATAACGGTTGATATCTTCGATGACGCGAATCCCCTCCTTCAGGCGGTTGAGATTCGCGTCGACAAGCCGAAAGAGTTTCGGCTCCGAAAGATTACTCGTCACTGCCGAAGATTCCGAGGATCTGCAGCAGA
>NZ_JAOZPV010000092.1 GCF_029932565.1 Hydrogenimonas sp.
GTATTGATCCCGAAAGGTTCGTAGATCGGGCACCAGCCGATCGCTCCGGTGACGAGAGGAATGACTCCGAGCCATCCGATCGGATTACCTGTGATCATTGCGAACCCAATGAGTATGATACCCGCTACGATTCTGCTGAGTCGATCCTGATCTCCCATTTGACATGCCATGGAGTCTCCTTATATTTAAATAGATTTTAGGTATATTACCAAAAAACAATTAAGGATTGCGCATGTACTTTCCTGCTCCTTTGAAATCGAATTCTTTGAAAATCATGCTGCTTGGAAGCGGCGAGCTGGGCAAAGAGGTAGCCATCGAAGCGCAGCGGCTCGGAATCGAAGTGATCGCGGTCGACCGTTATCCGCAGGCACCGGCGCACCAGGTGGCGCATGAGGCACATGTCATCGATATGCAGAACAAAGAGGAGGTTCTCGATCTGATCCGTCGTGTCCGGCCGGACTATATCCTTCCGGAGATCGAGGCGATCAGTATTGCCGCATTGTTCGAAGCGGAAAAGGAGGGCTTCCACGTCATTCCGAATGCCGAAGCGGTCAACAAAACGATGAACCGTAAAAATATCCGGAAATTCGCGGCGGAAGAGCTGGGGCTCAAAACGAGTGCCTACCGGTTTGTCTCGACATTGGAGGAGCTGCATGAAGCAGCCGAGGCAGTGGGGTATCCATGCGTCATCAAACCGGTGATGAGCTCGTCGGGACATGGGCAGAGTGTCGCGCGAACGGCAGCCGACATCGAGCAGTCATGGGAGATCGCCAAGGAGGCACGGGGCGATGCCAGCGAGTTGATTGTCGAGGAGTTTGTAAAATTCGATTACGAAATCACCCTGCTGACAGCGCGGACAGAAAAAGAGACGGTGTTCTGTGAACCGATCGGCCATGAACAGAAGGGGGGCGACTATGTTTTCAGCTGGCAGCCGGCATTCATGAGTCCGGTCGCACTCGAGAGAGCGAAGGAGATCGCCAAAAAAGTGACGGACGGGCTGGGTGGCCGGGGCATCTTCGGTGTCGAGCTTTTCATCAAAGGGGATGATGTCTATTTCAGCGAAGTGAGTCCCCGCCCGCACGATACCGGGATGGTTACGCTCATCACCCAGAGCCAGAGCGAATTTGCGCTGCACCTGCGGGCTGTATTGGGGCTGCCGCTCGACTTCACCTTTTTTACCCCGGGTGCAAGTGCGGCCTACAAGGCTAAAAGCGAAAGTGTCACGCCGGTATTGAATATCGACGACAAGGCCTTCGCGGCCGACTCGTTCGTTCGGGTTTTCGGAAAGCCGGAGAGTCACGAAGGGCGCCGTATGGCGGTACTTCTGACAATGGCGGCAAGCGAGAGCGAAGCGCTCGCCAAAGCAAAAGAGCGTATCGGCTATTTCGATGATACGGCGGAAGTGGTCAAAGTGGTCGAGGAGGTACGCGAAGAGCGTGAAGACGAAACCTGTGTCATCAAAAAAGTGTTCAAATTCATCTTTGGCGGGTAAGGCGGCGGTGTGGAGACGGTACAGGTACATATTTCGCTGGGCGCCAAATCGCGGGGCGTGCATCTTGTAACACACGAAATCGTTTCGCAGCTGCCGCAGATTGCACAGTTCGAGGCGGGGCTGTTGCATCTGTTTTTGCAGCATACCAGCGCCGGACTGACCATCAATGAAAACGCCGATCCCGATGTCCGGTACGACACCCAGACATTTATCGATGATCTGATACCAGAAAACTATACAAAGTTTCGGCATATCCTGGAGGGGAGCGATGACATGCCGGCACATCTGAAATCGATGCTGTTCGGCTGCCAACTGACGATACCTGTCGCCCATGGAAGCATGGCGCTGGGAACGTGGCAGGGCATCTATCTCGTGGAAGCGAGGGATTATGGAGGGA
The DNA here is from genome assembly GCF_029932565.1 of Hydrogenimonas sp. Classification (GTDB taxonomy): domain Bacteria; phylum Campylobacterota; class Campylobacteria; order Campylobacterales; family Hydrogenimonadaceae; genus Hydrogenimonas. The sequence continues at coordinate 1,890 of NZ_JAOZPV010000092.1, forward strand.
GCCGTCGGATCGTCGCAACACTTCAGGGGAATGTGATATAATGATTCCCATGCGACGATGGATTTTATTGTTTTTTATACTGTTCGGTGTACGCTGTTCAATGGCCGCGAATGTGCAGTGCAATATTGAAAACGAGCGTATCTACTGCACCTATTATCTCGATCGCTCCGACAATCAGAATGGAAAAAATGTCGAATTTCACTGGGTTTCGCCCGACTCTCCGGATGATGATCGCGTTCGCCATTTCCAGATTCCTGCACGCCATGGTTCCGTCTATGACTACCGTTTTCTTCCGGGTCGGGCCAAAGGCGTATGGCATGTCAAGGTCATCGATCTTGATACGAATGAAACGGTCGAAACAACATTCGACATCAATACCACTGACGATTCGATGTTCGAAGAGGATTGAACTGGTGAACGGAGAGATTGCCTAAAACAGCGTCGGCTGTTCCAGTGATTTGATTTTGAAGCTTTTGCGGTGAATGGGTGAAAAGCCGTTTTTTCGAATCGCTTCGACATGGGCTTTCGTACCGTATCCTTTATGGTTTTCAAAACCGTATCCCGGATATTTTTTTCCCATATCGACCATGACTCTGTCACGTGTCACTTTGGCGAGAATACTGGCGGCACTCACTTCGGGAACATCGAGATCCGCCTTGATCTGACACCGGAGCCGGGGAAGGCCGAATGTGGTATTGCCATCGAAGAGGTAATCATCTGTTTCCAGTCTCTGCATGATCTCTTTGAGGCCGGCGATGAGGCAGGCGCTGATCCCTTTTTCGTCGATCGTTTCCGCATCGAAGGAGACGATGTGCCATGCGCTATCTTTGAGGATAATCTCGTAGAGTCTTTCCCGCCTCTTTTCGGTAAGCCGTTTCGAGTCGGTGAGCCCCTCGATGGGTTCGTAGAGAATGACGCCCGCCATGACCAGCGGCCCTGCCAGGGGACCGCGGCCCGCTTCGTCGATGCCGCATAGATGTTTCATGATAAAATCATACAGATATCCGGCTGAAGGAGAGGTTTGTTGAAAAGTATCTTCCATCCGAGTGTTGTAGCCGTAATCGTGGCTGCAGGGTTGACGGGATGTGGCGAGAAACCTGTCACCAGAGTGTACGAAACGGCACATGAACAACCGGTCACATGTCTCAGAATCGCCGTTTTTCCTCCGGACGATGCTCTTGAAAAAGAGTTGAAACGACTCTATGATTTTTCAAGAGAGTGCGATGCTGTACTGGAGGTGAGGCACAAGGAGAATATCGGGTGCAACAGCAATCAGAACATTCAGCAAAAAGCGCTTTCCGCGTTTCCCCACCATTTTCTGAGGATGGAGGTTCGACGGGGATTGACCCCTGTGTACAGCTACTACATCGATCTGCAGTATCCTGCCGATGAGGAGGATGCACGGGCCGCATTTGTGAGGCTCCGGACCGATTTGAAATTTTGAGATGCGTGCTATAATGAAACTGTTCAAAATTGTTCTGACAAGGTGAAAGAATGAATAAACTGCTCGTTTTTTTGATCCTGGCATGGGTTGGTATATGGGCGAACGATGGCATCCATACATTTGCGAAAAATGAAGCCTGCAAAAACTGCCATCCAGCCATCTATAAAGAGTATATGGGTTCGATGCACGCCAACAGCACGCCGCAGAAAGATACGATCCATGCGGCAGTTTGGGCGAAACATCCCCAGAATCTCAAGCAGCACCGCTATGGTTGCGGCAAGTGTCACACACCGGCGGCTGACAATCTGGACAAAATGTTGACAAAAGGCCAAAAAGCACTGCCCGAAACGGGTAACCCCACCCATCAGGATGGTATCGCCTGTGCGTATTGCCACCGTATCCGATCGATCAGATTTCAGAAAACATCGAATACCAACATCATTTCGAAGAGACCGAAAGCCTACTTCGGAACGCGCAAAGAACATATTGCCTCCCCGTTTCACGACATCATCACCGAGGACAATGACCATATGAAAAACGGCAACGTCTGTATCGGGTGCCACTCCCATAAACGTAACAAGTGGGGCCTCAACGTCTGCTCCACCAATATCGCCAACGAGATGGATAGTGCCAATTGTGTCAGTTGCCATATGCCGAAAGTCGAAGGTAGTGTCAGCAATCTGAAGCCAAGAGAAAAACATGCCTTTCACGGTTTCGCCGGATCGCATTTCCATGCCGATATGCTCGCGAAGTATGTCGATATCTCCATGTTGCGCAATATCGACCACTTCATCGTCAATATCGACAACCGTACATCCCATGCCCTCCTGTTGCATCCGCTTCGAATTGCCGTACTGAAGGTCAGTGTTTTCAGAGAAGACAAACGTATCGGGCTGCCCAATCGGGTATTCGTCCGCGTCATCGGGAAAGAGGGTAAACCGGCGATGCCGTGGCAGGCGACGGAGACGGTGAAGGATACGATGATCAAAGCCAATGAAAAACGGCCTCTCCGATACGATGTTGCACTTCAAAAAGGGGATGAGGTACATGTGGTACTGGGCTATTTTCTGGTCCATCCCAATGCGGCGAGAAAACTGGGCATTGACAATGATCCTGTTGTCAATGAATTTCATATCCTGAAAAAAGCGATTTTCAAGATATAACGGCTGCCGCGGGTTACTCCTCTTCCAGAATCCAGGTGTAAAACGGTTTGGCGACGACCTGAATCTCTTCGAACATGAATTCGAAACTGTTGGCGATCGTAAGGATTGTGATGTTTCGGATTTGCAGGCGATCGATCTCGTCGACCAGTTTCGCGATTTTTGTTGCGGTGCTCTGGGGGTTGGCAAAAGGGGAGAGAAGCAGAGCGTGACGCGAATCGGGCAGGAAAAAATCGATTTTGTCGGTGAAAGTCGTTCGGGGGTTGTGTTGAAGCAGACGGATCGATGCGATCGAATAGAGCTGCCCCATCAACGATTTCTCGAAATAGAGGGATGCCGGTATCGCGAAATCGTAGATCAGCAGCCGCTTCGCCGCCCGGGGCTGTCCGAACTTCTCCATCCAGAGGATGATCTGTCTCTCTTCCCATGATTTCAGGGTTCTGTAGAGCCAGTCTTTCGATATTTTATGCTCTTTTTTGATCGTCGTATAGAGCTGATTTGCCGTGACGGGTTTGCCCAGGAACCTTGCCATCTGCCGGAAAAGCAGCCGTTCCGTCTCTGTGGGAAAGATCGAGCGGATCTGCTCGTGCAGCTTTATCGTGAGCAGCGATTCGTGGACCGTCGCCATGATCGGAAGCGAACCGGTACGCAGGTAGAGAGAAAAGGAGTGCTCGAGGTGGATGTGGCGTTTTTCGAATGCCAGATACTCTTCGAAATCGAGTGGCGGAACTTCCAGCAGAGGCATGAAACGATTTTCGGTGAACGGCGCTTCGCTCACCAGAATCGTCTGCCGGCACTGCGGCATCGCAATGGAGCCGTCGTAATGATCAAGGACGACACTCTCGATCCCGTGCACGTCGATGAATGCCTGAAGCTCCCGTCCGAGCGATTCGTTGTCGATACGCAGATCGCGCAGATCGATATAGAGCCGCTTTTTTCTGGGGAGTCGCGACAGATAGTCGAGGACCAGCCATGTTTTTCCCGTTTTGGGCGGCCCGTACAGGTTGAGAGTGTGTGAAGGAATTTCGATTTTTCTTTCGACAAATCCAACCGCTTTCGGTGTCGATTCGTAAAAAGCTTCCAACTGCTGCATCTGACTCCATGTGTGTGAAAAGATGGTCTCCGGCGTTACCCTTGTATGAAAAAAGAGCGACTGTCGGCAAAAGCATCATCGTTTCCTTTTTATAAGGAAACAAATTTCGGAAAGTATAGCACAAAAATCCCGTAAAATCTTGAATTTGAGAAAACTTTTATGTATAATCTTGGCTCCAAAAAGCGTTGGTCGCATACCAACAAGTTCTTTTAAGGGAAAACCTATGGAAAAAATTCGACTAAAACTCAAAGCGTACGATCATCGTGTGCTTGATCGGTCAGTTGCTGCCATCGTAGAAG
>NZ_JAOZPV010000028.1 GCF_029932565.1 Hydrogenimonas sp.
AGGAAGCAAAATCGCTTCCGTTACCGCCTATGGGGATTTTTGAGATGGGTTCTATCCATGAGCCATCGACACAAAAGCAAAATCGAGAAGGTGTTCGAACATCCTATTTCAGCCAATATCGATGTCAAAAAACTGATATCGGCATTGGAGCATTACGGAGTAGAGATCGAGGTGACAAAAAAACACAAAGTGAAACTCTTTTATCGAGAGAAGGAGTTCGTTCTTTCGTTGCCGCACGACGATCATCTCTCAAAAGACGAAACCGTTCGACTGCGCCATTTTCTTGAAGAGGTGGAGCTGACTCCCGATCGTATTCAGTAGAGTTCGTACTCCAGTTCACACTGAATGTCCGGATAACGGCTTTCGAGCATCGTTTCGATCTTCTCGATTTTCTGTTTGGCCTGTTGGGCATCGGTGGAGAGAAACGCGATGGCGATTTCCCCCTCTTTCGGGTACTCACCGGAGAGGTCGAGCAGGGAGCAGTTCATTTTCGCAAGACGGTCTTTGATCGACTGCAAAACAGCGCGGCGTCCTTTTTTCGATTCGACGAAAGGGAGATCAATCCTCAGCGTGGCATAGGTCAGGGTCATTGTGCCTATCTCCTTCCACCCAGCCGATCTCTCTGCTCTGCATGAAATCGATAAATTTACGATACCAGAAGTCGACGGGTTCGGCATCTTTTGCACTCAAACTGATAACAGCGATGCGTTTGTCTCTGCAAAAGGCGGGCAGGGATGAGAGCTCGACATCCTCCGGTACCTGCTGCATCATCTCTATCAGATCGTTTTCGCTGACGAGTGCCGTGAATGTTTTGCGATAGTGCGGTTTGGCATCCGGCAGGAGAGTGTCGAGCGCCTGGCGAATCATCGGATGGGCCATATTCGGAAATCCCGGTACGAAAAAAAAGCGTTTGTCCAAACAAAATCCGGGTACATTGTTGACCGGATTGTCGAGCAGGTTGGCATTGACGGGCAGTTCCGCCATATGGATGCGGTGAGGATAGGCATCCTCGCCAAACTGTTTGAGAATACGCCGTTTCGCTTCCTCATGTACAACAAGCGGCTCGCCGGTGAAGACCTGTGCCGCGATGTCACGGGTCAGATCGTCAGGTGTGCTGCCAATGCCACCGAAGCTGAAGAGAATGCTCTCCGGGTCGCTCTTGACCAGCTCGAACATTTTGGTAATGAGATCTTTGTCGTCTTCGATAATGAGGGAGGCATGAAGCTTTGCCCCCCGTTTCAAAAGCTCTTCGGAAAGAAAAAGAAAGTGTCTGTCGTTTCGGCGCCGGTTGAGAATTTCCGAACCGATGATAACCTGATAGAAGCGCATGATTTACCTTTCAGGTGCAGATATCGTCTCTGCATCCGATGACCAATAACCAATGAGAAGGCGGTGTTGCCGCCTTTAGATTTTGCTCTTGATGAACGCTTCCATCTCGTCAACGATCTCCTCGATGCCGCGTTCACCGTTGATGACATGCAGAAGGCCCTTCTCTTTATAGAATTTTCGGATCTCGTCGATCGGTTCGGTATAGACCTTCATACGGTTTTTGAAAACCTCTTCATTGTCGTCCGCACCCCGTGCACGTCCCAGAACGCGCTCTTTCGCCACATCTTCACTGACATCCACCTCGATCACCGCTTCGAGTTTGACATCGGGCTCGCTTGCAAGAATCTTGTCGAGCGCTTTCATCTGATCGACACTGCGCGGGAAACCGTCGATCAGAATAACAGGTTTGTCACTCCGTTTGATGGCACTTACAATGGTATCGATGACGATTTCGAGAGGAACGAGATTTCCTTTACTGATATAACTGTCGATGACGATACCAAGTTGGGAACCGCTTGCAACTTCCGCGCGCAGAAGATCGCCTGTCGAGTAGTGTGCGATAGTGTTTACATTGTTGGCTGCTATGATTTCGGCATCGGTCGTCTTGCCGCTTCCCGGTGCACCGATGATAAGAAACAGTTTTTTCATGTTTTACTCCTGAATGTAATGAATTTCCTGATAGGTTTGACGATGATCTTTTCGGCTTGTCCACGGCACAGAGCCACATCCACCTCGTCGTTTTTTATTTCGATCGGACCGAGAAAAGCTTTCGACTTCACTTCCACGATGTCTCCGATTCGGATGCCAAGTGCGTCGAGCCGGGACTTGAACCGGTCACACCCGCCTTCGAAGCCTTTGATTTTGACAAGTTCTCCCGGTTTCGCTTCACTGAGACGCATCGATTTTCGGCTGCTTCCTGATACGGATTCCCAATTCTTTGAGCTGTGCATCGTCGACGGGGCCTGGTGCATGAGTCAACAGACAGGTCGCACTCTGTGTTTTCGGGAACGCGATCACGTCACGAATGCTGTCACGTCTGCCCAGCAGCATCATGATACGGTCGAAGCCCATTGCGAACCCTCCGTGCGGGGGTGCTCCGAATTTGAGTGCATCAAGGAGAAAACCGAATTTCTCTTCCGCTTCTTCTTCGCCGATACCCAACATTTTAAACACTTTTTGCTGAATGTCAAGTTTATGGATACGAATGGAGCCCCCTCCGAGTTCGACACCGTTCAACACGACATCGTAGGCGATGGAATCGATCGACTCGATATCCTCTTCGTCAATGTTTTTCGGCATCGTAAAGGGATGGTGCAACGCTTTGAGGTGCAACTCTCCCTCTTCGAGTTCGAACATCGGAAAGTCGACGACCCACACGAATTCGAACCGGTTTCCGTCGATCAGTCCGAGGCGATGGGCCACTTCGGTACGGAGCCGCCCCATGTAGTCCCAGACCGTTTTGCGATCGCCCGCACCGAAGAAGACGATATCACCCACCTGAAGATCGAGGCGCGATGTCATCGTTTCGATCGCTTCGTCGCTGAGGAATTTGAGAATCGGCCCTTTGAGCCCATCTTCCTTGACCTGGATGTATGCGAGCCCTTTCGCGCCGAATTTCGTAACGAAACTTTCGAGCTCCTTGATGATCTTTCTGGAGAAGGCGGTGTCTCCGCCGGGCACTTTCAACGCCTTGATACGGTTCAGCTTCTTGTACTGGGCGATTTCGGAAAAGATCGGGCTGTCACACTTTTCGAAGAGGTCGATGACGTCGACAAGCGGCAGTTCGTACCGCAGGTCGGGTCTGTCGTTGCCGTATCTCTCCATCGATTCGCGGTAGGTGATACGGTTGAACGGTGTTTGAATATCGTAACCGCAGGCACTGAAAATCGATTGCAGCAGCTCTTCCGCCACCTTCATCACATCTTCCTGTGTGCAGAAACTCATTTCGACATCGATCTGGGTAAATTCGGGCTGGCGGTCGGCACGCAGATCCTCATCCCGGAAACATTTCGCAATCTGAAAATAGCGGTCGAACCCGCTGACCATCAGGAGCTGTTTGAAGAGTTGCGGCGACTGGGGCAGGGCGTAGAACTCGCCGTTGTGAACCCGGCTCGGAACCAGGTAGTCGCGTGCGCCTTCCGGCGTCGATTTGGTAAGAATCGGAGTTTCGACTTCGAGAAAACCGAGTTTGTCAAGGGTGTTTCGCGCGGCGATCGCCGCTTTCGAACGAAGCTGGAAAAGTTCGAACATCTCTTGCTGACGCAGGTCGAGATAGCGATATTTGAGGCGTATATCCTCTCCGACATTCGGATCTCCCAGTGTAAAGGGCATCGGCTCGCTCCGATTTTCGATGACGAGTTCGTCGATGACCACTTCGATTTTCCCCGTTTTCAGGCGGGGATTTTCCAATCCTTCACCGCGTTTGCGCACCTTCCCTTTGGCGAGAAGTACAAATTCGTCCCGTACGTGCGAGGCGACCCGGTGGGCTTCGGCATTATCCGCAGGATCGCATACGAGCTGAATGAGCCCCGTTTTGTCACGCAGGTCGATGAAAATGACGCCGCCGTGGTCACGGTAGCTGTTGACCCAGCCGGCCAGTTCGACATAGTCGCCGACATTTTTTTCGTTCAGATCGGTACAGTAATGTGTTCGCAAATCGAATTCTCCAATGATAGTTGGGCAAAAAAGATGCCCGGGTTGAGTTAGTGGCGCGATTATATCAAAACCAAACTTATTTTTTGTTACGATAAAAGTAGACAAATTTTTACGAGAAGGCGAAGCGTGCAGGAACATCTCGAGATCAAACGAGTCGGTGTCGTCCTCCGGCCATCGACCCCCGAACTCAAAGCTCTCTTTTATCAGGTCAAAAACATTTTCGAACACTACGGTGCCGAAGTGTTGATCGACTCCATCAGTGCCGGGATGATCGGGGTGCTCGGACAGGATTTTTCGGCTATATGCGAAAAGAGCGACATCCTCGTGTGTATCGGGGGTGACGGAACGCTCATATCGCTTACACGCCGGAGCTATCAATTTCACAAACCGATTCTGGGGATCAACGCCGGAACACTCGGATTTCTTGCCGACATCAATCCTTCCGAAATCGAGACCTTCGTAGAAAAACTCTACAATGGTGAATTCCGTATCGACGAAAGGATGATGATCGAAGCGGTGCTTTCAACCGGAGAAGAGGAGAAACATCTCTACTCGTTCAACGACATCGTCATCAGCCGTCCGTCCATTTCGAAGATGGTGAAAGTGGACGCCTATATCGACAAGCGCTGGTTCAATACCTATTTCGGCGATGGGCTGATTATCTCGACACCCACGGGATCGACCGCCTACAATCTTGCAGCGGGCGGCCCCGTCACCTTTCCGCTGACCGATGCGTTTATTCTGACGCCGATCTGCCCCCACTCGCTGACACAGCGTCCGCTTGTCATTCCCGCCAATTTCGAAATCGAAATCAAGACGCCGGAAAAAGAGTCGCTGGTCATCATCGATGGGCAGGAGCAGTACGATTTCGGTCCGGAAGACACACTGCTCGTGAAAAAAGCGTCGATCGGGGCACGGCTGATACACAGAGTGGAACGCAACTACTTCGACGTACTTCGGGAAAAACTATCGTGGGGGCAGGTAAGATGATTGAACGGTTCTATGCAAAAAATCTTGTCGGATTCGACACACTCGACATCGAATTCGAACCGGGACTGGTTGCTGTAACCGGTCCGAGCGGCGCGGGCAAGTCGGTTTTTATGGATTCGCTGCTTGCACTCTTCGGCCTGTCGGATGTCTATGCCGATCTCTCCGAAGTGGTTGTGAGAAAGAGCGCTCTGCTCGATCTCGAGAGTTACGAAAGCGACGAAAACGAGATCACCCTGCGTGCTGTCAAAAAGGAGAAGATCCGCTATTTTCTCAACGACCTGACGATCTCGAAGAAGCGTCTCAAAGAGATGATGTCACCGCTCGTCCGCCACATTTCGCAGCGCAGCAACAACGAGCTCTCGTCCGAACTGCTGCTCGAACTGCTGGATGCGATGGCGGTATTGGAAGATCCGAGCTACAGCGAACGGCTCGAGATGTTTCGAACACTCTACCAAAGCTATCAGGAGAAGAGCCGGAGGCTTGAGACGATGCAATCCGATGAAAAGCGGGTCAAGGAGCTCATCGAATTTGCGGAATTCGAAATCAAGAAGATCGACGAGATGGCCCCGAAACCGGGCGAAGATGAGGAGCTGATGGCGATCAAGCGCAAACTTTCCCGAAAAGAGAAGATCAGTGAGGCGATCGCCAAAGCATCGAGAATTTTCGAAGCGGAAGACGATGTCATCGAGGCGCTGACAATGATCGAAAGCGATACCGTACTCTTCAATGAAGCGATGAATATGCTCCGCAACGAATTCGAACATGCGGAGGAGATGATCGAAGAGCTGCAGGAGATCGATGTGGAACGTGTGCTCGACCGTATCGAATCGCTGGCGGAACTGAAGCGGCGGTACGGATCGATTGACGAAGCACTTGCCTATCGGGACGAGAAGATCAAGGAGCTCGACTACTACCGCAACATCGACCATGAACTGGACGGCCTTGCGACAGAGGTGGAAACCCTGCGGCTTGCGCTTCAGAAAGAGGCGGAAAATATCAGCTACAGCCGCAGAGCGGCAGCCAGTAAGGTGGAACATTTCATCAATGGCTATCTTGCCCAGTTACGTATGCCGTCGCTCGCTTTCCGGATATCGACCAAACCGCTCGACCGGCTGGGAGTCGATGCTGTCGATATCGATCTGCAGGGTTCGTCGCTCGAAACGTTGAGCGGCGGAGAGTTCAACCGTATCCGATTGGCGCTGCTTCTGAGCAAAAGCGAACTGGCAGGCGGAGAGGGTGTGCTTTTGATCGACGAGATCGATGCCAATGTCAGCGGTGACGAGTCGATCGCCATTGCGAAGCTCCTCAAAACGCTTTCGAAAAACTATCAGGTTGTCGCCATCTCGCACCAGCCGCACCTCAGTGCCGCGGCACGCCAGCACTTTCTCGTGACGAAAGAGAATGGAAAGAGCGTCGCCAGACCTCTCTCCAAAGAGGAGCGGATTGGGGAGATCTCACGCATGATCGCCGGTGAAAAGGGGATGAAAGAGGCAAAGACATTGGCTCAGAATCTGCTCAGAGAGTTCGCGAAGTGATCATCGATACCCATTGTCATCTCGACGATCCGAGATTCGACGACGATCTCGATGCGGTGATCGAGCGTGCAAAAGCACACGGTGTCGAAGGATTTCTGATTCCGGGTGCCGATACCGGTACCCTCGAAAAGGCGAGGAAGATTGCCCATGCCCATCCGGAGGTTTTCTATGCGGCCGGGGTACATCCCTACGACATCGATTCGTATGATGAAGCGCTTCTGCTCGAGCACCTGAAAGATGCGAAATGCATCGCGGTAGGTGAGTGTGGACTCGATTACTACAGGCTTCCGGAAGAGGAGACGGAAAAGCATGAAGAGATCGCGGCACAGAAGCGGATATTCGGCCTTCAGATCGAACTGGCGAAGCGGACCGGCAAACCGCTCATCATCCATATTCGCGATGCGAGCAGCGACTCCATGCAGATGCTGATCGATCACGATGCGCGTGAGGTGGGTGGCGTGCTGCACTGCTACAACGCCGACGAACAGCTGCTGAAACTCGCAGAGCATCATTTCTATTTTGGAATCGGGGGCGTCATCACGTTCAAAAACGCGAAAAAACTTCCGCATATTCTTCCGAAAATTCCGAAAGAGCGCATTATCGTAGAGACGGACGCTCCCTATCTGACTCCCCATCCCTACCGGGGCAAACGCAACGAACCCTGGTATACGGTTTTTGTTGTCGAGAAAATTGCCGATATTTTGGAAATGAGTGTCAGTGAAGTCGAAACGTTGACGACAGAGAATGCACAGCGTCTCTTTAAACCGTTTGCCACGTTGCAGATGGTATAATTTATGCTTGTGCATTCAAAATCTCTTGCCACTCAAAAGCTATATACATAAAAACAGGGGTTTTCGTGAAAAAAATTTTGTCACTGTTGCTTTTGACCATCGGGCTGCTGCATGCATCGCTGTTTACCGAACCGCGGTACAATGACGATACGAAAGTACTGCAGAGTCTCGATATCGAGGCATCTTTCCTGAGAGATCCTGTATTCCGTGAACTGAAAAACGATATGAATTCGCGAAAGCGGAACCATTTTCTGCGCATGTTGAAGCGGGGACAGAGTTATATCCCGACACTGAGGAAGATGATTGCCGAGAGCGGTATTCCGCAGGTTTTTCTCTATATGGCGATGGCGGAGTCGAATTTCAACGCCCATGCAAAATCTTCGGCCAAGGCTGTCGGCCTCTGGCAGTTCATGCCGAAAACCGCGACACGCTACGGTCTGAAAATCGATCGCTATGTCGACGAGCGTAAAGACCCCGTGCGTTCGACGGAAGCGGCGATCAAATATCTCAAACACCTGCACGGTATGTTCGACAAGTGGTACCTGGCCGCTCTGGCCTACAACTGCGGCGAAGGGCGCGTGCTGCGTGCGATCAAAAAAGCGGGTAGCGACGATCTTCATGTCCTGCTCGACGAAAAGAGAAAATATCTGCCGAGAGAGAGCAGAAACTATATCCGCAAAATCGTTTCGATGGCGCTGGTAGCCAACAACGCACAGCTCTGCTTTACCCAGTCGGAACTGGCACTGTTCAACCCATCCGACTCGGAACGGCTTATCCGTGTCAAAGTGAGCGGCGGCGAAACGGTCGAGCATATCGCAAAACAGATCGGTATGACGACGAAAGATCTGAAAGTTTTGAATCCGCAGTTCAACTACGGCTTTACCCCTCCTGTCAAAGGTGCGTTCATCAACATTCCCTACAGCAGACTCGCGCGTTTCAAGAGCGATTACAAACCCGGCAAACAGAAAAACATGTATCTGGTCCATACGGTCAAATCGGGAGAAAATCTGAGCAAGATCGCCTACCGGTATGGCATATCCTATAAAATGATCGTCTCGTTCAACAAGGTCAGAAAAGGGATCATCTACCCCAAACAGGAGCTGATCATACCGATTCCACGCGGGTCGATCCACCATTACAGGGTCAAACCGGGTGATTCGATCTACAAAATTGCCAGGAAGTTTGGTGTGAAAGTGGCGACAATCAAACAGCGAAATGATCTCAAGAGCAATATCATCCATGTTGGTGACAAACTTGTCATTCCGAACTAATCTCCTTTTTGCATCCATCTTTTTCGTATGGCTGCTGAGTGGATGCAGCCAACACAGCGCGACGCTCGGTTCACCGGTTTTTGGAACCGCTGAACCCACAAAACCCCGATCCTCGAAGGCGGTGCATCGTGCCACACTGCGACCCTATACGGTCAATGGAAAGCGCTACTACCCGACTGTCGTGTCGGTCGGATGGAGGCAGGATGGTGTTGCAAGCTGGTACGGCCCCAATTTTCATGGCGGAAAAACATCCAACGGGGAGACATACAACATGTACGAGTTGACGGCGGCACATAAAACGCTGCCGATGAACACGATGGTTCGTGTCACCAACAAGCGCAATGGCAGATCGGTGGTCGTCCGCATCAATGACCGCGGTCCGTTTGTCAAAGGGCGTATCGTCGATCTCTCCTATACGGCAGGAAAACGGATCGGCATCGACAAAACGGGAACGGCACCGGTTCGTCTGACGGTGCTCGGCTTCGACAACATTATCGCATCGATGGCAAAAGCGAGTGGGCACCCTGTTCGGCAGGAGGTCGTCTTGAGCGGCTTCGGCGTCCAGGTTGGAGCGTTCCGGCGGTATGCGGGTGCATTGACATACCGTGATCGTTACGATAACTTCGAAGGCCGCTATCATACGAAGGTCAAAAAGTTCATTGTCGACGGGGAACCGTTGTACCGTGTCTGGCTGATGGGGTTCAAGTCGGAAGAAGAAGCGAGAGATTTTATCAAAGCCTGGAACATTCCGGGTGCATTCATTATAAGGGGTTCATCGTGATCATAGAAAAAATACGGCAAACGAAAGAGACAAATATTCATCTGCGACTCGATGTCGACGGTACCGGCAAGTCGGAGATTTCGACGGGAGTGGGGTTTTTCGATCATATGCTGGAGAGTTTCGCGAAACATGCACAGTTCGATCTGACGGTGAAATGTGAAGGAGATACCCATGTCGATGACCATCATACGGTCGAAGATGTCGGCATCGTTCTGGGTATGGCACTGAGCGATGCCATCTATCCCCTTGAAGGGGTGGAGCGATTCGGCAACAGTGTCATCGTCATGGATGAAGCGGCAGTCGAGTGTGCGCTCGATCTGAGCAATCGACCTTTCCTGGTCTACGAGATCGGTGTGACGGGCAAAGTGGGACATTTCGATGTGGAACTGGCGGAAGAGTTTTTCAAAGCATACGCATTCAACAGCGGCATGACCCTGCATCTTGTTGCGCAGCGCGGCAAAAACCGCCACCATATCATCGAAGCGGCTTTCAAAGCCTCTGCGGTAGCACTGCGGCGTGCGTTGGCTCCCAATGCCAAAGCGGGGGTTCCAAGTACCAAAGGCATCCTGTGATCAAACTGATCGTTCTCGATGTCGACGGCTGCATGACCGACGGAAGAATCATCTACACAAACGAAGGAGACGAACTGAAATTCTTCAATGTCAAAGATGGGTTCGCCATCGTCAACTGGATTCGTCTTGGACGCGATGCCGCCATCATTACGGGCCGTCGTTCGAAAATTGTGGAGAGGCGTGCCAAAGAGCTCGGAATTCCACACCTTTTTCAGGGGGTGGAAGATAAATTGAAAAAACTGGAAGAGCTGTGTGCACATCTCGGTATCACACTTGACGAAGTGGCGATGATCGGCGACGATCTCAATGACTACAAAATTTTGAAGCGGTGCGCGATCTCCTTCGTACCCAACGACGCAAACCATCGTATTATCGAAATCGCCGATGTGGTATTGAGCCGGAAGGGTGGCGATGGTGCAGTTCGGGAGATGATCGAACTGCTGATACGCCAGGAGGGCCTGGAGGAGGAGTATCTTTCACGGTGGGTCTGACTATCAAACATTTCATCCTGCTCTTTTTTGCTCTGGCGGTGACGGCTCTTTTTCTTTTGAAGCCATATCATGTCAGTTATGTAAATAAAAAAGGAGTTCCGCAAGTCGCGTTCATCGATTTTGAGAGTTATGAGATTACGCCAAAGGGTGTTCTCAACCATCTGAAGGGCACATTGGCCAAAAAATTTTCCGATACGTTGATCATTGAAAATCCAAAACTGACGCGGCTCGCTCCCCGGGGCAAAGAGTCTCTCAGTGCCAGAAAGGCCATCTTCACGCAAAACAGGGGGATCGAGCTCAAAGAGGATGTTCATCTCTCGAGAAGCGACGGTTGGAATATCGAGACTTCGAGGCTCTATTACGATATCGCCTCCAAACTCTATACGACCGAGGGGAGTGAATTTCTCATAACCTACGGCAGGAGTATCGTGACCGGCAGGAATCTCTACTATTACCAAAAAAGTGGTAAAATCAAAGCCGAAACGATCCATGCAAAAATAGCCGAAGAGGATATGTAAATTGAAGAAAATATTGATTGCTTTTCTATTTTCAACCGTGCTCTACGCCCTATCCGAACAGGTTGAGATCACATCGGACCGATTTGAAGCGGATGAAGTGAAGCGGGTGACGAAATTTCTTGGCCATGTGCATATGAAGAAGGGAAACGACGAGCTCAATGCATCGCGTGTCATCGTCTATTTCGATGAAAAACGCAAGCCGATACGCTATGAGGCGATCGGAAAAACGTCATTTGTCATCCATATGCGTCAAAAAGGCCAATACTATACCGGCAAGGCGGAAAAACTCGTCTACCGTCCCAAGAAACAGATTTACGAACTCTATGGGAATGTCGTTCTTAAAGAACCGAAGATGGATCGGACCGTAACGGGTGAAAAAGTCGTCGTCGAAAAACTGAATGGCAGGGCCAGCGTGGAAGGAAACGGCAACAGGCCGGTCCGGTTCATTTTCAAAGTGGAGGAGCGTAATGCCAGCAAGGATCGTTGACGCATCCTTCCTGACCAGTGCAAGCCGAATCGAAGAGGCGCCTGCCGAAGGTGTGGGAGAGGTCGTGTTTCTTGGTCGCAGCAACGTGGGCAAGAGTTCGCTGCTGAACTCTCTGACGCATCGGAAAAATCTGGCGAAAAGCTCCTCGACGCCGGGAAAGACCCGTCTGATCAACTATTTCGAAGTGGTCTACAAGGATGATGAAGCGGATGAAAAATACAGACTCCATTTTGTCGATCTGCCGGGATTCGGTTATGCCAAAGTCTCCAAAAGCATGAAGCACGAATGGCAAAAGAGTCTCAACGAATTTATCAAAAATCGACGAACGATACGGCTTTTCATCCACCTGCGCGATGCACGACACCCCGACGAACCGATCGACGAGGATGTAAAAGGGTATATCTCCGGGTTTATCGGACCGGACCAGTGCTATATCGAAGTCTTTACGAAGTCCGACAAACTGAAGCAGAAGGAGACGTCGAAAATTCTCAGGGAGCACCCCGGCGCCATGCTCGTCTCCAATCTCAAAAAACGGGGCATCGAACAACTGGAAGGACTTATTTTCGATATCGTTATCAAGGGTGAACCGTGTCCGTGATCTATGGCAAACCGGTTTTGACCGATATTCCCGAAATGCAGAAGATCGTTTCGAAAGAGGTGGAAGAGGGTGTCATTCTGCCACGCTCGGACGATGAACTGGCGACCAATATCCGCTCCTATACCGTTGCCAAAGATGCCTCCAGCGGAGAGATTATCGGGTATGTGGCACTCCACATCCATTCGATGAGGCTTGGTGAAATACGGAGTCTGATCGTCAAAGAGGGACACAGACACCGGCGCATCGGCAGCCATCTCGTCGAGGAGGCTCTTGAAGAGGGCAGAGGGCTCAGACTCCAGGAGGTTTTGGCCCTCACCTATATGGGGAGATTCTTCGAACGTCTCGGATTCAGCGAAATACCGAAGGAGACGATACCCGAACATAAAATCTGGGCGGACTGCATCAAATGCAAACATTTTCCCGTGTGCAACGAAATATCGCTGATAAAAAAACTGTAGCGACATTCCTGGCACTGCTGGGACTGCTGCTTCTCTATCCGTCGATGGAGTCGCTCTATCCGCTGCTGCCTCCGCTGCTGGGGATCGTCTATGTCAAATGGAGGGATGCACTCTACCG
Source organism: Hydrogenimonas sp. (assembly GCF_029932565.1). GTDB lineage: Bacteria > Campylobacterota > Campylobacteria > Campylobacterales > Hydrogenimonadaceae > Hydrogenimonas. Next base: position 12,595 of record NZ_JAOZPV010000028.1, read on the forward strand.
GCAGGATTACTTCTGGCTCATGGCATGGATGCTCTATGCCGTTGTGCTCGAATCGGTCTGGAGCCTCCCCCTCTATGGCATCTGGACGATCATGCTGGTGACATTTACGATGTTCGATCCGAAAATCACCTATCTTCTGCATACACGGACGCTGATCAACGTCATCAGCGTTATCGTATTCGATCTTCTCTATCTCGCTTTTGCCTATGGCTATGGTTCGCTGATGCATACCAAAATCGTTGATTTCGATCTGATTCTTCTTTACTATTTTCTCGTCGATATCATCGGAGTGATTCTGTTTTGAAAATCAAACTGGTCATCGCATTCTTCGTTGTTGTCTGGATGATACTGTTGGTGCGTATCTACCAGCTGACTATCAAATCGAATACCTATTACGAATCCCTCGCAAAACAGAATATTGTCAAGAAAGAGTGGATTTTGCCGGTGCGCGGCGAAGTTTTGGACAGGCATGGCAAACCGCTCGCCATCAACAAAATCGGTTTCAAGATACTTGTCGATGCCCATTTGAGCTCGAAAAAACGATTGCCTGTACTCAAAAAGGCGTTGAACGACATTCAAAAAGATTTTCCGGACATCAATACGACAAAACTGCTCAAACGCTACCGTCGAATCGATTCGCCCTATCGTCACGACCCGATCGTGATCATCAAGTTTCTGCCATACGAACGCGTGCTCCCGCACTATACCGAACTCTCCCGCAAACCCCACATCACGATCGAGCCGACGACGAAACGCTTCTATCCCTATGGCGATATGACGGCGCATGTCATCGGATATGTCGGAAAGGCGAATGAGAAAGAGATGGCGGATGACGAGATGGTCAAGCTGACGATGGTTGCCGGAAAAAGCGGTCTGGAAAAGTATTACAACGAATTTCTCGAAGGTGAGCCGGGATACAAAAAGGTAAAAGTGAGTGCCTTCAACAAACAGATCGCGGTACTCGAAACCAGACCTCCGAAAGAGGATACCGACATTACCCTTCACCTCGATATGGAGCTGCAGGCTTTTATCTCGAATATGTTTCGCAAAGAGCACAAATCGGGTGCCGTCATCGTCATGCGGACGGATGGTGCCATCGTAAGTGCGGGCAGCTACCCCGCATTCGATCCGAACGAATTCGTCAGCGGTATCAGCAGAGCAGAGTGGAAAAAGATCATCGAAAATCTGAACCATCCGTTCACCAACAAACTGATTCACGGTCTCTATCCGCCCGGCTCCATCATCAAACCGGGCGTTGCGCTGGCACTGATCGATTCGAAAAAAGTTTCACCCTATACGAAATTCTACTGCAACGGCGCCATCGAGCTGGGTAAGACGACGAAACACAAATTCCGGTGCTGGAAGCACCAGGGACACGAAGAGACCGATATGATCAAGGCGATCCGCGAAAGCTGCGACGTCTATTTCTACAAAGGAAGTCTGCTGACGGGCATCAACAAAATCGCCGAGGAACTCAGAAAGATGGGGCTCGGCAAAAAAACCGGCATCGACCTGCCAAACGAATTTATCGGAGTAGTGCCCGACAAAAACTGGAAAATCAGCAAATACGGTCAACCGTGGTATATGGGAGAGACACTCAACGCATCCATCGGGCAGGGATATATGCTGGTTACACCGATGCAGATCGCCAGATACACCGCGCTGCTGGCGACGGGGAAACTGCCGAAACCCTATCTGGCGGCCTCGCTTGCCGGCAAAAAAACGAAACCCAAGCTGAAAGAGGTTCTGACACTGCGCGAAAAGAGATCGCTGCCGATCATCCGGCGGGCGATGTACGAAGTCTGCAACCATCCGAAGGGAACGGCCTACTGGGCACTGAAAGGGACGAAAATCAAGATCGCGGGCAAAACGGGTACGGCCCAGGTGATCGGTATTCCCCAGGAGGAGAAGAAGCGGATGAAAGAGGACGAACTCGCCTACTACCACCGCTCCCACGCCTGGCTGACGACCTACGGCCCCTATCGAAAGCCGCAGTATGTCGTGACGATTCTTGTCGAACACGGCGGCCACGGCGGTACCGCCGCCGGACCGATGACCAAAGCGATCTACAACTGGCTCGCCGAACACGGCTATATCCGGTAATACACTTCGAATGTTTCTCCCGCTTTTCTTCTCCTCTCGGTCCGAATTCATTCTGTTTAAAACTCTTTTAACTTTTGCGGAGTAAAATTAAAATATAGTTATGTGTCTAATGTAAAGGATATAACTATGAAAAAATTAAAATATAAATCTTTATTCATTCTCTCTCTGTTTCTTCTCGTCAGTAGTGTTACAGTCATGATCTCGGGATGCTCCAGAACAACCTCGCATGAGCCGTATGATCAGACTATGGTTTTCAGATCCCAAAAGATTTTCTACTACTCGGGCGGACAGAAACAGGATCTCAACCTTTCGACCGAGTATCTCGCGGTATCACCTGCCAAAGGGAAACTGGACGCGCTGAAACGCTTTTTGGAATCGAGCGGCTGGACGAAAAAACCGCTGGAAATGAACGCTACACTCAATGATGTCTATCTGGTCTCGCTCGATGGCAATGTTACCTCATCCGATATCTATGGTTTTATAGAACGTCTGAATGGAAGCGGCACGGTCCGTTTTTCGACACCCGTCTTCGATGTACCGAACGGTATATATATCCTGACCGATGAATTTGTCGTCAAATTCAAACCCGGTATCGATGCAAGGGAGATCGAGCGTTTCATCGACGAAAACCGTGTCGAAACCGTCAGAAAGGATTACCCGCTTCCCGGGTGGTACAAACTCCGTTTTACGTCACGGAGCGGTGCCAATACGTTCGACGTGGCCAACAGATTCTATCAATCGAAGCTCGTCGAATATGCCCACCCCGATTTCATAGAGCAACTCAATCCTCTATGGGAAACCATCTACAGTGAAGATTTCGAATCCGATGTGCCAAATTTATGGGAAGCGTGGGATAGCAATCCTGTAAGTGGAGAATACTACTGGGGGCGGATCAGCTCCCTCGATTATCCGAGTGCCATCGATGATTATACGACGGGTGAATACAAATGCTGGGTCTCGGCCGCACACGATATCGACTCGCCCGATCGACATCCAGACGACGATGTCGAAGAGAAATACGCTCCGAATATGGATGCATGGATCAAATTTGGGCCGTTCGATTTTTCCAATCTCTATTGGGCTTATTTGAATTATGCGCTCGAGTATTCTGTAGCCCGATCCGACGGTCCTATGTCAGGATATATCTCGTTCGACAACGGGAACAGTTGGAATGAATTGCACAATTTTATTTCATACAGAGGTATAATCCCGCTTACATACCTGATACAGAATATCCATTCTTCCGAAGTGAATCAGACGGGCAGTCAGGAGATTCTACTGGCTTTGAGATTCGTAAGCGACAATTCGATGTCTGGTAATAGTATCGATGATCGCAACGAATCTTTTATGGGCATCTATATCGACGATGTCTCACTGCTAAAATCGAACACGCAACCGGCACCGGCGATCACGACGGATCCATATTCCGCACGGCAATGGAACCTCCACAATGTAGGACAGTCCGGTGGGGAGGAGGGTTGGGATATCAATATTGTGCCTGCGTGGGAGTATCTGCAGAACAGTCTGCAGATTGAGAGTACCGATTTCTCAGTTAGTGACATCGTCGTTGCCGTCATCGATACAGGCGTCGATCTGGAACATGAAGATCTCAATACGGTAGCCGGTTACGATGCCGTATACGCGTCCGGCGAGGTTACAGATGTAAACGATTCACACGGTGCCCCGGTTTACCCCGTAGAGGGCCATGGTACGGCTTGTGCCGGGATCATCGGTGCGAAACATAATGGAGTCGGAGTCGTGGGTGCGGCACCCGGGGTAAAAATCATGCCGGTTCGCATCTTCCGTTTAAATCATACTACCCTGACTATTTCGGCCGATGGACTCAGATGGGCGGTCGATCATGGTGCGAAGATTTTGAGCAACAGTTGGAGCGGAGGTATTGATAGCGATGTAAGACATGAAGCTCTCCGGTATGCGAAAGAGAAGAGCGTCATCGCCATTTTCTCAAGTGGGAACGACGACACATCTGCCGTTAATTATCCTGCAAAATACGAAGAGACGATCGCGGTGGGTGCCATGAGCCCATGCGGGGAGAGAAAAAATCGGGAAAGTTGCGATCGGGAATGGTGGTGGGGCAGTGATTACGGCCCTGAGCTGGATGTCGTGGCGCCGGGTGCTATGATTCCCACGACGGATATGAGCGAAGGCGGATACGCCTGGAACGATCTGCTCGGTCTATCCAGAAAATATTTCCTCTCCTTCAACGGCACATCTTCCGCCGCACCCCATGTCGCAGGAGTCGCGGCACTGCTTTTGAGCATCAACCCCGATTTGACTCCAGAGGAGGTTCGGACCATTCTCCATCGCACCGCGCGCGATCTGAACGTTTCTGGGCGCGACGACGAAACGGGCTACGGTCTCGTGGACGCTTTCGCCGCCGTATCGTCCAATATGTTTATGACAGATCTAAAAGCTCTGTCACTTTCATTCGAAGGGACGCTTTTCCCTGGTGCCTCCCTGGATGGAAATCTGACTCTGAGCAACAGTTCGAGGAAGGTGGTTCCGCCGTTCATGGCCGCCCTCTATCTTTCGAAAGACAATATCGTCGATGGCAACGATTCGCTCCTTTGGGAAGAGACGATCGGCACCATGCCAATGAACAGCGAGATAAAGATCGACCTCGCTTTTGCGCTGCCGGAGGATGTCGAGTCGGGACATTACATGCTGATCGCGGTGGCCGATTCAAACGATACCGTCGTAGAGAGGAATGAAACCGACAACTTCCTCTATCGGTTAATAGATGTCGTCAATCCTCCCCATATCGTGCTCAAGGATGAACAGATCGATTTCGGTATCGTCGTGGTTGGAAGCAGTGGCCAAAGAACTCTGGAGATCAAAAATGAATTCGATGGAAAAGCGGCGGATCTGCACGTCACGGAAATCGCCTACATCGGGCCCGCCGTTTTCAGTCTCGATTTGCAGAATCCCCCGACGGAATCGGATCCCATCGTATTCGCAAATCACCAGAGCATGGATATACCGCTCTATTTCTCCCCGCAGAGCGAAGGGAATTTCAGCGGAACGGTACGTATCCGCTCGGACGATCCCGACGAGCCGGTAAAAGAGGTCAATCTCTCGGGTTCCGCCGTCGAAGGCGTGCCCGTCATATCCATCTCCGGCGACACGATTTTCCAGCCGGACGAAACAAGCAAGATTCTGACGATCGAAAACCGTGGCAATGCTCCGCTTCAATGGAGCATCGGGCCGGACGAGTACCAGCAGCTGCCCTGGCCGGCGTGGCTTGCCGCCGATCCGATGTCGGGTACGACGGAGGCGAACGAAACGTCGCAGGTGACGCTGACGGTGGATCGCAGCGGTCTCGACAAAAATAGCTCTTCCTACAGTATCTATGTCAACTCCAACGACCCCAACAATGCGAGCGTACCGGTGCTGATCGTTCTGAAAGTGGGAAGCGTGAAACCGGAACTCGATCTCAATACGACGACGCTCGATTTCGGTGCCACCGAAGATACGATGCAGTTTACTCTCTCCAACACCGGAGAGGGAAATCTGACATGGCAGATCGAACCGTTGCCGGAGTGGCTGAATGCAGCTCCCCAGAGCGGTACGGTCGAAGCGGGTTCGGACAGGCGTGTGACGGTATCGGTCGACCGGAATCGTCCGGCGGGCGACTATGCCCATACGATGCAGATTACATCGAATGGCGGAAATGCGGAGATCAACGTGTCGATGCAGGTGCTTCCCGCTCTGCAAATCACGCCGAAAAATGTGGTACTCGATCAGTGCGGAGCGGAGCAGCAGTTCGCCGTCCAGGGTGGAACACCGCCCTATCAATTCACTCTGAAAGCTGCCGCGGACGAACGTGTGCCGGAAAATGCCGGTCTCTTCGATGTGGATGCTCTAAACGGCCGTGCAATGGTCCGGATCGATCCATGCAATATATCCGACACTACCGCTTTTACGGCGGTAGAGAGCGATCTGCCGATCCGCAATCTGAACGTTTCGGTGGGGGATGTAACCGTAGAGACGCTGGATCCATCCGATCTCGAAGACCACTCCGTCTCTTCCGATATGGCCGTGGAGTGTGGAGGTACACAGCTCATTCTGGAAGTGAAAGACAAAGATGGGAGAATGGCCTTTGCCACGATGGCTCTCGACGGCAGAAGCTGGGTGCGGGCGTATGGTGGAGAATATGACGACACAATCTTTTCCGTCGAGCCGGACGCCGACGGTATCGTCATCTCCGGTGTCACAAAATCCTATGGTGCCGGAACACCCGGAGTAACCGGTGATATGTGGGTATTGAAGTTGTACGGCTACGGCAAGGTTGCATGGCAGAAAACCTATGGAACACCTGCGAGTGAAAGCATCGCCGAAACGATTCCGACTTCGGATGGAGGCTATCTGGTTGCGGGAAGTTCCATCAAAGCCTATCAGGCCGGTGTCTGGATCCTCAAACTCGATGGCGAAGGGAGTGTCGTGTGGCACAGAGTTTTCAGAGGGTCCTATTTCAACCCCACGGCGGTTGCGGAGAAAGATTCCTACTACTATATAACGGCGGGAAGCGATTCCGACGATCAGGAGATGGTGCTGCTCAAACTCGACGAAGATGGCCATTCCGTCTGGAAAAACGGCAGCAATGATAATGCGATGAAACTTTTCAGCATCGAAGGGACCGATAATTATGATGCGGGTGACTTTGTCGTTTTGCCGTCCAACGAACTGGTGATCGTGGGCGGAGCGACGTTCCCTCTGAGTCAACCGAATCAGTATCAGAGCGATCTGATCGTCATTAAAACGGATGAAAACGGAACGGTTCTGTGGAGCAAGGCTATCGGAAAATCGCAGGCCGATGAAAACGGAGTTCAGGTCACCTACCATGAGAGCGGAAGCCGGATTGTCAGAAACGGTGACGGTTCTTTCACGATTTTGGGAACATTAAGTATGACTGCCGCGATGGAAGGGGGCGGAGAAGGTTATTCCTCATCACATGCCATTTTGATGGTCAGGCTGGATGAGAACGGAACCATTGTATGGCAGAAAACGATTTCTGGAATAGGAGGTGGCTGGCAACCATCGATCTCACCGGCCGACGATGGCGGTTATGTAATAGCCGGTTATGTCGAAGCGGACAGTGACGACTACTGGCTGGCGAAAGCGGATAGCGATGGCAATCTGTTGTGGCAGTACCGTTTCGACAGCAACGGTCATACCGACCAGTCACACGCCGTGTCGGTCATGCCCGATGGCGACATCGTACTGAGCGGTGGCGGATGGAAGTATATTTTCGGGTCGGATACGGATAACGACAGCGCGAATGGATGGACATTGCGG
>NZ_JAOZPV010000093.1 GCF_029932565.1 Hydrogenimonas sp.
CGCAGCAGAACGTGCTGAGCAAGAACATGTTCGGCAAAGAGGTGGGTGAATACCATGAGGCAGTGCAGAAGCTGGCGGTGAGCGACTACCAGCGCTCGTTCGTCTCGGAAGGTTTCCGGTCGATGACGGAAATCAAAGATGGAAGCGAAAAATTCAGTGCCGACATGGAGTACGACAAGAAAGCGTGGAAAGGGACGGTTATCCGTCCGCTCAAAGATGCCTATCTGAATCTCGACAACGGTGCGTTTCCAGTCGCATTTGCCGCATGGGACGGTGCGAGAATGAATCGGGATGGTCTCAAACTTCTCTCCTCATGGATTCCGGTCAAACTGGGTGACGAAAAAGGCGGCGATGCCCTTGTGACGGAATTGACGACAGCACCGAAAGGCGATGTTGAAAACGGAAAAAACCTTGTTATGCAGAATGGTTGTATGGGGTGTCACTACATACCTGGCATGAGTCAGCCGGGTTATATGGCACCGGGTCTCGCCAATATTGGCGGGTATTCAACCGATGCCTATCTGAAAGAGTCCATGGTCGATCCCAACGCCATTGTCGTACCGGGTTACAATCGCAATGCGCACCCCAATACACCCTGGTACAACGTGATTGACGGCAAGCGTCAATCCACGATGCCTCCCTATCCGCTCGATGACAAGAGCCTCGACGATATGGTGGCCTACATGAGAACCCTCAAAGCGGAGGTGGAATAATGAAAAAGATTGTAATGTTCGTTTTGGGTATGATGCTGGCGATCGCCGCATCGGCCAGCAGCGAAGGATTTGAGAAAAAAGGATTTTTGACGACCAAATGGTGTGTCGAAAACGACCTCTTCAAGGACTGCCGTCTCGAAACCGCCGTCTGCGGCTACGAGGGGTGCTATGAAAAATGGGAGTTTGGTGATCCGATCAGGGAGGAGATGGTGCTCTATGTCCATGATGACGGCAAGTATTACAGAGTGGACCTGGGTCATATTGAGCGCAGCGAACTCGATGAGGCGATGAACCGCAACGAGGTAATGCTGACTGGTACGTACGATGCGAAACGCAATGTCATTCACGTCAAAGAGTTCAAAGCACCACCGCCACCGAAAAAGTCTTTCTTCAAAGGCTGCCTCTGAGATTTTCGCCTTCGGGCGGAAATCGATGTTTGAATGTTTAATGATGGATGTTGAATGTTGAATTGGTTATGGAACCCATCTTGAAATTCAGCGTTGAATATCCGCCAATCCGCTATCATTTTCCCATAAAAGCCAAGGAAACTACACCATGGACGACAAAACAAGACTTTATATCTATGCCTTTTTGTCCCGAATCTTTACCGAAGAGCTCGACGAAAGGGCGTTGAAGGATCTGTACGAAAACGAGGAACTGCTGGAAACCATCGGAGAAGAGACTCTCCAGTGGTTCCGCCAGAACGAGCTGCCGGCACTCAAGGAAGCGCTCAATATCGACTACAACTCGCTTTTTGGGATCAACAACCACCCGATCGAGTCGGCCGTGATGGACAGCAAAAACGAGATTCTGGTGGGACTGCAGAACCCGGTGATGCAATTTTACTTCAGCCATGGCTACGAACTGAACCTGGAGAGTTCCAGGCTTTATGTGCCCGATCATGCAGGAATCGAGTTCGGGTTCATGCAGAGCATGATCAGCGGTGGCGACAGAAAGGCGCAGGCGGAGTTCCTGCACGGCCATCTTGTGCGCTGGATCGTTCCGTTCCTCATCGCTGTCAAACCGATGGCGGATACACCCTTCTACCGGGATCTGTGTGACTTTACGATCGAGTTCCTTCTTTCGGACTATTCGCATCTCGTCGAAGAGCTGGGGGAGATCGATGCGTAACGAGAGTTTGACGGCTGCCGATCTTTTCAAGTTCGACTACTTCAAGTGTCTGCGGAGCGAGTTCGCCAAAAATGAGTGCCGTATCTGTATCGATCTCTGCCCCGACGAAGCGATGGTGTTTGACCGAAAAAAACTGACGCTCGATGCAAAAAGGTGCACCGGGTGTGCCGCATGCATAGGGAGCTGTCCTACCGAAGCCCTCATGAGCGATGCTTTCGATCCAAACCATTTTACCCTGGAGTTCGCGGCACAGGAAAAACCTCTGCTCTCCTGCAAAGAGAATCTGCCCTGTCTGGCCGCTCTCTCGAGCGAACATCTCATCTCCATTGCGTTGCGGAAACAAAGTGATGCGATCTGTGACCTTGCCCACTGCTCGGAGTGTTCCGTCAATCGGGATGGGCGTGTTTATGCAACAATAGAGAGAACGATCGGGGAGGCCAACAGATTTCTGGAACTTTGCAATAGCGACAGAAGGATAGGTGTGCGCCGCGATCTTGGCGCGTCGGAGCCGGAAGCGGGACGACGCGGGCTCTTGAAAAAGCTGGCCAATGTCGCCAAAGAGGTTCATGAAGATATGACGATGACGGAGTTGATGCATTCCAGCGACGAGAAACAGCCGCTAAAGCGGATTCTTTTGAAAAATTCGCTGAAAATGGTGGCGGAAACCCTTCCCGAGGAGAGAACAGCCGAGATCGATTTTTCATTCGTCGTCAACAAGCGGATCGATGCCGATACGTGTAACAATTGTCAGGAGTGTGCGATGTTCTGTCCTACCGGTGCACTCTCGGTGCTGAAGGACAATACCGGTATCATTTTTCAGATGGGCAAATGTATCGCCTGTTCCATCTGCAACGATGTCTGTCAGCCACACTCGATCCGGAACGACGAATCATTCGATCCGGTCACATTTGCATTCGACAGAATGGAACTTCTGGTCAAGCATACACTCGAGATTTGTGAAGAGTGCAAAGTGGCATTCTCCTACCGCGGTGGAGAGAAGATATGTGATCGGTGCAAAGATTTCAAAAACAGTTTTTCCGATATGTTTACGCTGGCGAAGGATATGGAATAATTTAGGTGAGAAGGTGAGAAGGTGAGAAGGTGGGAGCGCTATGCTCCGCTCACTTCTCGATTTTGTTTTTGTAGGCTTCGGCGACTTCGAGCGCCTTTTTCCACGCTTTCGTACCCAGTTTTTTCGCTTCGCTCGTCAGGTGCTCTTTCAATTCCACGCCTTTGATGGCGGCCTCTTTTGCCAGCGTTGCCAGCTTTTTTCTGGCGATATCGATGGTTTCGTTGCTGATGCGTTTGAGTTCGGCGAACTGATCCCCGATGATATTGGCGGAATCGACCAGAATTTCCCGGACAAAGGGGCTGTTTTTGGAAGCGACGTCATCGATGATCTCTTTGTAGAGTTCGTCGCTGCGGGAGAGCATTGTTATCAGCTCTTCCCAATTGATGACATGGGCTGTTTTTATCTCTTCCGGTGCAAAATTGAGCTGTTCTTTGAGCTGTTTGACGGTGGAGATCAGGGCGTCGTTGATGCCATAGACACTTCCATGGATGATCTCTTTCGCTTTGGTCGGTGTCGCTTCTGCCAGTTCGGATGCCTGCATCAGAATCGTTGTTAGAATGGCGCGGATACGGGCTGCACTCAACAACCCCTCGCTCAAAGCTTTGTGGGTGATCTGACGAATGACTTCGCGGATCGCTTTTTCTATATCTTCAGCCTCTTCGAGTGCAGCCACAAGAGCCGCCTCCACCGTTTCGGTGAGTATGCCGAGGCCTTCGACATGCTCGAGTTCCGTATTTTCGAGTGCATCCCGCCAGACTTTCTGTTCAGCTGAATTCAACTTGCTGACGGCATGTTCGATACCGGCGAAAAGTTCACGAAGTCGGCGCTGCAGCTCCTCCTCTTCGGTGCTGAGGTGACGCTGCAGCCGATCAATTTCGACGATGAGCCGTTCGATCTCTTTCTCTTTGGGTTTTTGTACTGTATCAATGAGCGTTTCGAAAGCGAACTGCAACATCTCTTCGTCGTTCGCGTCGAGTTGCGCCAGCTCCTCCTGCAGTGCGACGGCGATCGATTCGCTGAGGTTTTGTGCAGACATGCTCTGATGCAGATGCACAGCCGCTTCCACTGCCTTCTCTATCCCCTCTTTCAGCGCGTCCCGGTCTTTTTTTCCGGCTTCCAGACTTTTTTCGTAATAGGCTTTGATTTCGAGTTCCATGGGGTTCCTTATAAAACCATTTTCAGGTCGTTGTGTTGTTTGAGCTGTCGAAAAATTTCCGTCCGGTCGTCTTCGTTGTGGACGAGAGTCTTCACTTCGTAGCTGTGGTAGCGGCCTTTGCGGGAGACGCGTGAGGGCCTGCAGGTGTGTTCCCGTCCGCCCATGACCGACTTGACGGCACTTTCGATCTTCTCGCACTCCTCTCCAATCACTTTGTACTTCCATTCGCAGGGATATTCGATTTCGACTTTTCTATCCATTGCGTTGATAATTTCCACTCTTGCCTCCTTCTTTGGACTCGAGCTGGATGCTCAATATCTGCATCCCTTTGTCGATCGCCTTCACCATATCGTAAATTGTGAGGAGTCCGACACTGACACCGGTCAGTGCTTCCATTTCAACACCGGTCTTCCCGTGAAGCCTGGCTGTCACGTAAAGCTTGAAGCCGGGTAGTTCTGGAATCTCTTCGATATCGCAGTCGATGCCTGTCAGCAAAAGAGGGTGACACATGGGAATCAGCTCCGGTGTCTTTTTCGTCCCCATGATAGCCGCAATGACCGCTGTCTGCAGAACGGGCCCTTTTTTCGCTCTGTTGTTGACGATCGCTTCGTACGCTTCCTGGCTCATTTTAATTGTTCCGCTGGCCATGGCGACACGGCTACTTGGCTCTTTTGCGCCGACATCGACCATTTTCGGGCGATCATTGTCGTCAAGGTGTGTCAAATCAGCTTCCACGCTCTCTGTCCTTCTTTTAAGTTTTTTATTATTTTAACATAAATATGGATACCATTGACGGATAAATGAATAAAATGACGTAATTAAGCAATAGTGTGACGATTTAATAAATATTTAATTGACTTTTATCGTCAAAATCATGTAACATTATGAAAAAAATCAAGGGGGCTTATGACATACGCCTATTTGCGACAGATACCGGGTACGAAAAATCTGACGCTGCAGCAGAAAGATGTTATCGGCTATGCATTGGGGCAGGGGCTCGAGATCGACAAAGAGGTTGTCGAGCACTCGAGCAAGAACCGTCCGATCGAAGAGCGGAAACAGTTCGAAGAGTTTATGCATTCGATGAAAGAGGGAGACAATCTCATTATCGATGAAATCTGGACATTGAGCAACAGAGTCGACGAGCTTATCAAGATTCTCTGCTGCACGATGAGTCGAAAGATCAATCTTTTTGTAGCCAGTCAGGGCATTTTGATCACCAGAGAGACGCCGATGGGGCAGGTGTTGCCGCTTCTCAATGAACTGCGGGAGGAGGGGCAGGACAAACGCAGCGGTGTCGGCCGGCCGAAAGGGAGCAAGTCGCGCTCGAAATTCGACACTCTTCAGCCGCGAATTCTTCAGATGCTCAAAGAGGGGCAGAGTGTGAGTGCGATCGCCCGTGAACTTGGAGTGAGCCGAAGTTCACTCAAAGATTATATCGAGTCCCGTTCTCTGAAAGAGCTGGTGGATAATACGTTTATCGAAATCGGCAAGCCGCTTCAAACGGATATTATCAGTGACGAGATGTTGATCTGTCCGTTTGAGCAGGAGAGCCAAAATAAAAACAATACCAAACAAAAAGGAGTCAACTGATGCAAGCTAATGCCGGTGCCACCACACCGAAAAAGACCAAAGCGAGAGAGTACCTGAAGGGTTGGGTACCGTATCGGA
>NZ_JAOZPV010000094.1 GCF_029932565.1 Hydrogenimonas sp.
CAAAATTGCTACAATAGCTTCAACAAAAAATTATCTGACTTAATTCGTGCTTCGGCACTCCTGCAACTCTGCCAGAAATCTGCAAACTTCAAGTTCACAAAGAAGGAACCATGAGCGAAACCTCTACCCGTACCAACAATAAAAGAACCCACATCCCGGTCGAGGGATACAAGATTGAAGATCTTCGTCAAAAAAGTCTCGAAGAGTTGATCGCCATTGCGAAAGAACTCGGCGTCGAAAACCCGAACGAATTGAAACGCCAGGACCTGATGTTCGAAATCCTCAAATCCCAGGTCAGCAAGGGTGGCTACATTCTCTTTACGGGAATTCTCGAAATCACCAACGAAGGGTACGGTTTTCTCCGTGCCATGGATGCCAACTTCTCGAATTCCAGCAACGACGCCTATGTCTCGAGTACACAAATTCGCAAATTCGCTCTGCGTAACGGTGACGTGGTAACGGGTCAGGTTCGTCCTCCGAAAGAGCAGGAGCGCTACTATGCATTGCTCAAAATCGAAGCGATCAACTACATGCCGGTCGCCGAGAGCAAAAACCGCCCGCTTTTTGACAACCTCACACCGCTCTATCCACAGGAAAAACTGAAACTCGAATACAACCCGACCAAACTGACAGGGCGTGTGCTCGATCTTTTCACGCCGATCGGAAAGGGTCAACGCGGTCTGATCGTCGCACCGCCGCGAAGCGGTAAAACGGAATTGATGAAAGAGCTGGCACATGGCATCACCCATAATCATCCGGAAGTCGAGCTCATCGTTCTTCTCGTCGATGAACGCCCCGAAGAGGTGACCGACATGGAAAGAAGCGTCAAAGGGGAAGTCTACAGCTCCACCTTCGACCTCCCGGCCCAGAACCATGTACGGGTCGCAGAACTGGTCATCGAAAAAGCGAAACGCCGGGTCGAAATGGGCAAGGATGTCGTCATCCTGCTCGACTCCATCACCCGACTCGCCCGTGCCTACAACACGGTCACACCTTCGAGCGGAAAGGTCCTCTCCGGCGGTGTCGACGCCAACGCCCTGCACAAACCCAAGCGTTTCTTCGGTGCCGCACGAAATATCGAAAACGGCGGAAGTCTGACAATCATCGCCACGGCTCTCGTCGATACAGGCAGCCGCATGGACGAAGTCATTTTCGAAGAGTTCAAGGGAACGGGCAACAGCGAAATCGTCCTCAGCCGTGCCATCGCAGACCGCCGCATCTATCCGGCCATTGATATCATCAAATCGGGAACCAGAAAAGAGGAGCTTCTGACCGATCCCAACACCCTGCCGAAAATCTGGGCTCTGCGCAACGCCATGCACCAGATGGACGAAGTCGAAGCACTCAAATTCCTCTACTCCAAAATGCTCAAGACGAAAAACAACGAAGAGTTTCTCAGCATCATGAACGAAGGAGCGTAGCGCGAAGCGTTCCGCTCCGCAGATGCAAAATGATGGATGATGGATGATGGATGAAAAAAACGAGATCGCTTCGCTTTCGTTTTTGTTTGCCGTTCGTATCGTCAAACTTTACAAATATTTGAACGAAACGAAAAAAGAGTATACTCTATCAAGACAGTTGCTTCGATCCGGAACTTCCATCGGTGCCAATGTTACCGAAGCACAGAGTGCTCAGAGCAAAAAAGACTTCATCTCAAAAATGTCCATTGCGCAAAAAGAAGCGCGGGAATCAGCATATTGGATTCGCCTTTTACAGGAAACGGATTATCTCCCCAAAGAAAGCTCAAAAGTCAAATCTTTAGAAAATGAACTCGAATCGATTGTACGACTGCTTTCCGCCATACTCATCTCATCAAAGAACACCGAAACATGAAAAAATCCTCCATCCTCCATCCTCCATCCTCCATTTCGAAGACACCGACAAAAGTCGGTGTCTTCGACAGCGGTGCCGGTGGTCTTACTGTAGTTAAAAGTCTTCTCGAACACAACCTCTTCGAGGAGATCATCTACTATGGTGATACGGCACGTGTCCCTTACGGCCCAAAGGATCCTGTCACGATTACCCGATACGCTCTCGAGGCGCTCGAGTTTTTCAGGAATTTCGATATCGATCTGATGATTACAGCCTGCAACAGTGTCAGTGCACATGCCCTTCCCGATCTTCGGGCCAATGCCGATTTCGATATCTACGGTGTGATCGAGCCGGGAATATTGGCTTTGAAGAATGCCGATCTTCCAAAATCCAGCCGAATACTGATACTCGGTACGAAAGCCACAATCGGAAGTGGACGCTATCAAAAAGGTATCCGAGAGCTCGGATTCGACTCTATTGAAGCGATCGCCCCCTCGCTTTTCGTTCCGATTGTCGAAGAGGGACTTTTCGACGGAGCTGTGTTGCGAAGCACCCTTGCCCACTATTTCAATACGATCGAACAGCCCGATGCCATTATTCTTGGCTGCACCCATTTCCCTTTGATTGCCAATGCCATACGCGACTATTTTCCCAACCACCCTTTGCTGATCCATTCGGGTGAAGCGATCGCGGAACATCTTGAAGACAATGGCTGCAAACCCCGAAAAAACGGAACGACAAACCTCAAGATTTTCGCTTCGGAAAACCCGGAAGGTTTGAAAAAGATTGCCGAAAAGTGGCTTTAAGCAGTGCTGTGATAGACTAGAATCCATTTCGTATTGAGATGGATTCCAAACTTTTGAAAGAAGGGAAAATTTGTCACAGGCTCTCGCACTCAAATACCGTCCGAAACGTTTCGAAGATCTGATCGGGCAGGACTCCATTTCCCAGACACTGGCCATGGCACTGGATCAGAATCGACTGGGTCACGCCTATCTCTTTTCCGGCTTGAGGGGAAGCGGCAAAACGTCGACGGCCAGAATCTTTTCCAAAGCTCTTTTATGCGAGCATGGACCCACTTCCAAACCGTGCGACAACTGCGAACAGTGCCAAATGGCCAATGAAGGGCGCCATATCGACATCATCGAGATGGATGCCGCTTCGAGCCGGAAGATCGACGATATCCGCGATCTCATCGAACACACCAAATACAAGCCTTCGGTCGGACGCTACAAGGTCTTCATTATCGACGAAGTGCATATGCTCACCAAGGAAGCGTTCAACGCCCTCCTCAAAACATTGGAGGAACCACCGGAATTCGTCAAGTTCATACTGGCGACGACCGACCCGCTCAAACTTCCTGCTACGATTCTAAGCAGGACCCAGCATTTCCGATTCAAAAAAATCGCCAAACCGCTTGTCATTAAACATCTTGAGCACATTCTAAACTCCGAAAACATCGCATTTGAACCGGGTGCTCTCGACATATTGGCACGCAGCGGAAGCGGATCGCTGCGCGACACGCTGACACTTCTGGATCAGGCCATCGTTTATTCCAAGAGCCATGTCGATGTGACAACGGTAACCCAGATGCTTGGCATTATCGATCCGGAGTTTCTCGAAAAGCTCTTCGACGCCATTTTGCAGAAAGACGAGACTAAAGTCCGTGAATATCTGAAAGAACTTGAAAACTACGAGGCCGAAATGGTGATCGACGAAATGAGTCTTTTTCTGAAAGAGAAACTGCTTCAAAACGATCCGAAATTCTCGCCGATGCTGCTCGAGCGTTTCTATCGGATTTTAGCCGAGGCAAAACCTCTTCTGGCATTGGGCACCGATGGGGATTTCGTCCTTTCGCTCACCCTTTTCAAAATGGTCGAGGCAATGAATATCAAACAGATCGACGAAATGATCGAGGCGCTTGAGAGTGAATTGAGAGTAGAGAATGGAGAGTTGAAAACAAAGAGTCAAAGATCCGTTCAATCCATCCATCCATCACCTGCTCCGACTCCCCCAATAGGCAACGGAAAAAAAGAACAACCACCGACTATTGATCATCATCCATCATCATCCACCCAACCGGACAATACCCTTCGTTTCAAAAAGCTCATTGAAAAGATTTACGACCGCAATGCGGAACTGGGCAAAGCCTTCGAAGAGAGTATCGAATTTGTCGATTATCGTGACGGAACGCTCTCATGGGCAAGCCATGCGGAAGGCGAGAACAAGACGCTTCTTAAAACCCACTTCGGCATCGTCCGCCACTTCGTCCAGGATATTTTCGGTGTCGGCACCAAAATCTCTCTGGTCAAATCGGAGAATCCGCCGCCCCCAAAGAGTGAAGCTCCGAAAGAGGAGCATGAACCGGCCGCCGAATCTCCCTCCACAACGGAACCCCCAAGCGATGCCAATGCCTCGACCCATACCGGTTCGATGATTGAAGATATCGACTGCAACAGCAGCGGCTGCATCACGGGAAACTGCACCGAACCGGAAGGATCGAAAGAGTATGACGCCAAAGATATTCTGAACGATCCGATGGTCAAGCGGGCGCAGGAACTTTTCGGTGCCAAAAAGATCGTAATCCGCTCCAAAGTGTGATAACAAGCATGCTGCGCGCCATCCTTCTCCTGGCAGCATCGATCGTCTGGATAACGGGATGTGCCCCCAGACAGGCGATTGTACCGGACATTTCCGAAAAGATTACCCCTTTCATCGCGCAGGCACCCCTCTCTTTGCGTGAAGAGAGACAAAAGAGTCTCTATACCGATTTTCTGGCGCACCATTACGCACCCTGGCAAATGGAGGAACTCAACGCTACCTATCAGGAAGCGACATGGGCAATCGGCTATTTTGCGAACAAATCCCTCTACGGGGAGAACCGGCTGCCTCTGGACCGAACGCGCTACGAAGCGTGGGTTTCCAATGCGCACTTCGATGCCTTCAATACGCTGAAACGACATGCCATCGTCATCCACCCCTCCTCGCTGAGACTCCTTCCCACGATGCACCCGATATTTTTCGATCCCTCTCTTCCCGGGGAGGGGTATCCTTTCGACTACAACCAAAACAGCGCCATCAAGGCAATGACACCCCTCATCGTATCGCACCTGAGTCTCGACGAGGGGTGGGCATTCGTTCAGAGCCCTTTCGCACTTGGATGGCTGCCGGTACGCGATATTGCATTTCTCTCCTCCGATCAGATCGATCGGATCATGAGACGTCCGAAAATCGTCGTGCTCAAAGAGAAGACACCGGTTTATGATGCCAACCAGTCGTTTCTGTTTTATGCGAAGATGGCGACGCTGTTTCCCCACATCGGCGAAGAGCCGGCTTTCTACAGGATTTTCGTTCCAAAAAGTTGCGGCCGGGATCTTCACCTTCAAAAATCCCTTCTCCCTTCGGGATGGAGCGCCCCCATGCCTCTTGCAATGACCGGAACAACTATCTGGCGTGTCGCCGAAGAGCTGCTGGGCGAATCGTATGGGTGGGGCGGTATGGTAGGAAACCGTGACTGTTCGGCCATGACACGCGATTTTTTCGCACCGTTCGGCATCTGGCTCCCCCGTAACTCGAGAGATCAGGCGAAGATTGGCAGAACAATCGATCTTTCCGGCTATACGGCAACGGAAAAAGAGAAGATCATCATCGAACAGGGAGTTCCGTTTCGCACTCTGCTCTACCTGCCGGGACACATCATGCTTTATGTGGGGCACAGAGATGGCAAAGCCTATATCATGCACAACATGTGGGGGATAAAAACCGAAGGAAACGGCCGCCACATTATCGGTCGCACCGTCGTCACCGACCTGTGGATCGGGAAAAATCTGCCGAATACGGACAAAAACGCCCTGCTGAT
>NZ_JAOZPV010000095.1 GCF_029932565.1 Hydrogenimonas sp.
AGCAGATAGATGAGTCCGATATCGGTCAATGTTTTCGGATCGTCGTGGTAGAGGTACCAGAGCATCAACCCGACCGTGGCCATCATCAGTACAATGGATGTGAGGATAATGAGAGGATTCGAGCCCGTCTTTTTCCGGAGGATGAGATTGGCTATGGCAACAGCTAGAGAGACGAGAAGAAAGGTGATACTCGAAAAGGCGACGATACTCTCCAGCGCGCCGAACAGGACGAAAAGAGATGCCATCACAAACATCAGAAGCAGAGAATAGTAGGGAATCATCTTATGGTTCCGCTGTGCCAGAATCGACGGGAATATTCCGTCCTGGGCGATGTCGGCGAGCATACGGCTGGCGCCGAAGAGAGTGCCGTTGATGGCACTGCTGGTCGCCAGCAATGCGGCGATGGAGGCGAGCGTGAATCCCCATCGTCCGAATATCGGTTCGAGTGCTTCGGCGATGGCGTATTCTTTGGCTTTCTGAATCTCTTCGAATGTGAGAATGCCCAGAACGGAAATGGCAAGGGTCACGTAGATGAGCGTGACGATGAGAATCGAAAGGTAGATGGCTCGTGGTATATTTTTTTCGGGATTATCGGTTTCGACGACGGCATTGGTGATGAGCTGGAACCCTTCGAAAGCGACGAAGACGAGGGCACCGCTGAGAAGAACCGAGACGAAACCTTTGTCGAACAGCGGTTGAAAGTGGGCCGGTTCGATGTAGAAGAGACCGATGATGCCGAGTGTCATCATGATCGCCACTTTGAAGAAAACGATGACATCTTCGCTTTCGCCAGCCTCTCGGACGCCCCGTAGGTTGATGAAAAGAAAGAGAGAGAGTATGGCGAATGCGAGAATAGTACGGACGATGGCATTGTCGGCGTATCCGATCGCCGCAGCCCCGTAGGCACCGAATGTGTAGGCGTAGAGTGCCAGTGTTCCGATGTAGCCGATGATGACACTCCATCCCACGAAGGCGGCGATCATCGGTCTGTTGGGGAATGCATGCTGCAGATAGGTGTAGCTGGCGCCATCCTGACGATAGGTGACGGCGAGTTTGGCGTAGTTGTAACCGGCGAATACCGCGATGATGCCGCCCATCAGAAAGACGAACACGGTGGCATGGCCGGCGATGGCGTTGGCCAGACCCATGACTGAAAAGATGCCGCCTCCGATCATGCTGCCGATGCCGATGGCGACCAGCTCTTTGAGCCCCAGTTTGTCAGTCATCATTTTCGACCGCTCCTTTCAATCGTTCCATCGCCTCTTCAAGCGTGGATCTCGGGCAACCGATATTCAGACGTATGAAACCGCTTCCACCGGCACCGAAGGAGATGCCCGAATTGAGTCCCAGTTTCGCCTTTTCGACGAAGAAGCGTTCCAGCTGTGCGTCGTCCATTCCCAGATCTGAACAGTCGAGCCACATCAGATAGGTCGCGTCCGGCATAACGGGACGGATAGCCGGGATGTGCTCTCGCAGGTAATCAGTGACGAACGCGATATTGTCCCGTAGATATCCGAGAAGCTCCTCCAGCCACGGTTCGCCGCATCTGTAGGCCGCCATCAGCGCCTCGATGCCGAACAGGTTGCCCATTGTCAGGTCGAACCGGCGCAGCTCCGTTTCGAACCGGCGGCGTATCGTATCGTTTTCTGCGATGGCGTAGGCCGTGTTGAGCCCTGCGATGTTGAACGTTTTGGAGGGTGCGTTCAGCGTGATTGTGGCCTTCGCGACGGCGGGTGAGACCGATGCGATCGGAATGTGCCGGTGCGGGGCGTAGACGATGTCGGCGTGAACCTCGTCGCTGATGATCAGACACTCCTCTTCGAGGCAGATGGCTGCCATCGTTTCGAGCTCTTCCCGGCTCCAGACGCGTCCGACCGGATTGTGCGGTGAACAGAGAACAAAGAGTCTGGCCCTCTTCGCCTTGGCGCGGAAATCGTCGAAATCGACGGTATAGTTACCACGATCGTAAACGAGTTGGTTTTCCAGCAACTCTCTGCCGTGATGCTTCCCGAGCCGGAAAAAGGGGTGGTAGACTGGCGGCTGGATCAACACGCCCTCCCCCGGTTCGGTCAATGCCGTGACGAGGAAGTTGAGCGCCGGTACGACGCCGGGTATCGGAACGATCGATGCCCGGGAAATGCGCCAGCCGTGGCGCCGGTGCATCCACCCTTCGATAGCGTTGAAAAACTCGTCAGGATAGACGGTGTACCCGTAGATCGGATGCTCCGCCCGTTTGACGAGTGCCTCGGTTACGCATCGGGGCGAGGGGAGGTCCATGTCGGCGACCCAGAGCGGCAGCAGATCGCCGGTGCCGAATTTCGCCTCGCGTTCGTCGTACTTGACGCTGTGGGTGCCGCATCGGTCGATCGGTTTGTCGAAAAGGCTCACCGCTTCTCCCAGATCGTCATCTGTGCGACGGAGTGCTGGAACTTTCGCGCCGTTTCGCGGATGACGAATTCGATATCGCGTGTTTCGACGAGCCGGAATGCCGGTTCGAGGTGCATTCTGAGGCCGTCGAGTGTCGTGACGGGCTCGCCGTCTTTTTTGAAACCGCCGAGCCACTTCTCTTTCGGTGTAAAATCTTCGAGCCACGTATAGGGAGAACTCAGTATCAGCATACCGCCGTCGTTGATCCGTTCCGTGATCTCTTTCAGAAACTTGGCCGGGTCGTAGAGACGGTCGATCAGATTACCGGCGAAGACGAGGTCGTAGCCACTGAAGATCGGTTTGAGATTGCAGGCGTCGGCCTGCCAGAAGTCGACACGTTCCGCCACGCCGGCGAGCGATCCTGGAAGTACCGCCTCTTTGTACTCCACGAGTTCCCCTTCCGTCGGGATCGTGTAGCGGATGCGCCCTTCGGTGCGCATTCTTTCGGCCATACCGATAAATCGGGCCGAAAAGTCGAGACCTGTCACCTTTTCGTAGGCTGTCGCGAGTTCGAGCGTGCTTCGCCCGATGGCACAGCCGATATCGAGCGCATGCCCTCTTCTTTTCCCTGCAGTCGCTTCGATGCAGATGCGCGCACACGTTTCGGGGTAGTTCGCGACGCCGAAGTAGGTGTCGCCCCAGCCGAATTCGCAGTATTGGCTCACCTGCATGTCGCTTTCGTAGGTCGCCGAACCGATCTGTTCCATGTAGTCGCTTTCGACATAGCGGAAACCCGCATGCTGGAAGAAGTGGCGTCGGAAAGCGTAGCGTGCCGAAGCCAGTGCCTCGTTGCCGGTACTGATGAAAGATCCTCCCTTGATCAGGTTGTGGCGGCCGTCGTAGGTGGGTGTCGTGAAATCGTCGTAGACCGGATGGATGCCAAATCCCTCGAAAGGATAGATCGGGGTTTCGGTCCACTGCCAGACGTTGCCGATGACATCGTGGAAGTCGCCGTGGGCGAAGGTTTTGACGGAGCAGGCGGAAGCCCAGTGCTCGAGATTGATGTTGGCGGGTGCCTTTTCACCCCAGTGCGGCAGATCGGGTACGCCGCAGTGTTCGTGCAGGCGGACCCACTCGTCTTCGGTCGGAAGCCGCAACTTTCTGGCCGTTTTTTCACCCAGCCAGCTACAGAATGCTTTCGCTTCGTGGTAGTTGACATCGACGGGCCAGTCAAGGGGCATCTCGATGATTTCGGTGAGCGCCCGGTATCGGTAGCCCCCATCCGAAGGGAGCCAGAAAGGGGGATGTTTTGCCTGTTTGAAGTTTCGCCAGGCCACTCCCTCTTCGCTCCACCATCGGTCGGTCAGGTAGCCACCCGCTTCGACGAACGCCATGAATTCGCCGTTGCTGACCAGATATTTGGATGCCTTGAATGCGGGGATGTCCGCTTCGTGATGCCCGTACTCGTTGTCCCAGCCGTAATAGTCGTCGGTTCTGTTCTTTCCGATCGTAATTTTGCCGCCTGGAACGGGAAGCAGCTCGTTGGCCGGAGCCGATCCGCTTTGCATGCATAGAGACCAGTCGGGAGCGGGCTGCACCAAAGAGATGTCGGTCTGCCGTATCAGGACAGAGGAGGTTTCGATGTGGATGCGTTCGTGCTCGATTCCCATCAGGATGACCCACCAGGGAGACTCCCAGGTGATCGGCAGCTCCATCGGCAGCGACGAGATCAGTGCGTCGACGACCTCTCTGACGTTGTCGCGGTAGACCCTGGTCGCATCGACACTCGGCCAGTCGTAGTGGGCTTCGTTGAGATCGTCCCAGCTCATCTCGTCGACGCCGACGGCGAAGATCGACTCCAGCTTCGGATCGATGCGCCGATCGATGATCTTCGAGAGGATCAGTTTGTTGATGAAAAAGACGGCGGTGTGGCCGAAGTAGAAGATGTGCGGATGGCGGAGCGGTTCCGGCCGGTGGAAGAAGGCATCGTCGCTTTTCAGAAGCGAGTAAAGCGATTCGAACGTATCGAACGTTGTGTGAAAATAGTGCCGGATCTCTTCCCGTTTGGCTTCCGGATTGTCTCCATAGAGTGAGGGTGGGCGCAGGGGCTCGATCATGGGGCAGCCTTTTCCGTTTTTTGCCTATTTTATCGAAACAGGCTAAAATCACGGCTAAACAATGGAGTCCATGGCCGTGTGGCTTTCGCAGATAGGCGGGACGGGCTCAAAAAGGTGGCATGTGGAAGAGATACTCAACAATTTGACGACATACGGTTATATCATCCTCTTTCTCTATTCCCTGGGCGGCGGATTTTTCGCACTGGCGGCGGCGGGGGTCCTCGCCTCCATCGGTAAAATGGATCTGACAACGAGCATTGCCGTCGCCTTTGTCGCAAATTTCATCGGTGACCAGGCACTGCTGCTCTTTACGCGTGCCAACAGGCATACGATGATGGAGTACCTGAAAAAACATCGGCGCAAACTCGCCTATTCGCATCTGCTGATGAAAAAGTACGGAACGTGGGTCGTTTTTCTGCAGAAGTATATCTACGGGGTCAAGACGCTGGTGCCCATCGCCATCGGTCTGACCCGCTACGACGCAGTGAAATTCGGCGTGCTCAACCTCCTGGCGGCGGCGGTGTGGGCCGTGGTCGTGGGGGGTGCGAGCTATCTTGGCGGCAAGACGGTTCTCTCGATGCTCGACAGAGCCAAGGAGAATCCCTGGGTGTTGCCGCTCATCGGTGTGCTGATCATCGTGGCGATCGCGATGTTTATAGGGCGGGCTGTTCGGAAATAGCGTTTTTCAATACCTGTTAACTTTTCATGCCGATTTTCAGTGGCGAAGAAATAAAGGTATTTCCAGAACGCATCTCAAAAATCCCCATAGGCGTCCATGGCACCCAAAAGGTGCGATGACAGGGCGAATATGACCGAAGAAATGGCACGCAAACTGGAAGGCATTTCACCAGAGCTTCAGTGGGTGACGGAATCACTCAAAAATGAAATGGACAGATTTAGAGTGTGAGCGGGAATCGGGAAAACGGGAAACGGGAGATGCGGGCCGGGCTCAGGCCCGGGGTTCGAACTTCAGACAGACGGAGTTGATGCAGTAGCGGAGACCGGTCGGAGCCGGACCGTCCGGAAAAACATGGCCGAGATGCGCACCGCAGCGGGAGCAGGTGATTTCGGTACGGATCATGCCGTAGCTGCTGTCTTTGTGTTCCTCGACGGCATCGGGCGTGATGGGACG
>NZ_JAOZPV010000096.1 GCF_029932565.1 Hydrogenimonas sp.
TCCTGCAAACAGGTGCCTTCTCTGACACATTCGAGAGCCGCAAGGGCATTTTTGTGTACGGCGGCATGGGGCTGTTCGATGCGTGAATAGCTTGGAGTATTCGAGAAGATCTTTTTCCCTTCCGTTGCCATCCATTTGCCAAAGCGGCAGTTGTGATGATCGGAAAGCGTTGTTTCGTGATCGTTGAAGACACCGTTGTATGCGTTGACTTTAAACAGAATATGGTCAAGCTTCGCAAGTGTTGCGAAAAGTTCATAGGATGTGTGCTGGTTGTCTCTTTCAATAATTTTCGAATTGTCGACGAGCTGTTTGAGTGTCGCTTTGAAATCGTGGAGATTGGAAGCTGCCTGATTCGCTTCTGCCTCCAGATTTTCACTGTCTTCATTCATGGTCGAAGCATTCTGTTTGAGAGTGCTGATACTTATTTCGACTTCGACTGTCGCTTTCTGGGTTCGTTCTGCAAGCTGCCTGACTTCGTCTGCAACTACGGCGAAACCGCGTCCATGTTCTCCTGCCCTGGCCGCCTCGATTGCCGCATTCAGAGCCAGTAGATTGGTCTGATCCGATATCTCTTTGATCAAACCGATGACTTCTGATATCGCGGTGACACTGTCATTGAGGCTTTCCGCGTTGTTTCTGAGTTCGTTTGCCATTTGGATAATGGTTTCCGTGCTGAAGATATTGTCGACATTTTCTTCGACCTCGGCTATGATATTTCCGCCCTCTCTGTTCAGTCGGTTGATTTCATCCTGTTTTTCTATATCTTCGAGCAGCTCTTTTTGTATATACGTAATATTTTCAATACAACCATTCGTCAACATCCGTGTCAAAGCATTTTTGAGCTTGTTTTCTTCACGAATATCTCTAACATCGCGCTCTTCGGCAATAAACTTTTCATTCTGATGTTTTAAAAGTTGAATTTCCTCTTCCAGGGATTCAATTCTCTTTTTAAGCGCTGCATTTTCGCTTTGCAGCATCTGCTGTTTACCGTTTATTATTCCGAACATGGTTTTTCCTTTATATAGAATAGAGATTTGCTTTTGTACGTTTTTCTAACTCTGGAATGCTTTGTGGTTTACCAAGGTGATAACCTTGTCCATAATCGATATTGTAGGTTGCGAGTTCGTAACATTGATTTTCCGTTTCGACAAATTCGATAATTGTTTCAAGATTCAGGGATTGGCTCATTTCGGATATGATTTTCAGAATCCGTTGGGTCGATAAAGAGTTTTCAAAGCTCTGTGTCAAAGAACCGTCGATTTTGAGATACCGAATGACTCCTTCTTCCGCCAGTTGGATGACAGTCTGAAGGGAACTGTAGCCGGTGCCGAAATCGTCGATGGCAAAGATAATTCCATGTTCCTGATTCAGCCGTATGATAAGTCCGAGACTTTCCAAAAGCTCCTGTTCCGTCAGTTCCACGATGATTTCGGTACCTATTAGAGGACCACGTATGGCCTCGATCAATTTGTCGATATAATTCGAATCCAGCAGAGTGGAAGCGGAGACATTGATAAAGAGTTTGCCGGTAATCGAGCGAATCATCTCACTATGATATAAAATACGATCGAGAACGAGAAAATCGAGCTTGGAGACCATCTTCATTTCGATGAACAGGTCGATGAACGCACCGGCCGGTATGAAGTTTCCATTCTCTTCGATCCGTGCCAACACTTCGAAGGCGTATGTCCTGTCGATTCGCTCCATATATGAAATAGGTTGCAAAAAAATTTCGACTTTTCCTTTTTCCATCGCCTCCTTCAATTTGGTGATTTGCCAATAATAGTCATTGACCCACTCCGTCATTTTTTTCTGTTCGTCCGAAGAAATCAAATATTGAACAGTGCCGTTTTCTTTCAGTTTCTTTTTCAGATAGGAAAAAATGACAGCCATCTCATCTTTTTCGATGATCAGAGGCTCATCCAGTTTTAAAAAAGCCTTTTTTACAATGAACTTCGGAAGGTGAGGGGATTTGGCAAGCATCTTTTTTAACGTTTCATCGAATGCATGCTCGATTTTTTTGATCGATTCGAGGGAGCAGTTTTCAAACAGTATGTAAAAATCGCCGCTGATTCCTTTGGTGTAGACCATGCTTCCCTGATTTTCGAGATAGACCGAATTAAGGGTTTCTCCTACCAGTTCGATAACTTTGTCGCCAACTTTTGGAGTATGAAGTTTGTTGATCTCTTTCATACTGAAAATATCGAAAATGGCGACATAGAGTTTGTTTTGATGGAATGTCTGATGATAGAGATAGTTTTTAAAAGTTTGGTGCCGGTTAATCTGGGCATTGAAATAAAGAATACTTACAAGGTTGAGAAGTTTTTCATTGTACTCTTTGATTTGATAAAACACAATGTAAGCTGATTTGTAATGCTGTCGTATGAAAAGATAAGCGAATGTGATCGCCAACTCATGCAGCTTGTGATGGGTTTTTTTCAGATAGTCACAGATATTCAGTTCGTGACAGATCATTTTCGACTCAGGATAGTCGAGTGCGAAGAGGAAAGGGCAGGAGTCCCCGTCTGTCAATGGAAACTCTTCCATGTTCTCGTTTTTGATTGCATCGATCAGCCAGTGCTGCCATTTGTTGTGAATGCTGTATAGAAGCTTTTCTTTGAAATGTCCGCTTTCGACCGCTTCAAAATGTTCCACATCATGTTTCAGAAAGAAATATCCCGCGTAATTTTTTAAAGCGTTGAAAAAATCGACGACATCTTCGCTTTCGTCCTCTTCCGTGCAGACATTGCGAATAAGATAATCTTTGATAATCTCTAAATCTTCTATCAGAATGGCGAAAGGTATGGTATATTCGATGAAAAGTTCACTAATGTGTTGGGCAGTCTCTTTGGCATTATTCTTGTCAATTTTCAGCAATTTGATGAAATTTTCAATCTCTTTTAAGATAGTTTCGTCACTGAAGCGTATTTTATATTGACTGAGAAGAGGATTGTATCGATGGAATCGTTGAATTTTTTCCGAAATTGCGACAAAATCATGGTTTGTCAAACAAAGCCTTTTTATCATTTGTAAACCTGATTTTAAAAATCACCAATATTTATGAACTTTTGTATAGTAGTATGAAATTAGTGTCAAAATGGTGTCAAAACAGCAGACAGCAGCAATCTGTAACCGTATCCAAAACGGTTTTCGATAAAATTACCCGGTATTTTTTTCCGAAGACGTTTAATGAGTGCTTTGACGGCATTTGACGAGAGGTCTTTGTCGTAACGGATATAGAAAAGGGTGGAAATCTCTTCAATGGAGAAATAGTATTCCGGATCGGATGCAAGGATGGAGAGAAAAATCGATTCGTTTTTTGTCAGTTCGACTTCATGGTTTTGGCATAGCAGACGTTTGGATCGTACACGAAAAATGCAGCCGTTGGAGAAACCAAGGATTTCTCCTTTGATTTTCTCGAGTTGTTTTCCCGCCAGTTCGATGGCTTGAAGCAGCTCCTTTTTCTTGACGGGTTTGATAAGATATTTCGAGATATGGAGCTCAGCCGCTTTTAGAAGCTTCTCCTTTTCACTGTGGGCGGTCAGAAGTATCACCCGGGTGTCGAAGTCGTTTTTTCGGATATGTTCGATCAGTTGGAGACCATCGATTTTCGGCATGAGGATATCGGCAATGATAATTTCGGGTCCGTTTTGATGGTAGAGTTCAAGGGCTTCTTCCCCGTTTTCGGCTGTCCACACATGCTGAAAATAGTTTTTCAACAGCCGCATATAGGCTTGACGTATCTTTCTTTCATCTTCGACATAGAGCATCGTATAGGGAAACTTTTTTCTCATTTTCAAGACAATCCTTTGAGTCTCAGTCTGAATGTCGTCTCGATACGATCGACCAATTCCAGTTTGCCTTGCAACCGGGTTTCAACGATGGCTTTGGCCATAAAAAGACCGATGCCGCTTCCTCTTTCCTGTAATTTGGAGGTGAAAAAGGGGTCGAAAATATGTTCTACGATCTTTTTGTCGATACCTCCGGCATTGTCTTTGACAGTAATTTCACAATAGTTTTCGCCTTGTTTCACAAAAATCGCGATTTTCGGTTTTTTGGTTTGATTGCGCTCGAAAGCATCCATCGCATTGTTCAGAAGGACGAGAAAGATATGAACGAAATCCTGATCCGAACCAAAAACCTCAATGCAATCCGAGATCTGTATATCATAGTCGACACCTATTTTTTCACTGCGCTGTTTTAGAAGGTTCAGTACTTCATGGATCGCTTTGCCCGGTTTTGTAATTCCGATATTCTCCGATGGCGTTACGTATGCTCTGAAATTTTCGATCGTTTCCCCCATGAAGGATGTGGTATGTTCGAACTCTTCGAAAAATCTGTCGAAACGTTTACGGTCGAGCCGATTTTCGATAAAATCGTTTTCAAGATCAAGGATTAATGCGTTGAGTTCGGCAAGCGGCTGCTTCCATTGATGGGCGATATTGTTCAACAGTTGTCCCATCTGAACCAGCCTGCTTTGCCGCATCAGCAGTGACTGTTTTTTTTCGTTCTCGATCTGAAGTTTTTTCATTTCCGTGATATCCTGACCGATTCCCCTGACCCATACCGGTTTGCCATCCTGGAAGGTTACTTTCGCTTTCGAATGCAGATAGGCCAGTTCACCGGTCTGTTTGAGAATTCTATAGGTGATGTCGTATTTGAAATTTTTATCGCTAAACGCCTTTTTTAACGCCTTTTCGACCATGGGTCTGTCTTCCTCGACCACATGATCCAGACACCGTTCCAATGTCATGGTAGGTTTGAAGTTTTCATATCCGAACATACGATATACATCGTCCGACCAGTATGCACGGTTATTGACGGGATCGTAATCCCAATAAACGATATGGGCCATCTCCTGTGCGATTTTCAAACGGTTAAGATACTCTTTGAGCTCTTTTTCCTGTGTTTTGGTTCCCGTGATGTCAATATAGGCACCGGCAACACCGATGATATTGCCTTTGTAATCTTTCAGTGGACTCTTATAGATTGCGATGTCGAGCTTACGCCCTTCACATGTAACGATCTTGGTCTCTTTCGTGTAAAACTCTTTACCTAGATGGACGATTTCGAAATCCCCTTCACGATATATGGAAGCGATATCCGGATTGGCCAATGTAAAATCATCTTTGCCGACAATTTTGGAGAGGGTTCGGATACCGAGGTCTCTTAAAAAAAGTTGATTGGCACCGGAGTAGCGTAGCAGCCTGTCTTTCCAAAAAAAACGTATCGGCAATGTATTGACGATGGATTGCCAGAAAATTTCATTGCTGAAAAATTTTTCTTCATACGCATGATAATGTTTTTGTGGAGAAGTTGTTTTTTTGCTTTCCCCAATGTAGCCTGTAAAATTCCCCTTTTCGTCAAATTGGGGTGTTCCGGTAATTTCGAGCATTATAATTTGGCCGTTTTTATGTTGTCTTGGACGAATCATGCCTTTGAATGGCTGCGGCGAAATGGAACAGAGAATACTTTTGGTCTTCATGTATTCGTCTATTCTGTTTTTTGGGACATCTGGAGGCAACGTTTTACCGATAAATTCATTTGGTTGGTAACCCAAAATGCGCTCGATGGCACTGCTGACATA
>NZ_JAOZPV010000097.1 GCF_029932565.1 Hydrogenimonas sp.
TTCGGCGTCATCTATCCGCCGCAGGTGGCGCTGGTGGGGTTCGGGCGCATTATGGAGAAACCGTGGGTGGAAGGCGACGCCATCGCCATCCGAGAGGTGGTCGAAGCATCCATCGCCGGGGATCACCGGGCGACCGACGGACGGACCGGCGCGCTGTTTCTCGCCAGACTCGACAAAATACTTCAACATCCGGAGGAGCTGCTATGACGAAAGAGGCCATCAAAGAGACGATCGTCGAAGCGATTTACGAAATCGCACCCGAGCACGAGGGTGAAACGATACCGGAAAAGGAGAATTTGCAGGAGGCGTTGGAGATCGATTCCTACGATTTTCTGAATATTCTGACCGATCTGGCCGAAAAACTCGGTGTGGAGGTGCCGGAAGCCGATTACGGCAAGGTCGACACGTTGGAACACATGGTCGACTATTTCGCCGCCCGTATGACATAGTGCGGATCATGGCGACACCGTTGCAGAAAGCGGTCTGGAAAGCACTGAAACATATTCCGGAAGGGCGTGTGACGACCTACGGTGCGCTCGCGGCTCATCTCGAAACGGATGCCGTGCGTGCCGTCGCCTCCGCTGTGGGAAAAAATCCCGATGCACCGGCGACCCCGTGTCACAGGGTCGTACTGGCGGATGGGACGCTCGGAGGGTATTCCGCAAAAGGGGGTGCGGAAACGAAACGGCGCCTCCTCGAGCGGGAAGGTGTGGCGGTGAAAGATGGCAGGATCGTCGATTTCGGAAGGGTTCTGTACCGTTTCGAGGATGTGGAAAAAGGATAGGGTGATGGATTACGAGTACGATATCTGTTTCATTGGCGGGGGATTGAACTATGCGGGGGCCGTCGTAGCTTCACGCGGAGGGATGAAGACGGTTCTGATCGAAAAGGATCTCTCCCATCTGGGGGGTACCTGCCTGCACAACGGCTGCATTCCGTCGAAGATGTGGCTTCATGCGTCGGAAACTCTCTGGCGAAGCGCGGCGGCGTACTGCAAAGGCTCTCTCCGTCTCGATATGAAAAAACTCCAGGAGGAGAAAAAGGAGATCGTCGCCAACGCGACGCAGAACGTGACGATGCAGTGCGGACGGGTCGAGCTCATCGAAGGCGAAGGAGTGCTGACGGCCCCCCATCGGGTCGAGGTGGCAGGCAAAACCCTGACGGCGCGGTATGTCGTGATCGGGACCGGTTCGTCGCCCTACATTCCCGAAGGGGTCGTCTACGACGGTAAGCGTGTGGTGACGAGCGACGAGATACTGCAGCTGCAGAAACTCCCCGAAAAGATCGCCATCTACGGAGACGGGGCGATCGGTCTGGAGATGGCTTCGTTTTTCGCGGCGGCGGGTGTCGAGACAGATCTGATATGGCGGCACGCCACGCTTCTGCGCAAGGCACATCCGTCGATGGGCAGGGGGATGATGAAGCAGATGGAGCGGATCGGTGTCGGTCTGCTGCCGGAGAGAAGGATCGTCTCGGCGGAGCGTTCGAAATACGCTGTTCGGATTGTCGATGACAAAGGTGGTGAATACGAGGCACCGATGCTGTTGGTCGCGACGGGACGCAGGGCCAATGTCGGTGCGGTCCGGACGGATGCCGTAGCGATCGGCCCCAGAGGAATAGAGACCGACGAACACTTCGAAACGACACTGCCGGATCACTACGCCATCGGAGACTGCAACGGAAAGCTGCAGCTTGCCCATGCAGCCAGAGCCCAGGTTCTCCATGTCGTCCGCCGGATTCTCGGTGAGGATCCCGATCCGTTCGATCCGGACCGGGTCGTCCGGTTTATTCATACGCTTCCCGCCGGCTATGCATCGGTCGGAAAGACGAAAATTTCGCTCGAGTCCGAGCGGTCTGCCTACAAAGAGAGCCTGTTGCCGCTCGGGGGGCTTCCCTATGCCAAAATTCACGATGCGCCGGAAGGAAAAATCGCGGTCTACAGTGACGAAGAGGGGTTCATTGTCGGGGCGGAAATTCTCGCACCCGATGCCGAAGAGCTCGCCGCCATCGTCGCGATGGCCCTGGCGGGAGAGATGGATGTTTCCCTGGCGAAGCGGACCGTTATGGCCCATCCCACTTTCAGCGAACTGCTGGAGAGAACGTATGGAAAACTGTAGGAGTTTGGAACAATGACGAAACGGCAATACAGAGAAGAGCTCTACGAACTGCAGGTGGAGCTGGTGAAGTTTCAGCGGCATGTCATCGAAAAGGATATCAAGGTCTGCATCGTCTTCGAAGGGCGCGACGCGGCTGGCAAGGATGGGACGATCAAGCGGTTCACCGAACACCTGAGCCCTCGGGAGGCGCGGACCGTGGCACTCGGGAAACCGAGCGACCGTGACCGGAAATCGTGGTATTTCCAGCGTTTCGTACCCCATCTGCCCAGCGGCGGGGAGATCGTCTTTTTCAACCGAAGCTGGTACAACCGTGCCGGAGTCGAAAAGGTGATGGGATTCTGTACGAAAAAGGAGCACAGGCTTTTCATGAAAGAGGTGGGTAGTTTCGAACAGATGCTGACCCATTCGGAGATGATCTTTTTCAAATACTATCTCGACATCTCCAAAAAAGAGCAGAAAAAACGGCTGGAAGAGCGAAAGAGAGATCCGCTGAAACAGTGGAAACTGAGTCCGATCGACCGGCAGGCGCAAAAACTCTGGAAAGCCTACTCCGAGGCGCGGGACGAGATGTTCACCAAAACCTCTTTCGTTTTTGCACCGTGGCATGTCGTGCACAGTGACGACAAAAAGGTGGCACGCATTAATGCGATGAAACATTTTCTCGCCCATGTCGATTACCCGGACAAAGAGGAAAAACTGCTGGTTTTCGATACCGATATCGTTTGCGAGTTCGATCCGGTCTGTTATGAAAAGGGGCTCATCGCACCATAGCATTGTCAGGGTACGAAATCCATTGGTTTTTTTATTCCATTTCGTTATGATTGAAGAAACAGATTGATAGAGGAGCGATCATGCGCAAAAAAGTCAAACACAGATGGCATGAGCTGCCGTGGCAGCATCCGAAGCCGAAATCGGAGGACCCGAAAGCCGAAAAGCTTGTGAAACGGCTGATGGAGTCTCCAAGCTATCGTATGGCGGAGGAGGATACAGAGTTTCTCCAGAGCCATGAGACACGGGGGATCCGTCTCGATCTCGACTATCTGAAAGCCGAACTTGTCATGACGGAGCTCGATGTCCAGCATACGATCGTCGTCTTCGGAAGTGCACGGATCAAAGAGCGAAAGACGGCATTGGCGAAGTTCAAGGAGGTAGAGAAGCGGCTCGAACTCGATGCAGACAATCAAAAACTGCTGGCAGAGCTGCGCGACGCGGAACGCATGGTCGAGATGAGCACCTACTACGACGATGCCAGGAAATTCGGACGACTTGTCGGCAACAGCGGCACCGGTCCCGAGGACAACCGTGTCATTCTGATGACGGGTGGTGGCCCGGGAATCATGGAGGCGGCCAACCGGGGTGCCTACGACGTGGGTGCCAAGTCGATCGGACTCAATATCAATCTGCCACACGAACAGTATCCGAATCCCTATATCTCACCCGAACTCTGTTTCCAGTTTCACTACTTCGCCATCCGGAAACTCCACTTCATGTTGAGAGCCCAGGCGCTTGTTGCCTATCCGGGCGGTTTCGGAACGTTGGATGAGCTTTTCGAAATTCTGACACTGATACAGACCAGAAAAACTCCGGAAATGCCTGTCGTCCTGGTGGGAAAACGGTATTGGGACCGGATTATCAATCTGGATATTCTGGCCGAGGAGGGGATGATATCAGCGGACGATCTCGAGATTTTTACCGTCGTCGAAAATGCCGAAGAGGCATGGCAGCATATCATCGACTGGCATACGGATCGAAAAACACATCTGTATCGTGTCTATACAGAAGGAGAGAAACCGCAGCATGGAAAAGTATGAAAGAGTGATCATCTCGGGTCTGGAGATCCCGTTCTGGGATCTGGTCTGGTTCATGGTGAAGCTGACGCTGGCGTCGATTCCGGCGCTTTTCATCATCTATCTCATTTTCGCGTTTCTGGGGATGATTTTCGGCGGATTTTTCCATATGATCGCGATGCCGCCGCCTCCGCTGTGAGCGGGATGGACGGAGGAGAGGAGATAGGGAACGGTGAAGTGTGAACGGATAGGGAGAAATTTCGGAAGGAGTACGTGATGGGCAGATATGTCAAATGGTTCAGAGAGATCGGCATCGAGGATGTGGCGGAGGTCGGGGGCAAAAACGCCTCGCTGGGGGA
Organism: Hydrogenimonas sp.; assembly: GCF_029932565.1. Taxonomy (GTDB): domain Bacteria; phylum Campylobacterota; class Campylobacteria; order Campylobacterales; family Hydrogenimonadaceae; genus Hydrogenimonas. Next base: position 4,264 of record NZ_JAOZPV010000097.1, read on the forward strand.
GATGTACCGCAATCTGACGGAAGAGGGGGTACGGGTGCCCAATGGCTTCGCCGTCACGGCCGACGCCTACCGGTATGTTTTCGACGCCAACGATGTCTGGAAAAAACTGCACGACCAGCTGGACACTCTCGATCCCGACGATGTGAAACAGCTGCAGGAGAGGGGTGCGGCATGCCGGAGAATTATCGAAGCGTGCGAAATTCCCGACGATCTGAAAAAGGAGATTCTGGCAGGCTATGCCGATCTCAAAAAAGAGTACGGCGACGCGCTTTCTCTGGCGGTACGCTCGTCGGCGACGGCCGAAGATTCGCCGGAAGCCTCGTTCGCAGGCCAGAACGAAACCTATCTGAACATCCGTGGCGAAGAGGCGCTTTTGGATGCCTACAGGCGGTGCCTTGCCTCGAACTTCACCGACCGTTCCATCCACTACAAACATGACCACGGATTCGACTGGTCCAAAGTCTTCCTCTCCGTCGTCGTGATGAAAATGGTCCGTTCCGATATCGGTGCCAGCGGTGTCATGTTCAGTCTCGACACCGAAACGGGTTTTCGGGATGTGGTCTTCATCAACGGCGCGTGGGGACTGGGAGAAAACGTCGTGCAGGGGACGATCGATCCCGACAGTTTCTATATCCACAAGCCGACCTTCAACAAAGGGTATCGGGCCGTCCTCAAACGTCGTCTGGGGAAAAAGGAGCTCAAGATGGTCTTCACCGGCGAGCTTAACACCGACAACATCGCCGTGGAGTATACGAAAAATGTCGAAACGACAGAAGAGGAGCGTGCCCACTTCTGCATTACCGATACCGATGTCATGACGCTCGCCTATTATGCCATCAAAGTGGAAAACCACTACTCGAAAAAGGCTGGTTACGACAAGCCGATGGATATGGAGTGGGCCAAAGACGGTCTCGACGGGCATCTGTATATGGTCCAGGCGCGTCCGGAGACGGTGGAGTCTCAGAAGAAGGGGAACGTTCTGGAGATCTATCGGCTCAAGGAGCGGGGAGAGGTGCTGGTGACAGGGCGTGCCGTCGGTATGAAGATCGGGCAGGGAAAGGTCCATATCATCCGGGATCTGAAAGAGCTCGACAGCTTCAAGCCCGGTGAAGTGCTTGTGGCGGAGACGACGACACCCGACTGGGAACCGATCATGAAGATCGCGGCAGCCGTCGTGACCGAAAAAGGTGGGCGCACCTGCCACGCGGCGATCGTCAGCCGGGAGCTGGGCATCCCCGCCGTCGTCGG
>NZ_JAOZPV010000029.1 GCF_029932565.1 Hydrogenimonas sp.
GCACCCCTCGGGTGTGGGAAGGTAGGTCGGTGCCGGGCTTGAGGTCTCCTTCTTTATATACCAATATCTGCTACATAATAATTCTTAGTATGCTTTAAAATACCCAGCATTGCCTTTGAATTAACAATTTTTCCATATAAGTCGATTATAAATCAAATAGTTAGGGGTTGCTTTATATTCTCTTCTGTATGATGTAGAAAGAATGATGTAATGATCTGAAAAGGTTGTAATTGATGCGAAATATTTTAATGGTTATATTGATATCGGTTTTCGGTTTGACATTGTCGAACGCCTCGGTTTACAAAGGGCAGCGGGCTTATATGAAACTGTGTAAGAAGTGCCATAAGTCCGGGGGGAAACTTGCAAAAACGCATACACAAAGCGAATGGGAAGAATTTTTTGACGACAATGCCAAATTGTTGAAAAACGTGCACAAAAAAGATAAAGCAGCTATGAATAAGCTCAATTCAAAAAAGTTTGACAAAAATATCAAACATATGCGTCAATTTTTTCATAAATATGCAAGTGACACAGGTAATGTCCCTGCATGTAACTAAAATATTCTAGAACTCATCTCAAAAAACCTTATTAGCAGGAATAAAGAGGCGCCCCATATATTATCTTTTATCTGTTTAACTGATTTTGCTACAATAGCACACTTACTTTAGGGAGTTCGCTATGGGTAAAATGTGGTCGGGACGCTTCAGTGAAAATGCCTCATCATTGCTGGATCAATTCAACGCTTCTTTAAACTTCGACAAAAAACTCTATGAGTACGATATCAAAGGTTCTCTGGCACATGCCAAAATGCTCAATGCCCAGGGTATTTTGACGGATCAGGAGTATCAGGATATTGTTAAAGGCATGCAACAGGTTCTTAAAGAGATAGAGTCGGATGAGTTTGTGTTCGACATTTCCGACGAAGATATCCATATGGCGATTGAAAAGCGGTTGACACAACTGATCGGCGATGCCGGGAAGAAACTCCATACGGCGCGAAGTCGCAACGATCAGGTGGCCCTCGATTTCAGACTTTATGTCCAGGCTCACAACGAGATCATTCGCGAACGCATTTTGAACTTGGTAGAGACTTTCATCGATCTCTCCAAAAAACATACAGAAACAATGTTGCCTGGTATGACGCATCTTCAGCATGCACAGCCAATCAATTTTGGCTATCACATGATGGCATATGCGTCGATGCTCAAACGCGACTACGAACGATTTGAGAGCAGTTTTGAACGAAACAATGTATCTCCGATAGGGTGTGCTGCATTGGCGGGGACCCCCCATCCTATTGATCGAAACATGACTGCAAAAGAGCTCGGCTTTTATGCTCCGACACTCAACTGTCTCGATACGGTCAGTGATCGTGATTTCGCCCTTGAAATGCTGTTCAATGTCGCGACGATGATGATGCATATATCACGGCTTGCCGAAGAGCTGATTCTCTGGTCGAGTTCAGAATTCGGTTTCGTCACGCTCAGTGACGCCTATTCGACAGGAAGCTCCATCATGCCGCAAAAGAAAAATCCGGATGTACCGGAACTGCTGCGGGGAAAAACCGGCCGGACGTACGGCAATCTTGTTGCTCTTCTGACCGTAATGAAAGGTCTTCCGCTCGCATACAACAAGGATATGCAGGAAGACAAAGAGGGGACGTTCGACAGTGTCGAAACGGCCGAAATTTCTCTGACTATTCTAAATGAAGTCATCAAAACGATGACGGTCAACAAAGAGCGCATGGAACAGGCGTGTAAAGTGGGCCATTTGAGTGCAACCGATCTGGCAGACTATCTGGTAGAGAAGTGTCACATTCCTTTCAGGGAAGCGCATTTCATTACAGGCCATGCTGTGGCCTTTGCGGAACAAAAAGGTGTGGATTTAAGTGAACTTACGGCTGAAGAACTCCATGCCATTGACAAAAGAGTTTCGCCGGATGTGGTTGAGTATTTGTCGATTCGTCATTCGATGAATGCGAGAAATTCGGAAGGTGGCACGTCGACCCGCAAAACAGAAGAACAGATTGAAAAACTGGAAGAGTGGGTGAAAGAAAAAAGAGTGGGATGATCTTCGTAGAGACCATCCTTTTTTGACGTTACAGATTTTTGTGTGTTTCGTCCTGTGTCAGATGGGTCCATTTGAGTCGTGCCCCGCCGAGCAGATGAAAATGGAGATGCGGTACTTCCTGCCCTCCATCTTTTCCATTGTTCGCAACGAGACGATACCCGGTTTTATCGAGACAGAGTTCGGATGCGACTTTTTGGATAAATGGTGTCATTTTTGCCATCATGTCGGGTGAAACCGATTGGAAATTTTCGATATGTTTTTTCGGAATGATCAGAATATGGACCGGTGCAATCGGGTTGATATCGTGAAATGCAATAAACTCATCGTCTTCCAATACCTTGTTGGCGGGGATCTCTCCTGTGACGATTTTGCAGAAAATACACATAAAATTTCTCCTTTATTTGTTTGTTTCATTATACCAAAGATCCCTATAGGCGGTAATGGAGATGATTCCACAAGCGGCTACGGGGCGAAAGCATTCTGCCCGACGGCAGGCATGGAAAAGATATGCTGACAACATCCCAAAGCTTGAACGTAGCCTGTGTTCAACCTTTTTTGCCTCGTCATTGCACCTTTTCCGTGCCATTCCCGTCCAGAGGGGTTTTTGAGACTAGTTTTAATGTCAGCAGAGTGTAATGAAGATTATTATACAATCGGCCCAAATTTCTATCTTCGCTATACAAGGACTATGTGTGGAGCATTGGATCGATAAAATCAAAGCGGCTGATTCACTCGAAGAACTCGAATCGATACGTATCGCGATTTTCGGAAAAAAAGGTGAATTGGCACAGGCATTCGCCAATATGAAAAATGTGCCCCCGGAAGAGAAACCGACAGTGGCAAAAGAGCTCAATCTTCTGAAACAGTCACTTACCCGGGCATTCGATGAAAAAAAGAGCCTGCTCGAAGCCGATGCCCTGGAAGAACAGCTGAAGGAAGAGGCGATCGATGTGTCTCTCTATACTCCAAGACCCCAAAGCGGTGCGCTGCATCCGGTCATGCAGACTCTGGATAAAATTATCGACTATTTTTCATCACTCAATTTTTCCGTCGAAGCGGGTCCGCTGGTCGAAGATGAATTTCATAATTTCGAAGCGCTCAATCTGCCCGATTACCATCCCGCACGGGATATGCAGGACACTTTCTATTTCAAAGATGGCAAACTGCTCCGCACCCATACATCACCGGTGCAGATTCGCACGATGATGCGTGAAAAACCGCCGATCCGGATGATATGTCCGGGTGCCGTGTTCCGCAGAGATTTCGACTTGACCCATACGCCCCAATTTCACCAGGTAGAGGGTTTGATGGTGGATGAAACGGGAAAGGTGTCATTCGCCAATCTCAAATGGATTCTCGAAGATTTTCTCCATACGATGTTCGGCGAAGTCGATGTCCGGTTCCGTCCCAGTTTCTTTCCGTTTACGGAACCCTCCGCAGAGGTCGATATCAGCTGTATTTTCTGTGAAGGGAAAGGATGCCGGGTCTGTTCGCAGACAGGATGGCTGGAGGTGCTGGGTTGCGGTATGGTCGATCCCAATGTCTTTAAAGCGGTGGGCTACGAGAATGTAAGCGGGTATGCATTTGGACTTGGGGTTGAGCGATTCGCGATGCTGATGCATCAGATTCCCGATTTGCGCTCTCTTTTCGAGGGTGATCTTCGTTTGCTGGAGCAGTTTCAATGATAGTTACACGCAGTTGGTTGGAAGAGTGGGTCGATCTCGAGGGGATATCGACGGACGATATATGCAAAAAACTCAATGCGATCGGTCTTGAAGTCGATTCGCTGATACGGCATAGAGTGCCAGAAAAGATCGTTGTCGGATATGTCGAATCGTGCGAAAAGCATCCGGATGCCGACAAATTGAGTGTTTGTCAGATTAATCTCGGTACTGCAACGAGACAGATTGTCTGCGGAGCGAAAAATATCCGTGAGGGCCTCTATGTGCCGGTAGCCATGGTTGGTGCCGTCATGCCGAACGGAATGAAGATCAAACATGCAAAACTTCGGGGTGTCGAAAGCGACGGGATGGTCTGCTCCAGTGAAGAGCTTGGGCTGCCGAAACTGGGCGATGGCATATTGTCACTCGATGAGACGATCGGAAAGCTCGAAATCGGCAAAGAGTTACGGGACTATTCTCTGCTCAATGACGATGTTGTCGAAATAGAGCTGACGGCAAATCGTGGTGACTGTCTGAGTATTCATGGGGTCGCCAGGGAGCTGTCAGTCGGTTTCGACAGACCGATGAAAACCTTTGAATTTCGGGAAAATGAGAGTAAAAATCTCGGCATTGGCCGGATTCTCCAGTTTGTCCACCAGGGAAATCCGCCGGTGAGTCTGCTTTATCGTGCCATCGATATCGAAAAACTCGATCTTCCGCTTCTTATGAAACTCCGTTTGGCGCTTGTCGATATTGAAATCGAGAGTACGGTTGACGCATATCTCGATTATGCTATCCATACAAGCGGTGTTATTCTGCGGGAGTACAGTTTTTCAAAACTTTCCCATGGAAAAGAGAAGGCGAAACTGGTACTTTCAGAGCTGAAGAACGGCCTGGGTGCCGTAGAGGTCGACGGAAAGGTCGTCTCTGTTGTCGGCATTCATCAGGATCCTTCTTTCAAATCCGAAGAGAATGAGAGTATTCTGTTTCTTGAAGCAAGTTATATCGCGCCGGAGCGTATCGCACCGGTTGTCAAACAGGAGAAACTGAAAACAGACCCGCTCTACTATCGGACCTCACGTGGAAGCGAACCGGATCTCGATTTTGGTGTCCGGGTTCTTCTGGATCTGATGTGCCGCTTCAGCAGAATCGAAATCTATGCCGGATGCAGTGAGTTCATTACCGAAAAAGAGCCGATGACACTCGACATTTCGATGCAGGAGATCGAAGAACTGGTAGGGCAGTCGATCGAAATCTCTGTTGTGGTCAATATTTTGGGAAAACTCGGGTTTACAATTCACCGCACCGAAGATGGCAGGGTTATTTTCGATGTTCCCGGTTTTCGACACGACATTGTCAACAAGCAGGATGTGATCGAAGAGATTGTCAGAATTGTCGGAATCGACAATATCGTCTCCAGACCGCTCTATTTTCAGGAAGAGAATCGGGTGACTTACGATCTCCAGCATTACCGGTTTATTCGTGATCTTCGTCTCAAAGCGGTGGCCAACGGCTTTTTCGAGACGATTCACTATATCTTCTGTGATAACAAGCGGGTCAAAGAGCTCGGATTTGAACCTGTCAAAGAGGAGAAAGCCCTGCTCAATCCGATCACGAAAGAGATGGACGGACTTCGCCCGAGTCTGATGATTACGATGCTCGATTCGATACAGCGCAATGTCGCGATGTCCAAGCGGCGTATTCCGCTTTTTGAGGTGGGACGGGTCTTTGATGCCGAGCGCGATGAGTCATTCCATCTGCTCTTTACCTATACAGGCGAGAAGGAGATGGAGGCGGTTGCCAATGCAGGCAAACCCGAACCGATCGACTTTCCGACATTCGTCGACAAACTGGCCGCGGTCATCGGATCGTTTGAACTGAGGCAGAGTGACGCGAAAAACGGGCTGATGCATCCCTACCAGTCGGCTGAAATGTGGGTGGAAGGGGAGTATGTCGGTCTTGTCAGCAAACTCCATCCGACCGTGGCACAGGCATTCGATCTGCCCGAAACGTTTTTTGCCGAAATCGAAGTGATGAAACTGCATGAACGACATGTCAATGCGAAGCCGATCAGCGCCTTTACGCCTGTCCAGCGCGACTTGAGTATTGTCGTGCCGCAGAGCATGCGCTATTCGCAAATCCGTCATGCATTGGAAGGAAAACTGCCGGAGGAAGTGCAGCGTTTCTATCCGATCGACCGCTATGTGGATGAATCGCTTGGGGAGAATATGAGTTTGACACTCAGGTTCCTGATCTCCTCGATGGAGAAGACGCTGGAAGAGAATGAAATCAATGCGATCATGGAAGAGGTGTTGAAACTTCTTCAGGAAACGTGCCAGGCGAAACTGCGATGAGATGGTTGGAAGTCAAAAGAACCGATGCATTCGATTTTCTGTGTGAAAACATTGCGAGTGACAAATCGATTTCACACCGATGTGCAATGTTTTCGCTTTTGAGCGACAAACCGAGCCGAATTCGCAACTATCTGCGGGCCGAGGATACACTGAATACGCTTCAGATCGTCAAACAGCTCGGAGCGGACGTCGAAGATGACGGCTATACGATGACCATTACGCCTCCCTCCGAAATGCAGGAGCCCGATGATATACTCGATTGTGGGAACTCGGGTACGGCCATGCGTCTGTTTTGCGGTTTTCTGAGTTCACTGCCGGGTCATTACGTATTGACGGGGGATCAGTATCTGCGTCGCCGACCGATGAAACGCGTTACCACTCCGCTGACACAGATCGGTGCGAAAATCGATGGACGCGAGCATGGCAATCTCGCTCCTTTGTGTATACGTGGAGATGAGCTGAAGTCGTTCAACTACGAGAGTGCGATTGCATCGGCGCAGGTGAAAAGTGCCATGATTCTTGCCGCACTGCGTGCCGATGATGTGTCGACCTATCGGGAACCGGAGCTGAGCCGTGACCATACGGAGCGTATGCTGCGGGGCATGGGGGCGAATATCGAGAGCTGGGATGTCATTACGATCGAACCGATGCGCGGGCCGTTGGAACCGCTCGATATCACGGTGCCGGCGGATCCGTCAAGCGGATTTTTCTTTGCCGTGGCCGCTGCGATTGTTCCAGGCAGCCGTGTGACCATCAAAAACGTGACGCTCAACCCGACCCGGATTGAAGCGTACAAAATTCTCGAAAAGATGGGTGCGAAAGTGAAACTCGATGAAAAAGAGAACCGGTACGAACCGATCGGTGATATCACCGTGAGTTATCACGGTCGCCTTAAAGCGGTGGAAGTCGGTGAACGCATTTCATGGCTGATCGACGAGCTGCCGGCGCTTTCGATCGCGATGGCGGTGGCGGACGGAGAAAGTGTCGTGAAGAACGCAAAAGAGTTGAGAGTGAAAGAGTCGGATCGTATCAGCTGTGTCGTTGATGGATTGAAACAGTGCGGCATCGTGTGCGAAGAGTTCGAAGACGGGTATCGGATTGAGGGGGGAGAGCTGCGTTCGGCGGAAATCGACAGCTGTGGCGACCACCGCATTGCGATGAGTTTCGCTATTGCAGGCTTGTTGTCTGGTATACAAGTCAAAGATATCGAATGCATTGAAACCTCGTTTCCCAATTTTCTCGAATTGTTGGGTGAGATTACGGAGATTCGTACATGGAAATAGAGATTGCACAGAGTTATGGCTTCTGCTTTGGAGTCAAACGGGCCATCAAGATAGCCGAAGAGCATCCCGGAAGTTCGACGCTTGGCCCTTTGATCCATAACAATATGGAGATCGAACGGCTGAAAAAAGATTTCAACGTCTCTCTGGCAACTACATTGGAGGATGTCAAAGATGGACAGGCTACCGTTATACGGACCCACGGCATTCCGAAAAACGATCTGAAACGTCTGAGGGAGAAAGGTGGAGAGGTCATCGATGCCACCTGCCCCTTTGTGACGAAGCCGCAGCAGATTGTCGAAGAGATGAGCGCAGAAGGGTATGATATCGTTATTTTCGGCGATGTCAATCACCCTGAAATCAAAGGGGTAATGAGCTATGCAACCGGATCCGTTTATGCGGTTCTTAGTCTGGAAGATCTTGAGAAAATTCACTTGAAAGAGCGTGTTGCCGTTGTCGCTCAGACCACACGCAAAATCGAAGAGTACAATCGAATCATCAACTACCTGATTCCCCGTCATAAAGAGGTACGGGTTTTCAATACCATCTGCAATGCGACCTTTGAAAATCAGGATGCTGCCCGCGAACTGGCACAAAAGGCGGATGTCATGATCGTCATTGGAGGAAAACAGTCCTCGAATACCAAGCAGCTCTATACGATTTGCAAACAGTTCTGTCCCGATTCGTACCATATCGAATCGAAAGATGAACTGAAAAAAGAGTGGTTCGAAGGAAAGAAACGGTGTGGCATTACAGCAGGTGCTTCGACACCGGAGTGGATCATTGAAGAGATTATTGGAAAAATAAGAGAATTTAAAGTATAATAACGGACTTTAAAATCGGAAAAGGAATCAGGTATGGACAAGGCCTCAATGGAAGAATTTGAGAACATGGAGGAAGACTTCGCGTCGATGCTGGACGCGTATGAAAAAAAGGAGCAGGGCGGAAGCATAACAGACGGAGTAATTGTAGAGATTCGTGAAGGTGACAATCAGGCACTTGTAGATGTCGGCCGCAAGCAGGAAGCCGCTGTCAATCTGGATGAACTGAAAGATGCAGAGGGGAACCTCAAATTCAATGTCGGTGACACCATCCCGGTTGTTATTACCGGCTATCGCAACGAGCGTCCGCAGGCGTCCTATCAGAAGGCGATTCGCAAAGCCAATGTACGCAAATTTATCGAAGAGCACGAAAACGATGCCGAAAACATGGTTGTCGAAGGCAAAGTGGTCCGGAAAAACCGTGGCGGCTATTTCGTTATCGGGAAAGACAACATCGAGTTTTTCATGCCGATGAGCCAGGCGGCATTTGCTATGGGCAAAAATCCAATCGGCAAAGAGATCAAAGCGGTTATTCTGAAACTCGATAAAGATCGTGATTCGATCGTCATTTCCCGAAGGAAGTTTCTCGATCAGCTTCGCAAAGAGCGCAAAGAGATCGTCGACAAACTGATGGAAGAGGGCAAAGTGGTCGAAGGTGAAATCAAAAAGATCACGAGTTACGGGATGTTCGTCGATGTCGGCGGTATCGAAGGGCTTGTCCACTACAGCGAAATCAGCTACAAAGGGCCCGTGAATCCTGCAACACTCTATGAAGAGGGGAACAAGGTCGAAGTCAAGGCAATCGGATACGATCCAAAAAAACGCCATCTCTCTCTATCCATCAAGCAGACCATGCCGGATCCGTGGGAAGAGATCGTCGATCAGCTCGAAGAGGGTGATGCCATCAAAGTCACTGTCAGCAACATCGAACCGTACGGTGCATTTGTCGATCTTGGCAATGATATCGAAGGATTCCTGCATGTTTCCGAAGTCTCCTGGGACAAAGATATCAAAAATCCGAAAGATTATCTGAATGTGGGTGACGAAATCGATGTCGAAGTGATCGAGATCAATCCCGAGACGCGTCGCCTGCGTGTCTCCTACAAAAATCTTCAGCCCAAACCCTTTGAAGAGTTCCTTCAACAACACAAAGAGGGCGAGGTTGTCAAAGGTACTGTGACGACACTGACCGATTTCGGTGCGTTTGTCCGTATCGGCAAAGTGGAAGGCCTCTTGCACAATCAGGATGTCTCCTGGGAAAAAGGTGCCAAAGCGAAAGATCTCCTGAAGAAGGGTGACGAAATCGAAGTCAAGATCATCAAGATCGATCCGGAACAGGAGCGTATCAGCCTCAGCAAAAAAGCACTCGAAGAGAGCCCGATCGATCGGTTCGCCAACGAACACAAAGTCGGCGATATCGTCAAAGGAAATATTCGCGATGTGAAAGATTTCGGGGTCTTCGTTGAACTTGAAGATGGCGTTGATGCGCTTATCCGAAAAGAGGATGTGGCACCGCTCAATATGGAAGAACTCAACAAGGGTGATGAAATCGAGGGTGTTATCGTCTTGCTTGATCCCGCATCCAACAAAATCCGTCTCTCTGTTCGGCGTCTCGAACGACAGAAAGAGCGTGACGCATTGAATGAATTCAACAACAGCGAAGATCGTCTGACGATCGGAGACATTATTAAAGATCAGCTGTAAGCCTTTGTGATGAACCGCCTGTTGATTATCCTGTTTGGGATCCTTTCAACGGTGGCGGTTTTTATACTGCTTCTTTTGCTCTATCGTTATGCCAATCAGAATGAAGAGCGGATCTATGCCAATCCTCTTGAAAAGCAGCCTTTTGAACAGCGGGAAAAGCGTATAGAGAAAGGCAGAAAATGGCTTGAAGATTTGGCAGCCAAAAAACGACCTTCCTATACCTACGCTGTCAGTGAAATGGAGATCGATCTCCCTTTAAAGAAAAAGACTGAACCCAAGAGAGCCTTTCGTCTGATACTGGATCATCTCGACAACTACAAGATGTTCTGTATCAGGCAGCTTTTGGAACAAAATGGTATCGAATATGCCATGTTCAGAAAAAAGGAGAATGGTGTTTTGATGATTCATGATCTGGAGAAGAGGGATATGGATCGAATCGTCGATCTTGTACGGGAATACGATATCAACATCGAAATAGAAAACTATATAAAGGATTAGGATGCAAAAGCATGTGGTAATGGTATGCGATCATATACATGAAAGCGGTCTGAAAATGCTTGAATCCCAGCCAGATATTGAATATATCAATGTAGCAGACTTGCCAAAAGATGAATTGCTTGAAGTGGTGGGAAAAGCCGATGTCGTCATCACGCGAAGTTCAACGGAGATCAATGAAGCCTTTCTGAATGCCGCGACGAATCTCAAAGCACTGGTCCGAGCCGGTGTCGGAGTGGACAATGTCGATATCGACGGTTGCAGCAAACGGGGAATCATTGTCATGAACGTTCCGACAGCCAATACGATCGCCGCTGTCGAGTTGACGATGGCACATATGCTTGGCTGCATGCGGTCATTCCCCTATGCCCATAATCATCTCAAACTCGATCGTGTCTGGAAACGTGAAAAGTGGTATGGTTATGAACTCAAAGACAAAAAGCTCGGTATCATCGGTTTTGGAAATATCGGAAGCCGCGTGGGAGTGCGTGCCAAAGCGTTCGAAATGGACGTCATTACCTACGATCCCTATATCGAACCGTCCAAAGCAACCGATCTCGGTGTCGAATACACGACCAATTTTGACGATATTCTTGCCTGTGACATCATTACGATCCATACACCCAAAACGCAGGAAACAGTCGGTATGATCGGTCATAAAGAGATCGAAAAAATGAAAGAGGGTGTGGTTCTGATCAACTGTGCGCGTGGAGGTCTCTATGACGAAGAAGCACTGTTCGAAGGATTGAAAAACGGCAAGATCCGATTTGCGGGTATCGATGTCTTCGTCAAGGAACCGGCAACGGATCATCCGCTTCTCGATCTGGACAACGTGACGGTGACGCCGCACCTCGGTGCCAATACATACGAATCCCAGTATAAAATTGCCACACAGGCGGCTCAGCAGGCACTCGATGCGGCACGCGGCATCAGTTATCCCAATGCATTGAATCTCCCTATTCGCGAGAATGAAATTCCGGAGTATGCCAAAGCCTATCTGGAGTTGATGCAGAAAATCGGTTTTCTCGCGGCACAGGCGAACAAGGGTGCGATCAAATCGCTCAAAATCACGGGCGAGGGTGAAATCGGCGAGTATATCGAATCACTGGCGACGTTCGCCTCTGTCGGTGCATTGAAAGAGGCACTGGGGGAGGGGATCAACTATGTCAATGCCGATTTTGTCGCAAAAGAGAGAGGTATCGATATCCAGAAAAAAGCGCTGCCTGCCAAGGGTGCCTTCAAAAACAAAATCTCTCTCCGTCTGACAACCGAAAATGGCGTCGTCGAAATCGCCGGTACCATTTTCAACGACAATGTCCAGCGTATTGTGGAGATCAATAACTTCGCGCTCGATGTGGAACCGAAAGGCCGGATGATACTCTTCAAAAACACGGATGTACCGGGTGTCATCGGAGATGTTGGACAGATATTGGCAAAACATCATGTCAATATCGCCGATTTCCGACTCGGCCGTGACAACAAGGGCATGGCTCTCGCTGTCATTATCGTAGACAATGATGTGAGTGAAGATGTCCTCGAAGAGCTGGACGCTCTTGAAGCCTCCGTTTACGTTAAATACGTCATTCTATAACCTCTGTCTTACTTATCAGGGCGAAAGCCTTGATAAGCTATAATTATAAATAATATAATTTTAAATTTTATTCAGTACAATAACTACAAAATTGTTGTAAAATTGTAGACTTTCTTCGTCAAAGGAGCCGGAATGAAGAAAACGTTGTTGGCAATGGTGATGGCATTGCCCCTTTTCGCTGTTCAGCAGAACCTCACGCTCGAGCAGGCGCTCGAGTTGGTCAAGCAGAACAATATCGAAGTGAAAGTTGCCGAACACGATGTATTGATGAAAGAGCAGGAACACAAAGCGGCCGTAGGATACAACTATGGCCAGCTCAATCTCGTGTTCAACGCTTTGCGATCCAACGATGCGGGCAACGTGTTCGGATTCAAACTGCAGAGCCGGGAAGCGAGTTTTCGGGACTTTGGTTTCTCTGATTTTTTAGGCGGTGTAGGACAGGCACTCAATATGGCGGGAGGAGATTTTGGTGTTTTTACTTCCATAATGTCTGATCCTGCAATGCAAAACCGTCTATTGGATACCGAACCGGATGATTTAAATTATCCCGATGCGAGAAACCATTTCCAGGAAAAAATCCAGTATCAGGTTCCCATCTACGTCGGTGGCAAGCTGCAGGCATATGGTGAGATTACCGACAAGATGACCACCATCAGCAAACTCGACCGGCAGAAGGTGTTGAATCAGAAACTTTTCGAAACACGGAAAACCTATTACAATATCTCGCTGGTCGAAAATTTCATCAAAAATCTGAATCAGATTCTGAAAAATGTCGAAGAGCTCGAGGAGACCGTCGCGAACATGGTTGACGAAGGATATGCGCTCGATATCGACCTGTTGCAGGTGCAGACGAAAAAGGCCGATGTCCTTCGAATGATCAACCAGGCGAAGCTCAATCGCGAACTGGCTTATCAATATCTCTCCTTCCTCGTTGACGACAAAGTTGTTTCGATTGTCGTTCTCGACAACGATGTTCCGATGCCTCGGATGAAAAAAGATGAGATGCTCAGCCGAAACATCGATATTCAAAAAGCGCATAAAGGATTGGAAGTGACCGATCTGGCAGTGCGTGTCGAAAAAGCGAACTTTTTGCCTCAGATCGGTGCATTTGCCGAATATGGCAGTGCCGACAACACCTTTTTGAACGATTTCACCGATAAAGATGCCTATACGTTCGGCGTGCAGCTCAAATGGAACATTTTTAACGGCTTGGTCGACTATGCAAAATATGAAAAAGCGAAAATTCAAAATATGAAGATGCAGCATCAGGTCGATCTTGCGAAAAAGGGAATCGGGCTTCAGATTGACAAAACGATCACATCTATCAGAAGCAAAGATTACGATATCCAGTCGCTGCGGGAAAAGGTAAAATTTACCCAGCGTGTCTATGAAAACTACTACAACCGGTACAAAGAGGGTTTGATGTCGATCAATGATGTGCTCATCAAAAACAGTGAAGAGATTCAGGCTGTTCTGGCCCTTGTGAAAACGCGTTTTGAACGAAACAACAAAGTCTTTGAACTCGAAAATATTATCAATAAAGGAATCCTATGAGAAAGATTGTTCTACTGATTGCAATGCTTGCAGCGGGGGTGAGCGCGGCGGAGCTGATTTTGACGGGAAGTGTCGTCTCGGATAATCAGAAGATGATGACAAGCCGCTATATGGGCTTCGTAAAAAAAGTCTATGTCGTAGAGGGGGAGCGCGTCAAGAAGGGTCAACTGCTCTATACGATCGACTCCAAAGAGATCGACAGTGCCAAATCGCAGGTTGAGCTGGCGATTTCACAGGCGGAGCTGGCACTGCAGATGAATCAGAACCAATACAACAATATCCTGACCAATTTGGCACGTCACGAGCGTCTCTTCAAAAAAGGGATGGTCAGCAAATATGAGTTGGAGAATCTTCAGCTTGCTGCAGAAAATACGAAAGCGATGATCGAAATCGCGAAGAAGCAGGTGGCCCAGGCACGAGCGAAACTGGCCGAAGTGAAAAACCAGTACAAGTATCTTGCCGTTCGTGCTCCGAACAATGCGGTTGTCGTCGAGAAGCGTATCAATGACGGGGAGATGGCGATCCCCGGTATGCCGGCTATTATTCTGACCGATTTGGGCCGGCTGAAGATTATGACCGAAATTTCAGAAAGCGATCTGAAAGATGTCAAAGTAGGACAGAAAGTGACGGTTGAAATTCCCTCGATCGGCTTGAAGGAGGAGGGTAAAGTTTACGCGATTATTCCAAGTTCCAATCCGATGACCCATCAGTTCAGAATAAAAGTCTCGTTCGACTACAAGGGCAAGCCGGTTTATCCTGGAATGTATGCCCAGGTTACGATTAAATAAAAAGGTCCGGGCATGAAACAATCAACCTACAAGGTTAGGGATATTGCCGGAAAATTGGCCAAAGGCTTCCTGCATAACCCTTTGACGCCGATTCTGGGAGCATTTCTTCTGATCATTGGATACATTTCTCTCGAAATCATGCCAAGGGAAGAGGATCCGCAGATATCCGTCTCCGGAGGAACCATCATCGTCCCGATGCCCGGTGCATCTCCGCGTGAAATCGAAAACATTATCGTCAATCCGCTCGAGAGAAAGCTGCGGGAGATCAAAGGTATCGAGCACATTTATGGTATCGCAATGGACAATGTCGGTGTCGTCAATGTTATGTACTACATTGGAGAAGACAGGCAGGCTGCCAATCAGAATCTCTATGACAAAGTCTTCCAGCATATGGACGAGTTTCCAAAGGGTGCCATGCAGCCGCTTATTAAACCCTTCGATGTCGATATAGATATTCCCATCATGGGTATCACGTTTTACAAGAAAGATGGCAGCAACATTGCCGACATCGAACTCTTCAAAGTGGTTCGCGAAATCCAGCAGGAACTCAACCGCATTGAAGATGTGTCGAAAACAGAGATCAAAGGCGGAAAGAAAGAGCAGTACAATATCGAGGTCGATCTGGGCAAACTCTCCGGATACCATCTGTCAATGGGACAGATCGTACAGGCACTCAAAGCGTTGGCTGTCGACGTTCCGGATGTCAAAGGACGGACACAGGAGAACAAACTCGTCATATTCGGTGTGAAAAATGCGATCGAAAGCATTCGGGATGTCGAAAATCTGATCGTCGCCCAATATATGGGCTCACCCATCTATCTGAAGAACATTGCAACAATCACTGACGGTACCGATATTCAGAATTTCAAAAGTGTCGAGATCACACATCGCAAAGAGAAAAGATTCTCACCGCTTGAAGATGCCGTGACTCTGACACTTGGAAAACTGGCTGGCGCCAATGCCGTCGTTATCGCCAACGAAGTCAAAGAGAAAATGGAACAGTTCCGACCCAAGCTAGAAAAGATGGGCATCAGTTATTCGATTACCCGCGACTACGGAAAGCGGGCCAACGATGCGGTCAACGAACTGGTCGATCACATCCTGATCACGATCGTCATCATCTCGATCATGCTGGTCTTCTTCCTCGGATGGAAAGAGTCGCTCATCGTTACCTTCACGGTACCGGCGATTCTCGCGATTACGCTCTTTATCGCCTACCTCTCGGGCCAGACGATCAACCGTATCACGCTCTTCGCGTTCCTTCTCTCGCTCGGCCTACTGGTGGATGCGGCGATTATCGTCATCGAGAATATCCACCGGCATCTGCATTCGCATGACGCCGTCGACAAGAGCCTGGACGAGATCATGGTGGAAGCGACCGACGAAATCGGCGCGCCGACCAATATCGCAACGCTGGCTATTATTTTGACGATGGTACCGATGGCGTTCGTCGGCGGCATGATGGGGCAGTTCATGAAGCCGATTCCCGCAAACGTGCCGGTCGCGTTGGTGGCGTCGCTTATTGTCGCCTACATCTTCACTCCCTATCTGGGCCGCCGATTGCTGAAGAAGATCAAGATGCACCATCACCAGCACCATTGGCAGAAAGATCAAGCGAAAGAAGAGGGAGGTACCCAGTGATGAAGAAATTTGAACAGTTCATATTCGGCATACTGGGTTCCAGCAGCAAGCAGTGGCTCGTCATTCTGCTGACACTGGTCGCATTGGCGGCATCGGTCATGATGCTTCCCACGAAGATCGTTCTGGCGAAAATGCTGCCGGGCAAAAGCGCCAATACCTACAGCATCTACATCCATACCCCGACGGCCAGTTCGGTCGAGCAGACCCGTCAGGTTGCCCAGTGTGTCGTGGGTTATCTTCAAAAAGAGAACGAGGTCACCGATACCGAGGTCTATCTGGGACAGGGCGCTCCCCTCGACTATGCGGGCCTCGTCAAAGGCTCCGCTTTCAAAAACAGTGAAAACGAAGCGGAGATCGTCGTCAATCTGACGGACAAACACGAGCGTGAAGAGCCTTCCTTCATGATGGTTCACCGCCTGCGTCCGACGATCAAAACAAACTGCGAAGCGATCGTTCCGGGTACGGTGATCGAGATGATCGAACAGCCGGCGGGCCCTCCGACATTGGCGTCGGTCGTGGCGGAGATCTATGGCCGAAATTACGAGAATCTCTATAAACTGAGTCAGAAAATCGCGGCGATCTTCAAGAAAACCGACGGTCTGGTCGATATCAACATCATGGCGGACGATCCCTACATGAAATTCGAACTGATTCCAAATTCCGACAAGATCAGCCGTTCCGGTCTCAGCGTCGAACAGGTCAACAATATCCTCTATCTGGCATTCGAGGGGATGGTCGTCGCACACAAAAACAGTAAAAACTATCCCGATCAGATCGGCCTTTTCGTCCGGTTGAGCGATAAAACGCGCCGGCTGAGGGACCACAGCCGCAAGGCGCTCGAAACCAAACTGGCATCGCTGAAACTGATGAACCAGAAAGGGATGCTGGTTCCGGTCAACGAGATCGTCGATATCCGTGAAGTTCCGGCGTCTCCGACCCTGATGCAAAAAGAGCTTCGCCGCATGATCAATGTCACGGCAGAGACCGACCTTGTTTCACAGGTCTATCCGCTGCTCGATGCCCGCGAAAAAATCATGAACGAGCTGGCGAAACAGTACAAGATCGAGACGACGGACTATCTCTTCAACCTGCGTCTGACCGACAAGAAAACGGGCGAGGTCTTCGACCTCAAGTGGGACGGAGAGATGAAGGTGACACTCGATACGTTCCGGGATCTCGGTGCGGCGTTCATCGCGGCGCTCATTCTGATCTTCCTGCTGCTCGTGGTCTACTACAAAAACTTCACGATCAGCGGTATCGTCCTGGCGGGAAGCTTCCTTTCGATCATCGGGGTCATCGTCGGGCACTGGGTCGCCGATCTCGTGACGGAGCATACCTTCTTCCTGACGGCGACATCCCTGATCGGCTTCATCGCCCTGATGGGTATCAGCTCGCGTAACTCGCTGCTGCTCATCGACTTCGCGAAGGCTCTGATGGTGGAAAAAGGGTTCGACAAACAGCACGCGATCGCCGTGGCGAGCGCCACGCGGGCCAAGCCGATCATGTTGACGGCCATCGCGATCATCCTCGGTTCGGCACTGCTGGCGAGCGACCCGATCTTCGGTGGCCTCGGTGTCGCACTGATCTCCGGTACCGTGGCGGCGGTCATCGTTTCGCTGATCTTCATCCCGGTACTCATGTACCGCGCCAAAGCGATGGATTTCAAGCCCGAGGAGTCCGATGCCTGATATCGGGCGCGTTCTGATAGGATTGGGTATTGTCCTGATCCTGTTCGGACTGTTTGTCACCTTCATAGGCAAACTGCCGGGCGACATCGTGATACGGAGAGAGAATTTCACATTCTACTTTCCGATCGCGACATCCATTCTTCTTTCGATCATTCTCTCACTTCTTTTTTACCTCTTCTCCAAGTTTTTTTAGGTAAAATGCTCAAAAAGCCAAGCAGTTGGCTTTTTGAGCATTTTACGAGCTTTTGGTATGCGTTTATGCATCCAAAAGGTCCGTAACCGATTTGATGCAGCGTCAAGAAAAAGCCAACCGCCCGGCTATGATTGCAAGTCTTCCGAACTTGCTCATCATCACACATCAAAACAAACAATGGAAAAAAGGATATATATGGCAACTATTGGTATGGGAGACCTGAAAAAAGGCATCCGCATCGAAATCGATGGGCAGCCTTACCGCGTGACCGAGTATCAGCACGTCAAACCGGGCAAGGGTGCAGCCTTTGTCCGTATCAAGATCAAATCCCTTTCGACAGGCCGTGTCATCGAAAAAACGGTACATGCCGGTGACAAGTTCGAAACGCCGAATCTGGAACAGAAAACGATGCAGTATCTTTACGATGACGGCGAAATGCTGCAGTTCATGGATACGACGACCTACGAGCAGATAGGTCTGACTCACGAACAGGTAGGCGACGATGTCATCAAATTCATGGATGAAGGGTTTACTGTCGATATTCTCTTTCACAATGGCAAGCCGATTACGGTCGAACTGCCGCAGGTCGTCGAGCTCGAAGTGGTCGAAACACCGCCGAACTTCAAGGGTGATACATCGAGCGGCAGCCGCAAACCGGCGACTCTCAAGACGGGTGCAGTTGTCCAGGTTCCCTACCATATTCTGGAAGGTGACAAGATCCGTGTCGATACGGTCGAAGGCAAATACCTGGATAAGGTGAAATAATCGGCAACCGATTTACGAATAACAAGGAGGTTTGAGATGGCAAGAGTATGTGTTCCGCTGGCGAAAGGTTTCGAAGAGATCGAGGCTGTCAGCCTGATCGATGTCATGCGACGCGGAGGTATCGACGTGGTCGTTGCCGGTGTGAATGAGGAGCTGGTCACCGGTGCCAACGGTATTACTCTCAAAGCGGACACCGATATCAAATATGTCATTGCTGATGATCTCGATATGATCGTTCTGCCCGGTGGTTGGGACGGCACCTACGCCCTGGCGGAGAATCCGACGGTGCAGCAGCTTTTGAAGGAGATGCAGGCAAAAGAGAAGATCGTCGGAGCCATCTGCGCCGCACCGTT
>NZ_JAOZPV010000098.1 GCF_029932565.1 Hydrogenimonas sp.
ACGCTCTTTTCGATCTCCTCCGAAATCTCTTTGGAGAGGAGGACGGCTTCGTCGTCGTTGACGAGCGATGCGTTGACGATGACGCGTACTTCACGACCGGCGTTGATCGCATAGGCGTGGTGGACACCCTGCTTGGATGTCGCGATCTCTTCGATTGCCTTGACACGTTTGAGAAAGCTTTCGAGCACTTCGCGTCGCGCACCGGGCCGTGCAGCCGAGAGCGTATCGGCTGCGCATACGGCAGCCGCTTCGACCGTCTCGGGCTCTTCGTGTCCGTGGTGGGCGTAGATGGCATTGATAACCACCGGATGCTCTTTGTAACGGCGGCACACTTCCGCACCGAGATCGACATGGCTTCCCGCATACTCGTGTGTCAGCGACTTTCCGATGTCGTGGAGAATACCGGCCCGTTTGGCAAGCACTTCGTCGCCACCCATCTCCGCCGCCATGATGCCGGCCAGATGCGCCACTTCCAGCGAATGGCCCAGGGCGTTCTGCCCGTAACTGGCACGATAGCGCAATCGGCCGATCAATTTCATCAGTTCCGGATGCATCGGCGAAACGCCCAGGTCGGTTACGATCTGTTCCCCCTCTTCGAGCACCATCTGCTCGAACTCTTCGGTCACTTTTTCGTAAATCTCTTCGATCCGTGCCGGCTGGATACGGCCATCTTCGATCAGCAGTTCGATCGTGCGTGTCGCGATGGCGCGGCGGTAGAGGTTGAAACTGCTGAGAATGATAGCTCCCGGCGTATCGTCGATGATGATATCGACACCCAGCAGCATCTCGAGGGTTTTGATGT
This sequence comes from Hydrogenimonas sp., assembly GCF_029932565.1. Classification (GTDB taxonomy): domain Bacteria; phylum Campylobacterota; class Campylobacteria; order Campylobacterales; family Hydrogenimonadaceae; genus Hydrogenimonas. The sequence goes on from NZ_JAOZPV010000098.1 coordinate 803, forward strand.
TACGCCCCTCCTTGCCGATAATACGCCCTTTCAGTTCGTCGTCTGGAAGGTGAACGACATTGATGAGACGTTCGGCGGCAAACTCGCCGGCATAGCGTGTCGTCGCCTGGGCCAGAATATAGTTGGCCTTCCGTTTCGCCTCCGTTTTCGCTTCCGTTTCGTGTTTGCGTACAATATGGGCGATTTCGGCCCGGGCATCCTCTTCCGCCTGTTTCAACACAAGCTCTTTCGCCTCGTCGGCGGTGAGCCCCGAGGCGCGTTCAAGAATCTTCAGCGCCTCTTTTCGCTTGGTTTCATACTCGTCCCGCAGCATATCGATCTGCTGCTGTGCCGCTTTGAGTTCCGCTTTGGCGGCTTTGACCTCCTCTTTCTCTTCGGAGACCTGTGCCAGCTCCTCTTCGAGACGTTTGGCAAGCTGTTCTTCACGTTTTTCGAGCTGTGCGAGACGTGTATTGAACTCGTTGTTGAGCCGAACCAGCTCATCCTCATATTTCTGCTTCGCCTCGAGCTCCGCTTCGGTCACTTTGAGCTTGGCGTTCTGCAGAACCACTTCCGCTTCGTGCTCGATCGCCTTGGCCTTCGCTTTGGCCTGCTCGACATAGATATCGTATTTCGAAGCGTCAATCTTTTTTGTGATAAGAAATGCCGCTACGCCGCTAACTGTGGCGGCTGCACCTCCTATGATCAACTCTGTCAACATGGTGTTTCCCTCGGACAATAATATCTTCGGGGGTTATATAAATATCTGCCAATACATCAAAATCATCGGTTATTCTCTTTTTCGTATAGCATTTTGCAAGCTGTACAAATACGGTCAGAGGCTTTTGCTTCAGTGACCCAAAAAATCTATCGTACATACCTTTTCCAAATCCTATGCGGCGAAATCGCCCGTCAACCCCCACGACCGGAACGATCGCCAAATCTATTTTTGACAGATAAAAATGTGAATTCATCGGTTCCATAATGCCAAACTGTTTTTCAGACAGCGGCAATCTATATTGTACCAACTTAAAACTTTCTCCTTCCATAAACGGAACATAAATTTTCCGATTGCGCCGCAAACGCCTGAACAGCGGCCTGACATCGACTTCATGCCCCATGGGAAGGTAGAGCAGAATCGTTTTTGGATTATATTTTTTTATAATACTACCGATTCTTTTCAAAACGATTCTGTTGCGGTAGAACTTGCCACTTCTTTCCGCTTTCTGCAATCTTTTCAGACACGCTTTTCTAAATGTTTTTTTGTCCAATGTTTAAGCCCTGTTGTACTATAATCGATTCCTATTTTATCCAAAGGTTATTTAATGCGATTGAAAACGGCAACGATCTTCCTGTTGGCACTATTGACACTTTTTATCACCGGCTGCGGGGAGAAAGAGGAGACGGGCACCGGTACGACAGAAAAAACGGAGCAGTCCCAGCCGAGTACATTCACGCTCAGTGACGGAAACCAGAGTATCAAAGCGACACGGAAGGGGGAAGGTTTCGATTTCAACGTCAGCGAACCCATTGTCATGCTGGACTTCTTCGCCACATGGTGCCCGCCATGCAGAGCGGAAATTCCGCATCTGGTCAATCTGCAGAACAACTACAGAGGAAAACTGAAGATTATCGGTGTTCTGGTCGAATCGAAACATCCTGCTGAGCTGAAACGATTCATTGTGGGGCACGACATCAACTATTTTGTCTCCAGCGCTCCGGACAACATGATGCTTGCCGGCACGACTGCCGATATGCTTCATCAACCCAAAAACTTTTCGATTCCGATGATGGTCCTTTTCGTCAACGGCAACTATTTTCGCCATTATGTCGGCATGGTTCCGGAAGAGATGATCGAAAGCGATATCAAAGAGGCGCTGAAGGAGGTGAAATAAGATGTTCTCCTTTTTGAAAAAGGGGCTGAAAAAAACTGTCGAAACGATTCACAGCAACGCCCCCGTCAAACGCGAAAAGATCGGTCGCGAAGATCTCGAAGACCTCCTTCTCGAAGCCGATGTCACCTACGATCTGGTCGAAACGATCGTCGAGTCGCTTCCCGAGACCGTCAAACGCATCCAGCTCTACAATACCCTTATCTCCCTCTTCATCTACGATGTCGAAAAGATCGAACCGAAGGGTGAAAAGCCCTTCGTCGAGCTGATCGTCGGTGTCAACGGTGCCGGGAAGACGACGACGATCGCCAAACTGGCCCAGCGCTACAAAACGGAAGGCGAAACCGTCATGCTCGGCGCCTCCGACACGTTCCGGGCCGCCGCCATCGAACAGCTCAAGACCTGGGCCGAAAAACTCGACATTCCCATCGTCTATACGAAACAGGGACACGATCCGTCCGCTGTCGCCTACGACGCCATCAGTTCCGCCAAAGCGAAGGGATTCGACCATGTCATCATCGACACGGCCGGTCGCCTGCACACCCAGACCAACCTGGCCGAAGAGCTCAAAAAGATCGTCCGGGTCTGCAGCAAGGCGATGCCCGCGACGGATCACTCAAAACCTGCTCCGCATCGGAAAATACTGATACTCGACGGGACCCAGGGCAACAGCGCCATCAACCAGGCCAAGGCGTTCAAGGAGATGATCGATATCGACGGTATCATCATCACGAAACTCGACGGTACGGCCAAGGGTGGTGCACTTTTCAGCATCGCCGAAGAGCTGAAACTTCCCATCTACTACGTGGGTGTGGGCGAACGGGCGGAAGATCTGATTCCTTTCGATCCCAAAGAGTTCGTCAATACGATTCTCGATGCGATCTTCATCGAAGAGAGTCCGGATATGATCCCATCTTCCGGAAAAACCCATCAGGTCGATCTGAAAGCATTGACCGACGCTCAGCTTGCCCGACTCGAAGAGCTGCTTGACAACGACGGATTCAATCTTCTTTCAAAGCATTTCGTCTCCGACCGCGCTACCGGAGAAACCTATCGTCTCAACATCAACGAAAACGCCGACCAGATCGAAATACTCGACAAAGACGGCAGTATCGTCAGAGCCTACAGAGCCGAAGAGCTGGCGGTCAATGGCTAAAAAGAAACAGTCTCTCTACGAATGCCAGGCCTGCGGCATGCAGAGTGCCAAATGGATGGGAAAATGCCCGAACTGCGGCGCGTGGGAGAGTTTTATCGAACTTTCTGCCGAACAGCAGAAGGTATTGAACGAAATATCCAAAGCGACATCCGCTCCTTCCCAGGCCAAGCCGATCACCCAGATCGAAGAGGAGGAGGTCACCCGTTTTTCCAGCGGAGACAGCGAACTCGACCTTGTGCTCGGAGGCGGCATCGTACCGGGATCGCTCGTACTTATCGGCGGAAGTCCCGGTATCGGCAAATCGACGCTGCTGCTCAAAATCGGCGGCAATCTGGCGGCACAGAAGAAAAAGGTGCTTTACGTCAGCGGCGAAGAGTCGGGCGGGCAGATCAAGATGCGGGCCAACCGTCTGGGCGCCAACCACGACGACCTCTATCTCCTCGGTGAAATCCGTCTCGAAGCGGTGATGGCGGAAGTCGGCAAAAGCGGTTACGATCTCATTATCATCGACTCCATCCAGACTCTCTACTCCGACTCCATTCCTTCGGCTCCCGGCAGCGTCACGCAGGTGCGCACGATCACTTTCGACTTGATGCGCCTGGCCAAAGAGAAACAGATACCCATCTTCATCATCGGCCACATCACCAAAGAGGGCTCCATCGCCGGACCGCGGGTATTGGAGCACATGGTCGACACGGTGCTCTACTTCGAAGGCGACGCCAGCAAAGAGATACGGATGCTGAGGGCCTTCAAAAACCGCTTCGGAAGCACCAGCGAAGTGGGGATTTTCGAAATGACGCAGGAGGGGCTTGTCAGCGCCAAGGATATCGCTTCCAAATTCTTCAGCCGCGGAAAACCGCAGGCGGGCAGCGCCGTCACCGTCATCATGGAGGGGACGCGGCCGCTGGTTATCGAAGTGCAGGCCCTCGTTTCCGACAGCGGCTACGGCAATCCCAAACGCTCAACCACCGGCTACGATGCCAGCCGCCTGACGATGCTGCTGGCACTGCTGGAGAAAAAACTCGATCTGCCCTTCGGCCAGTACGACGTCTTCGTCAATATCGCCGGTGGCATCAAGATCAACGAACCCGCCGCCGACCTCGCCATCATCGCCGCCATCATCAGCTCCTTCCGAAACCGCCCATTGAGCGATGAAAGCATCTTCATCGGTGAAGTGAGTCTCATTGGCGACATACGGGAAGTTTTCCACCTCGAACAGCGCCTCCGAGAGGCCCACACACTTGGATTCTCCAAAGCGATCGTACCCAACAGACCGGGTTTCAAAACGCCTCTGAAATGCTTCGTGGCCGAAGAGGTGGCGAAAGTGGTGGAATGGATGTAAACGTTATATTGACAGATTTAATTTGAGTTATTAGATAATTACAATCTTTAAGCTATTAAAATCAATAGGTTAATTATTAATGGCTTTTTAAACTTTGTCTTTTCTCTCAAACCACATTCTGAATAATGCCGTTAAAAATATTGCACCTACTAATACTCCAACAGCATAAATCATAATGATAGAAAAATAATCTTCCATTGTTTGAGGA
>NZ_JAOZPV010000030.1 GCF_029932565.1 Hydrogenimonas sp.
CATACCGTCTTCGTCTATCCCAGGTGGGATATCGTACAGAAAAAATTGAAAAAGTAAAAAAGAAAACCAAGGAGGATCGAATGATTCAGATTATGGATAAAGTACTCGGATGGGGCATGGTAGTCCTGGCAGCTTATACTCTGTGGGCTGTTGTGACAGCAAACCATGCATTTGTTGGTTAATCATTGCAGCCAATGATTGACTTTTTAAAAAGGGCGTCACGCCCTTTTCTTTTTGTAACCCTGCTTCTTATACCATCATTTCTTTTCGCCCAGCTCCGTTTCGTACTCGTGAACGACGGTGTCATGCCTGAGAAGGAGATGGAAAAGATTGAAGAGATGGGAAATGAACTCTATGAAAAGACGAAAGTTCCCGTTTTTGTGGCCGTTGTAGCGGATCTGAACGAGACAAAGCCGATCGATCTTATCAAACGGGTAGAAAATCAATACCCGACCTATATTCTGCTCTATTTTTCTCTCAAGCCCTCCGCAGTGAATATCTTTGCATCCGATGATGCGAAACAGATGATCGATATTGAACAGATATTGAGTCCTTTGCCATGGCGCGGTACGATTCGTCCTGTCATGAGCCCCGCGTTCAGCAAAAGTGAGAGCGTGAAACAGGAAGTGGCCATCTTCAACGGCTATGCGGATATCGTCGATCAGGTTGCCGAAAGCAGAGGGGTGAAACTTACGACAAGCGTAGGCAGTCAAAGTAAAACGAGTTTTCAAATTATTCGCACGATTTTCTATGCCATACTTGCGTTCGTCATTCTCCAGTTTATACTGGCAGCGAGGAAACAGCGTGCACAACGAAGATAAGAAAGAGATCAACTATTGGCCTTACGCCATTGTTGGAATGATTCTAACGGTGGTAGTGCTGGGAATCTGGACAATCAAAGTAGCCGTCAGTAATCCTGTTCAGCTCGACAACAGCTATATGATGAAATATCAGGATGTCGATGCGAATATCAATGAAATAATGGCCAGGCAGAGAGCCTTCAATGCCAAATATGAAGTCGATATGTCGCAGAACCGTCTGAAAGTTGGAGAGAACCGAATAGAGATCCGACTGAAGAAGAAAGAGGGCGATTCTGTCGAGAATGCAAAGATTTTTGCCATTGTGACACGACCGACGACATCGAAAGAGGATATCGAGATCAAAACGTTCACATATCTTTCCGATGCATATCGCAGTGAGCCTTTCACACTGAAGCGTCAGGGACGCTGGAATATCGAACTCAAAATCGAAATTGGCGAAGATATCGGCTTCGTTACCTACAAAACGTTTGTCAAATAGTGGCCGTAGAAACGTTTCAGAGATTTCAAAACCTTACAAAATACTGAAATTAAGCTATAAATAAGTTAAATTACTCTACAATCCCAACGTTCAAATCTTTTTAAAGGTCAAGCTGCCATGAAAATGACAAAGATGGTAAACAGCGCTCAGGTCGAGCGTGACTGGATCGTACTCGATGCAGAAGGAAAAACATTCGGAAGATTGGTGACGGAAATCGCAACCTATCTTCGTGGAAAACATAAACCCTATTTTACTCCCCATGTCGACTGCGGTGACCATGTGATCGTGATCAACGCGTCGAAAGTGAAGTTCAGCGGTGGCAACAAATTGGAAGACAAACAGTATCATCGACACAGCGGTTATTTCGGCAGTGTCAAAAGTGAAAAGCTGGGTGAACTCGTAGAGAAAAATCCAGAAAAACTCTTCAAGCTTGCGACACGCGGGATGCTCCCGAAAACCAAACTGGGCCGACAGATGCTGAAGAAACTTCGCGTCTATGCAGGCAGTGAACATCCGCACACCGCACAAGTAAAAGCAAAGGAAAACTAAGATGGCGAACGTTTATGCAACCGGAAAGCGAAAATCATCTGTCGCAAAAGTTTGGCTGAAACCCGGCAGCGGGAAAATGACAATCAATGGTATGGGTCTGGACGAGTGGCTGGGCGGTCACGAAGCGATCAAGCGCAAAGTGATGCAGCCACTTCTTCTGACAAAGCAGGAAGCAAGTGTCGATATTGTTGCCCAGACACTGGGAGGCGGATACTCTGCGCAGGCGGATGCATTGAAGCATGGCATCTCCAAAGCTCTTGTCGCATTCGATGCCGAGTTTAGAAAAATCCTCAAACCCCATGGACTGCTGACACGTGATTCCCGTGTCGTCGAGCGTAAAAAATATGGTAAACACAAAGCGCGCCGAAGTCCTCAGTTCTCCAAACGTTAATCTTTTCCCGGGTCCGTTCCCGGGGGACCCTCCAATCATGAAGACACTCATCGCTCTGCTCTTTCTCTTTCCTCTTTCTCTTTTCGCCGAAGTGCGTGACCTGGATATTGCATCGTTTGAAAAACTCAAAAACAGCGGAGTGCCCGTCATCGATATCCGCACAACAGCGGAGTGGAAGGATACGGGGATTATTGAGGGCAGCCACACAATCATGTTCTTTCGACCCGATGGCACCTATGATGTACAAGCCTTTTTGAGCGAACTGAAAAAGCTTGGAATCAGCAAAGAGACAACATTCGTTCTGGTGTGCCGTTCTGCCAGTAGAACACGCATGCTGGGCAATTTCCTCTCGGAAAAGATGGGGTATAAGCATGTCTTTCATCTGACGGGCGGGGTGTTGAACTGGAAGGCCCACAGCAAGCCGCTTTCGATCTACAGACCCTGATGCTGCGTACACTCTGTTTCCTTCTCTTTCCAATTCTTCTATGTTCATCCACACTGCACCTTTCACTGGGGGCGAATCCCAGTCGCATCAACCCTCTGCTCGCTACCGACAGTGCCAGTGGGGAAATCAGCGGATGGGTATTCAATGGTTTGGTCAAATTCGACAAAGAGGGCAATATCGTCGGAGATCTGGCCGAATCGTGGCGATTTGACGAACCGACGCGACTGATATTTCAACTGCGAAGAGATGTAGCATGGCATGACGGAACACCTTTTACCGCCGCCGATGTTGCTTTTACCTACGCACTCTCGAAATCGCCGAAACTGTTCACCCCCTATGCAAGTGATTTTCGCTATGTCGAATCGGTTCGGGTCCTCGATACCTATACGGTGGAAGTGGTCTACAAGGAACCCTATTACAAGGCGCTGTCGATCTGGATGATGGGCATGTTGCCGAAACACCTGTGGGAACACGTCGACGATCCTATGACCTCCGATCTCAACCGGCATCCCATAGGAACAGGCCCCTACAGACTGGAGCAGCTCGAAAACTCCGGTGACGCCATTCTGACGGCGAATCCGGACTATTTCGAGCATGCCCCGAATATCGAAAAGATTCATTACCACTTCATTCCCGATCCGACGACACAGTTTCTGATGCTCAAAGCCAACAAACTCGATATCGGTTCGCTGACCCCGCTGCAGATCGAAAAACAGATCGATGCCCAATTTAAAAACTATTACCGTATCGTGCGGCTTCCCGGGCGCGGCTATACCTATCTTGGCTTCAATCTCGCCAATGAAAAGTTCAAGGATATCCGTGTCAGAGAGGCGATCGATATGGCGATCGACAAAGAGCAGTTGATACGGATTCTCTTTTTCTCCTGGGGAAAAGTGTGCCACGGTCCCTTCATGCCTGGAACGTTTGCCTATCCGGAGCATCTGCCGAGAAGCGCCTATGATCCCGAAAAAGCGAAGGCATTGCTGGCCGAAGCCGGTTATGACGACAGGCACCCCCTCGCATTCACAATCACCACGAACGCCAACAACACGACCCGCCTCTATGCGGCACAGATCATTCAGTATCAGCTTGGAAAAATCGGTGTGAAGGTGAAAATCCGTGCGATGGAGTGGCAGGCCTTTTTGAATACGGTCGTGACGCCGCGACGTTTTGAAGTGATTCTGCTTGGATGGAGTCTGGGGCTCATTCCCGATGCGTATGCCCTCTGGCACTCCGATTCGGACAAACTGGGGGGGTTCAATCTGGTCGGCTACCACAATCCGGACGTCGATCGGATGATCGAAGAGGCGGAACAGACGACCGACATGGAAAAAGTTGGCAAGATCTACAAAAAGATGTTTGCCGCGATTGCACAGGACAAACCCTATGTCTTTCTCTATATTCCCGATTCGATCACGGTCGTGAATCGGCAGATCAATCCCATCGTTCCTTCGATCATCGGGATCATGCACAACCAGATCGACTGGATCAAGCCGTGAAACGTGACGGTACGGTAATTCTCTTCGATCTCGACGGAACGCTGATCGATTCGACCGAAGCGATACTGGAGAGCTTTTCGGCCGCCTATGGGGAACTTGGCGACGAAGCGCCCGATGCCGATGCGATCGTTCGGATGATCGGTATACCCCTGGGGGAGATGTTTATCAGACTGGGTGCCGACGTGTCGTCCGTAGAGCGGTACGTGGGGGCATACAAAAAGCACTATCGGAAAATCAGCCGGGAAAAGACGGTGCTGCTGCCAGGTGCCCGCGAAGCGGTCGAAGAGGCTGCCTATTTTGCCAGACTTGGTGTCGTGACGACGAAAACGGGCCGTTATTCGATCGAATTGATGGAGTATTTCGGATTGATGAATCATTTTGAAGTGCTCGTTGGCAGCGAGGATGTAGAGAACCACAAACCCCATCCCGAACCGATTCTCAAAGCGCTCGATACGATGGGTGCATCCACCTCCTGCGCATGGATGATCGGGGATACGCTGATGGACGTCCATGCCGCCCACGCCGCCGGAATCATGCCCTATGCATTGACCTGTGGCTACGGCAGCGAGCAGGAGCTGAAAGCCGAATGTAAACATCTTGCACCCGATGCGAAAACGGCCGTGATGGATATCCGTTCAGAAAGCTTGCTTTAAGAGCGGCTTGACTACAATAAGCATACCTTAGTAGTTCAATCAAAGCGCGAATTACAAGTCTCATTTGGGATTTGGCGTTTTAAAAAGGGAGAAACTCATGTTGGAAATTCGCTGGCACTCTCGTGCAGGGCAGGGTGCGGTAACAGGCGCCAAAGGACTTGGCGACGTTGTCGCCCGAACCGGAAAATATGTACAGGCTTTCGCATTCTACGGATCGGCGAAACGCGGTGCGGCGATGACGGCATACAACCGCATCGACGACGAAGTGATACTGAACCATCAGAAATTCATGCATCCCGATTACGTTCTCGTCATCGACCCGGGTCTGACCTATACGGCCGACATCACTGCATACGAAAAAGAGGAAACCAAATATATCATTACGACACACCTGAGCAAAGAGGAGCTGATCGAGAGTCAGCCGAAACTCAAGGGCAGAGATGTCTATGTCGTCGACTGTATTCAGATTTCGCTCGACACGATCGGACGTGCCATTCCGAATACGCCGATGCTTGGTGCGTTGATGAAAGTGTCGGGCATGTTCGAGCTGGATTACTTCCAGAAGGCGATGGAGAGTGTCTTGTCCAAATTTCCGCAGAAGATCATCGACGCCAACATGGCGGCGATCGAACGTGCGTACAATTCAGTGAAGTAAGGGAGAAGCAATGAAATATCTTGGATGGGACGAACTGATCCCCGGAGCGATCCTCTTTTCATTCAAAGAAGAGCTGGACAAGGATGCGAGTTATATTCTGCCGGAAGATCGCCCGTATGCGGAGACCAACTCACATGAAGCGTATGTCGGCGACTGGCGGGTTCTGAAACCGGTCTACAACAGAGACATCTGTATCGACTGTCAGTTCTGCTGGATCTACTGTCCCGACGTATCGATCATTTCACGCGACAAGAAGATGATCGGCGTCGATTACGACCACTGCAAAGGGTGTGGTATCTGTGTCGAAGTGTGCCCGACCAACCCGAAATCGCTCTTGATGTTCGAAGAGCGCATTCCCAACGAAGAAGCTCTGGCCAAATGGCCCGAGAAAGAGTAACAGGAGAATTTGATGGCTGAAAAAATGGAATTGAACGAAGTAGAGGTTTGGGACGGTAACATGGCGGCGAGCCAGGCGATGCGCCAGGCTCAGATCGATGTCGTGGCTGCCTACCCGATCACCCCTTCTACACCGGTTGTGCAGAACTATGGATCGTTCCTCGCGAACGGATATGTCGACGGCGAATTCGTCATGGTCGAAAGTGAGCATGCGGCGATGTCCGGATGTGTCGGTGCCGCGGCAGCGGGCGGGCGTGTCGCCACGGCGACCAGCTCCCAGGGATTCGCCCTGATGGCGGAGGTTCTCTATCAGGCGAGCGGTATGCGTCTGCCGATCGTCCTGGTCGTCGTCAACCGTGCGCTCGCCGCACCTTTGAACGTCAACGGCGACCACTCCGATATGTACCTGGGGCGCGACAGCGGATGGATCCAACTCGACGGCTTCAATCCGCAGGAAGCCTACGACCTGACACTGATGGCTTTCAAAATCGGTGAGGATCCTGAAATCCGTCTGCCGGTCATGAGTCATCAGGACGGATTCATCACGTCGCATACCGCCGAGAATGTTCGACCGCTCAACGACGACGAAGCCTACGAGTTCATCGGCGAATATCCGATGGTCAACCCGATGCTCGACCTCTCCAAACCGGTCACTTACGGCGTCCAGACCGAAGAGGATTGGCACTTCGAGCACAAAGCGCGCCAGCATCACGATCTGATGACGAAGGTTTTCGGAAAGGTCGAAGAGGTCTTCGACGCGTTCGAAAAGAAGACGGGCCGCAAATACAACATCGTGGAAAAATATATGATGGACGATGCCGACGTCGCGATCATCGCGCTCGGATCGACCGTCGAGACGACTATCATGGTCGCCGAAAAGATGCGCAAAGAGCAGGGTATCAAGGCAGGTGTCGTTGCTCCGAGACTCTTCCGTCCCTGGCCGCATGAAAAGATCGTCGAGGCGCTTTCGGGCGTCAAAGCGGTCGCGTGCCTCGACCGAAGCAGCCCCAACGGCGCCTTCGGTGCACTTTATAACGAAGTAATCGGATCGGTCTATCAGAGCGACAACCATCCTGTCGTCACCAACTATATCTATGGCCTTGGCGGCCGCGACTTCACGGTCGAGCAAGCCGAAGAGATCTACAAAGAGCTGGCGGCCAACGCCGAAGCCGGCAAACCGACGACACCACTGCAGCAGTTCGTAGGCCTTCGCGGTCCGAAACTGTCGTTTTATTAAGAGGAGTGCACGATGAGTGAAATCAAAAAAATCAAAAACCTGAAAGAGTTTTCAACCTCTGCTGACCGTTTCGAGGGTGCGAACCTGCTGTGCCCGGGATGTGCACACTCGATTATCGTCCGCGAGATTCTGAACGCTACGAACGATCCGATGATCATGAGCGCGGCGACAGGATGTCTGGAAGTCTGTACGGCGGTCTACCCCTATACGTCTTGGGATAACAGCTGGATCCATATTGGATTCGAGAACTCTTCCACAGCGATCGCCGGTGCGGAAGCGATGTACAAGGCACGCAAACGCAAAGGCAAACTGCCCGATTCCTGTGAAGGCAAGTCTCCCAAATTCGTCGCCTTCGGTGGTGACGGCGCGACGTACGATATTGGATTCCAGTGGATTTCGGGATGTTTCGAGCGTGGTCATGACATGATGTATGTCTGTCTCGACAACGAAGTCTACGCCAACACCGGTGGCCAGCGCTCCTCTTCCACGCCGATCGGTGCCAGTACGGTAACGAGTCCGGCAGGCCGTGTCAGCTACGGCGAAAAGATGATGAAGAAAGATATGCTCGGCATCATGGCTGCACACGGTGCCCCCTATGTCGCACAGGTCGCACCGAACAAGTGGAAAGATATGATCAAGAAGATCCAGAAAGGTTTCCAGACGGAGGGCCCGGTTTTTATCAACGCCATGAGCGCTTGTACGACCGAATGGAAATTCGCGCCGGACGACACGATCGCCATCTCCGATCTTGCGACAGACTCACTGGTCTTCCCGCTCTACGAGATCGAGAACGGTACAAAACTGACGATCACCTATCGTCCGAAAAACAAAGTACCGGTCCGCGACTATCTCGGAGCCCAGGGCCGTTTCAAGCACCTTTTCAAACCACAATACGAGTATTTGATCGATGAGTGGCAGAAGATGGTAGACGAACGCTGGGAATACCTGCAGCGCCGCGAAGAAGCGAGCGTTTGACGAAAGCCCCTGCCGAAAGCCCCACTCGGGGCTTTCGAGTGAAAAGTTAAAAACGAAAAGTGACGGAAGGTCGCTTCGCTCCCTTTTATCTATTTTTTAATTCTTTTTCTTTCAAGCCAATCGCCGAAAACTTTTGTATAATCTCTTTGAAATGTGGTCCGCGTCAGCGGCTCACCTGAACTTTTCGTTTTTAACTTTTAACTTTTCACTAAAAAAGGAAATCCGATGCCACTACTCGAAAGCTTTACTGTCGACCATACCATCATGCCTGCTCCTGCAGTGCGCAAGGCCAAGACGATGAAAACACCATGCGGCGATACAATCACTGTTTTCGATCTGCGGTTTTGCAAACCGAACGAGGAGATGATGGGGGAAAAGGGGATCCATACGCTCGAGCATCTCTTCGCGGGCTTCATGCGTGATCATCTCAACAGTGACGATGTCGAGATCATCGATATCTCACCGATGGGATGCCGTACAGGATTTTATATGAGTGTCATCGGTGCACCGAATGAAGAGCGTGTCGCCAAAGCGTGGGAGGCATCGATGAGGGATGTCCTGAATGTCAAAAGTATGGAGGATATTCCCGAACTCAACATCTACCAGTGCGGCAGCTGCAAGATGCATTCGCTGGAGGAAGCGAAAGAGATTGCACGCAACGTACTCGAGCGGGGGATCGGCATTATGCATAACGAGGAGCTGAAACTCGATCCCGCGAAATTGAAAGGGGCGACATGCTGATCGAACTTCCACTCGATTCGAAAGATGCCGAAACGGCGAGACTGGTACCGATGGACGATGCGAAGGCGTGGGGGCTCATCACATTCGATGCCGGTGAGATCCGGACAATCGATTTCTTCGACACGCGTGAAGAGATCGATGAATTTGTCGATTACGCCATCGTAGCGAGACAGGGCGAGCCGATCTGGCCGATGATGGAGGAGAACATATTCGTGCTTGTGGCCCGTGAAGGTGCAGATATCGACGAAGTGATCGAAGGATTCAAGTTCAAAGAGCTGCATGAAGCGAGTTTCTGAGAAAGGGGAACGGGAAAGGGTGAACGGTGAAACGGAAGAGGGCAGCGCACTGCCCTCTCTTGTCAAAACGGAGGATGGAACTTTCACGGCGAAGTCGGGGCTGTTTGACGAGTGCTACCACTCGACCCGAGACGGGGCGCTGAAAGAGTCGCTGAAAAAACATGTCGAGCCCGCGTTCTCATTGCTCGGGAGCAGGAAGCAGGGAACGGGAAAAGGGGCCGTGACGATCCTCGACATCTGCTTCGGTCTTGGGTACAACACTCTGGCTACCCTTCACTACCTGGACCGGGAAGGGCTCAATACCCCGGTGCACATCTATTCTCCCGAATTTGACAAAGCACTGGTGCGCTCCCTCGTCGACTTTCCCTATCCCAAAGAGTTTGCACCGTATCGAGACGTCATTGACAGCATCGCCGAAAAGGGAGTGTACGAAAATGCGAAAATCCGTATCGAAGTGATTTTCGGCGATGCGCGGGAGTTTCTGCATGCGACCAATCTTCTTTTCGATATCGTCTACCAGGATGCGTTCAGCCCCAAAAAAAATCCGCTGCTCTGGACCAAAGAGTATTTTGCCGATCTTACCGTCCGTCTGGCGCCCGATGCCATCGTAACGACCTATTCGTCGGCGACGCCGGTCCGGATGGGGATGGTGGAGAACGGCCTTTATGTCTACGTTCCGCCGAGTTCGGATGTGCGCAGCGGCACCATTGCCTCCCCTTCGGCGGATCTTCCTCTCGAACCCATCGACATGGTGCTCAAAAAGGAGCGCAATCCCGATGCCGCACCACTTTGCGATAAAGATTTTAAATAAAGCTTAAAATGTGCTATACTTCTTAAAGAATATTTAAGGAGCATGGAATGATTGATGGAGAATTGCTTTTGAAAATCGCCCGGCAGGCGATCGCTTCAGCCTTCGGATTGGCACCGGAGGTTGACAAAGAGGCGGTTGTGGCGAGCCATCCGGAATTCGCCGAAAAGCAGGCGACGTTCGTGACGCTGACGATCGGAGGGCAGCTGCGGGGGTGCATCGGTTCCATCATTCCCCACCGTTCTCTCATTGACGATTTGATAGGAAATGCAAGAGCGGCGGCATTCGACGATCCCCGCTTTTCAAAATTGACGCCGGAAGAGTTCGAAACAGTCGATATCGAAGTCTCCCTGCTTACGGTCCCTCAGCCACTCGACTACAGTGATACGGAAGATCTTCGCAGTAAAATCCGGCCGGGAATCGACGGTGTCATCCTGCAACTCGATGGACGCCAGGCAACGTTTCTGCCACAGGTGTGGGAGGAGCTGAACGACTTCGACCTCTTCTTCGCCCATCTTTGTCTCAAAGCCGGTCTGCCGCAAAACTGCCTGGCATACCATCCGCAGATTTTTACCTACCAGGTGGAGAAGTTCAAAGAGTGTGACTCCGCCGGATGCGGGATTTAAGAGTGGGTAGTAGGTAGTGGGTAGTGAGACACTCGCTACGCTCGTTTAGTAGTTATTGTCCGCGCGTAGCGCGGCTTACTTCAGTGTGACTACTCACTTCGAGGAGAGCTGCACGCTCTCCTCGGCTTTCATGAGCCAGACGAATACTTCCGCGACGGCCTGGAAGAGCAGGGGGTCGATTTCGGTGCCGGGCTCCTGTTTCAACAGCGCATCGGCCAATGCTTCGTTTTGAAAGAGGGGGATGTCGAACGCTTTGGCCTTTTCGATGATTTTGAGTGCCACCTCTCCTCTTCCGGTTGCGACGATTTTCGGGGCGTTGTCTTTGTGCATCGCATATTTCAAAGCGGCGGCTTTCGGGGTCAGCATAGCGCTCTCTTTGTATGGATTGCCAGCCATCGGGTTCCATTTTCCGTTTCCAGGACTTTGTGGGGCGTCTGGGCGGGAATATGCAGAAAGTCACCCGGGAGCATCGTAATATGTTTTCCGTCGACCCAGAGCGTCGCTTTTCCCTGGATCAGTAGGACCGCCTCATCCTTCTGCTGATGGTAGAGTATCGGTTCGGGCTGCTCGCTGCTGACGATGAGCTCGATCGTGACATCGTCATTTGTCAGAAGGGTTTCGAAGGTCTCACCTGTTTCCGGGATATCGTATTCAAACAGATGTTTCAGCATCCTAGAACTCCTCGATGGGAATATAGATGGGTCCTGACGGAGTCAGTCGACTCTCTATCAGATAGATGGGCGCTTCGACGGTGCCAAGAGGTTCGCTCATCCAGGGGCGCTCCATATGTTTATACCCCTCGGAGTGGAATCTTTTGATACGGGCTAGCGTAATATGGGAGTTGAATGTTTCATCCGGCTCTTCCCCAAGAAGTTCGGCGATTTTTTGCTGGAGCGTGTGGACCACGACCGAGGAGGTTCTGAGATAGAAAACTTTTGGATAAGGTCTTCCGAATGTTCCGAATCCCTGAATGGAAAGAGGCAGCCTCGGAATCATCTTCAGAGGTTGAAGACGGTCGATGATGGGGGCCGCTGAGGGTTGTTCGCCCAAAAATATCCAGGTCAGATGAAGATTCTTCCGCTCGACCCATTTGGCATCGAAATAGGGTTGCATATCCCGTTTGATATCGTCATAGTAGTCGACGTCGGCATAGCTGGCTAAAAAGAGTCGCATGTTGCTCCTTTTTAGTACGGAGTATTGAGTATTAATGAAGCGAATGGACTCAACACTCAGCACTCAATACTAATATAACGCCTGAAAGCGCTCTATCGTCTCCCATCCCGTCTGTTTTGCGGATTCGCGTTTGTCGAGGATGTTCGCGACGTAACGGGCAAAGAGGTCGGTTTCGACATTTACGCGTGTTCCGACACGGTACGTTCCAAAGAGTGTTTCTTTGAGCGTATGGGGTATGATCGTGAGCCGGAATCCGTCCTCACTCGCATCGTTGACAGTCAAGCTGACTCCATCGATTGTAATGGAGCCTTTCGGAATGACATATTGCATATACGGGTGCGGAATCGAGATAAAGAAGTCGATGCCATTGGAGCGTTTCTGAATGCGTGTGACCGTGCCGACGGTATCGACATGCCCCTGGACAATATGGCCTTCGAAACGGTCTCCCATCTGCATGGCCGGTTCGATATGGACATGGCCTTTGAGATTTTCCATGGCGATGACATCGCGGGTTTCGTCGGCCAACTCGACGCTGAAGCTCCCTTCGCCCACCTTCACTACTGTCAGACAGGCTCCGTTGACGGCGATGGAATCACCGATCTTCGGGCGATAGCCCGCTTTGAGTGTCAGGATGTTGTCGGCATAGGATACGACCTCTGCCATCTCGCGGATAAGTCCTGTGAACATGGTTCATTCCCTTACTGGATATATTGCCTGAATTGCTCCAAAAGCTCCTGCTTGTGATGCGTTTTGGGAATAATGGCGGCAATGTTGTACTGTTTTGCGCGCATCAGCAGATCGCGGTTGATCCGTTTGGCGAAAAAAGCGGTTTCGATATCCGGTGCTATTTTTCTCGCATATCCGATGACCGATTCGATCTCGATTCCCCGCATCTCCGGATTGATGATCAGTACATTGGGCTGAATGTTTTTCAAGTCGGGCAGCACCGTTTCCGGCCGTGTGCTGAGGGTTACTTTGATATCCCGGTCGATCTCGCCGAATGTCTGTTTGACGAGTGTCAGAAAGTCGGTGTCATCGTCGATGCAGACCACCCTCTTTTTCGTCTGCTGTTCCAGATAGTGCAATAGGTCAACAAGTTCCTGGTTCTGTTGATTGAGCTTGGATGCATCGAGTGTTTTGAGATAATACTTCAGGTAAGTAATAGCACTGAATTCGTCGGTGATTCCGGCCTGTGCAAAAAAGTTCTGTATCGGTTTGGAGTGGTTCGCTTTTTTCCACATCATTGCATCGAATTTGTATGCGAGTACATCCTGAATTTTCCTCAACAGAGCATCGTGTGTTTCGACAAATTCGCCAAACGATTCTTTAAATTTATCATAATACATTTTGTAGAAATTGTCGAGTGAATCTATATAGAGGCGGTTCTCTTCCGTCAATTTGGCCACTTCATGGATCGCATCGACCATAGCCCGTTTCAGAAGTTTGATTTCATTGAAAAGATAGATATACTCTTCGCTCTGCGGTTGCATCGCAGCAAGACGCTTGCTCTTTTCCTTGATCTCCTCTTCCCTGTTTTTTGTATTCTCGTTCAGTTTGGCAATCTGCGCTTTGTTGAGTTCGAGTTTGGCCCGGAGCTCTTTGTAGCGCAACTGTTTGCTCAAAAACACCTGCTCGTAGGCATGTTGGATGTAGTTGGTTTTTGCCTTGAATTCCCGATAGGTGTCATACGCATCGAGAAGCTGCTGCTTGATTTCGGCCAGTTCGTAATTTTCGAAGCTGTGGTCGATTTCGATGAGGTTGTTGTAGGCGGTGGTCAGAAACCGGTTCATCCGAATAAAATCGAGACGGCGATTTTCTTTGGCAAGATCCATATTGTCGGCGATTTTTTTCTGGATGTCGCTGAAATGCATCTGGATAGAGGCATCCACGTCCATACTCGATTCGAGGGCATCGAGGTGTTTTTCTACCGACGGCTCTTCGTCGGGCATGATACTCTCTTCTTCCGTTTGCTGTATTGTTGCGGTATGAGGTACCTCGGCCATCGTATCACGGCTCGTTTCTTCACCCAATCGAATGTCCGTCGCATTGATCCCTTCCGGTGTAAAGGTAATGAGTTGTCCGATCTGCGGCACCGTATCATATTCGTTCCACTCGTCGATCGACAGATTGTATTTTTTATGGTCCGGTGTAATGATTTTCCCAAGCCCGGTCTGGTCGGAGTAGACGACAATTTTTCCCTGCAAACTTTTCCCTCGCTTTAAATTGACTTTATCATATCTTTTTTAATCTCAAAAAGCTATAATCCGTCAGCCCGGCGTGATTTCAGACGAAATAACGTTGTTTTGTCCAAGCTTCGAGATTTCAAACGGCTAGGTTTTCTGCAAACCTTTCTATCTCAATGCCATCAATGTCTGCTTCGTCTGATATCTTCCAGGTTGAAATGGGTTCTATTAAATATCGGTGAAATATATATTGATTTTAAAAATGGTGAAAAAAGTATGAAATATGATGTCATAGTTGTCGGCGGCGGTCATGCGGGAATCGAAGCGTCTCTCGCTCCGGCACGGATGGGGCTGAAAACATTGATGATCACGATACTGGTCGAGCAGATCGGGGCGGCGAGCTGCAATCCGGCTATCGGAGGACTTGCCAAAGGGCATCTCGTCAAAGAGCTCGATGCGCTGGGCGGTGAGATGGGTCTTTTGACGGACAAGGCGGGACTTCAATACCGAATTCTGAATGAAACGAAGGGGCCTGCAGTGCGGGGCAGCCGCGCACAGATCGATATGGATCGCTACCGAATCGAAGCGAGAACTGTCTGCGTCGGAACAGAGAATCTCGACATTCTGCAGGGAATGGTGGAGGAACTGCTCGTTGAGCATGGTGAAGTGGTGGGAGTGAAAACAGAGCTGGGTGAAACCTTTCATGCCAAAAAAGTTATTTTGACGACAGGAACGTTCCTGGGCGGCGTGATTCATATCGGCGAAGTGACCAGGGAAGCCGGGCGTGCGGGTGAGTTCGCATCGACGGCATTGGCGGAAAATCTGAAAAGAGTGGGCTTCAATGTCGGCCGCCTGAAGACCGGTACATGTGCACGTATCGACGGTACGAGTATCGATTTTTCGAATATGGAGCTTCAGCCCGGCGATGAACCTCCGAAACCTTTCAGTTTCCGGACCGATCGCAATAGCTTCAATCCAAGACAGCTGCCGTGCTATATCGCCTACACCAACGAAGAGACGCATCGCATTATCGAGGAAAATTTTCATCGTGCACCGCTCTTTTCCGGTCAGATTGAAGGAGTCGGACCGCGTTACTGTCCGAGTATCGAAGACAAGATCAACCGTTTTCGGGACAAGGAGCGCCACCATATCTTTGTCGAGCCGCAGACGCTCGAAGCGACCGAGTATTACATCAACGGCATGAGCACCTCGCTGCCAACCGATGTCCAGCTGGCGATGATCCGGTCGGTCAAGGGGATGGAAAATGCGAAAATTGTCCGCTACGGCTATGCCATCGAATACGACTATGTCGATCCGACGGAGCTGAAGCATACGCTGGAGACGAAAAAGATCAAAAACCTCTATCTCGCAGGACAGATCAACGGAACGACCGGCTATGAAGAGGCTGCGGCACAGGGGCTCATGGCCGGTATCAATGCAGCGTTGTCGATCCGTGGAAAAGAACCGTTCGTGCTGGGACGGGATGAAGCCTATATCGGTGTCTTGATCGACGATCTGGTGACCAAGGGGACAAATGAACCCTATCGCATGTTCACCAGTCGGGCGGAGTATCGCCTGATTCTGCGTGAGGACAATGCCGATTTGCGACTCATGAAATATGGCCACGCGTTCGGTCTGATCGACGAGACGACCTACGGGAAGCTGCTGCGCAAGAAAGAGATGATCGACGTAGGAATCCGGTTGATGGAGGAACGGTTCCTGACACCGAGCAGAGAGGGATTGAAAATTCTGGAAGAGCTGGGTGTCGAAAAAATCACCGACAAAACTCCTCTCAAACTGATTGTCGGACGGGCCGATTTCACGATGGAGAAGCTGGGGCGACTGATTCCCGAAGTTGTCGACTGGCCCAACGAGGTGAAAGAGCAGCTGATGATCCATGCCAAATACGACAAATATATCCAGAAGCAGAAAGAGCAGATCGGAAAGATGCATGAAATGCTCGAAGTGAAGATTCCCGAAGAGATGGATTTTGACAAAATACCGGGGCTCAGCAACGAAATCAAAGAGAAACTGGCACGTTTCAACCCGCCAACTCTGCAGGCGGCGAGTCAAATCAGCGGCGTGACGCCGGCGGCACTCGAGATTCTCCATATCTATATAAAGATGAGAGAGAGGGGAAAGTAGCCGCATTGCGGCTACTTGGGGACGTTCGTTTCGCTCACTTTGTGAGAGTGTGAGAGTGTGGGATCGCCGCTTCGCGGCTTTGTGGGAGTATATGAAAAAACTCTCTCACATTCCCACACTCCCACAATACTTACGACAATAAAGGTTTGATATGAAACTCTACTACTATATCCATACAGGCCATCGGGTCGGTCTCGACAGACTGCGTCGCAGTGCACCGGTTATCAATGCTCTGAAAGCGATGGGTGTGGATGTGACGAT
Source organism: Hydrogenimonas sp. (assembly GCF_029932565.1). Lineage (GTDB taxonomy): Bacteria > Campylobacterota > Campylobacteria > Campylobacterales > Hydrogenimonadaceae > Hydrogenimonas. The sequence goes on from NZ_JAOZPV010000030.1 coordinate 16,333, forward strand.
GCTGACGAGCGATTTCCGTGCCGGCGAGTACGCCAAGGAGCAGTTTGGAATCGACAAATATGTCAGTGTCGATGTCGTGCGGAATATCGCCAATATCGCAACGCCGCAGGATGGTTTGGTCTTCGACTCCGAAGAGGAGAGCAGGAGGTTGTGGGAAGATATGGCGGACTACTTCTCTCTTTTTGTCCGCATCAGCGACGATCCCGACGATTTTATGACGGAGGAATCCGGACTCGTATCGAGCATGAAAGAGGGCAGCGGTATACTCAAGGCCGACATCGTGGATCCGCGGTATTTCGAAAAATCTGCACATGATGGCGGCATGGTCTACTTCTGGGGCGACGACGATTACGAGATGCAGCTGCTTCCTTTCGCCTGTGCGTTCGAGGGACTCGATGCAACACTGCTGGAGGGATACTACTTTTTTATGCAGTATGGCGATGAACTTTCCAGGTGTTTCAACAGAGTGGAAGAGTCGGAAACGTATGACGAAACATTGATGAGGGCTGAACGCTTTATTACTTCGTCGCCGCAGAGCGCACTGGAGGCGTTGGCGGCCGGTTCGAATCCGATCTATTTGATGAAACCGGGTGCTGCGACTGCATGGCAGAGAAAAATGGAGGCTCTGGGAATCCCCATGATCGGAAGTTTTTCCAAAAATGAAATCTCACAAAAAATATCGGAAGCATTCGTTTACAATGACAAACTGCTACAAAACGATGCAGCCAGCGAAGTCGCGATGTATATTAAAGATAAGCTCAGCTAATTTTTATTGCAAATTAACCTTTTGACTCCTATAATATGCTGATTTAAAATCTCAACAAAAGGATCAGCTATGGCAGATAACGGCCGACGCGACTTTATGGGTAAAGTCTTTGGCGGTTGGGCTGCTCTGGGCGGAATCGCTGCACTGTACGCGGCGAAAAAAACCTGGGACCCCCTTCCAAGCGTTAAAGCAGCCGGATTTACGAAAGTAGATCTTTCCGCTGCAGAACCCAACGTACTCAACGTTGAGAAGTGGCGCGGAAAACCCATCTTCATTCTCAAGAAAACCGACGATATGCCAAAGAGCGATCGTGACGTGGTGGTCGGTAAAGACCACTTTCTTGTCTGTATCGGTCTTTGTACGCACCTCGGATGTATTCCGGCGTATCGCCCCGATTCGAAAGATTTCCTCTGCGCCTGCCACGGCGGCATGTTCGATACCAATGGCGACGCCACCAAGCCGCCGCCGCCGAGCCCGATGGTCATTCCTCCGTTCAAGCTGGATGGAACGACGCTTGTTCTTGGCGAAGAGGGCCCTGAGTACAAAAAGATGAAAGAAGCTGGCCTTACGGCCTAAAGGAGCGGGTAAATGGCACATTTTGAAAAAGCACACAGTCTGGAAGAGTGGCTCGACCAGCGCCTGGCGATCAAGACGCTTCGCCGCGTCCTGGCCGAGGAGTACTGGATTCCGAAAAACATCAACTTCCTCTGGGCGATGGGTATGGTTCTGGCGTTTACATTCGGGATTTTGGTGGTGTCCGGAATTTTTCTGTTGATGTATTACCAGCCGGATGTCAAAACGGCATTCGACAGCGTCAACTACACGATCATGAAAGAGGTGGAGTTCGGATGGCTCTGGCGTCATATGCACGCGGTCGCCGCGTCGGTCGTCTTTTTGATCATCTACATCCACATGTTCACGGGCATCTATTACGGTTCCTACAAAAAAGGACGCGAGCTGATCTGGATCTCCGGTATGCTCCTTTTCGTCACATTCTCCGCCGAAGCGTTCAGCGGATATATGCTTCCCTGGGGACAGATGAGCTACTGGGCCGGTATGGTTATCACCAACCTCTTCAGCCTGGGATCTCTGGAACTCAACGGCCTGGTCGAGTGGATCCGCGGTGACTACGTGCCGGGACAGGCATTCCTGACCCGTTTCTTCATGCTGCATGTCTTCCTTCTGCCGCTGGTGATCATGGCGTTGATCGGCCTGCATTTTGGTACACTCCGAATTCCGCACGTCAACAACCAGGACGGTGAAGAGGTCGATTTCGATGAAGAGGCGAAAAAATATCTTGAAGGGAAGACGAAAGAGGCGAAAGTCATCCGCTTCCAGCCCGACTTCCTCTCCAAAGACATGTTTGTCGTTTCGATCTTCCTGATCTTCTATTTCTACCTGGTCTTCTGGCATTACGATTTCGCGATGGACCCGATCAACTTCGATCCGGCCGACGGTCTGAAGACACCGCCGCACATCTATCCGGAGTGGTACTTCCTGTGGAGCTACGAGATTCTCCGACCGTTCCCGAAAGACCCCGGCCTTCTGGCATTCGGCTTCGCGCAGGTGATCTTCTTCCTGCTGCCGTTCCTCGACAGAAGCCCGAATGTGGCGCCGGCGAACCGACGCGGCATATTCAATGTCTGGTTCTGGGT
>NZ_JAOZPV010000099.1 GCF_029932565.1 Hydrogenimonas sp.
GCCGCATGCGCTGCCTCCTGCTGCGCCGACTTTTTGCTCTTGCCTTTTGCCGTCGCAAGCAGTCTGTCATTGACATACACCTGAACTTCAAACTCTTTGTTGTGATCGGGGCCTGTCGCATCCTTGAGAATGTAGTCGGGAGTCACGCCAAACTTTGCCTGAGTCAGCTCCTGCAGCGTCGTCTTGTAATCTTTGAAAAGCGATCCAAGATCTATTTTCGGATAGCACGCCTCGATAAGGCCGATCGTAATCCGTCGTACCTCATCGAGACCCGATTCGAGATAGATCGCACCCATCAGTGCTTCGAACGCATTGGACAGAAGAGAGGGTTTTTCACGCCCTTTGTTATTCTCTTCGGCAGCGGAAATGTAGATGTAATCTCCCAGATGCAATGCATCGGCCAGACGCTTGAATCCCGCCTCGTTGACCAGCGACGCACGCATTTTGCTCAACTCTCCCTCTTTCGCTTTCGGAAATTTCTCGTAAAGATACTCCCCAACCACCAGGTCGAGTACGGCATCGCCGAGAAATTCGAGGCGCTCGTTGTTATAAGGTTTCTTGTAGCTCTTATGCGTCAATGCCTCGACCAGTCTCTGCCGGTCCTTGAATTTATAACCCAGCTGCTCTTCGAGAGGCTTGAGTTCATCCATCTGTACGCTCCTCACTTTGAATCATACGGCGTGGAAACAAAACTCCCACACCTGCGCCGACGCCGTGTCCGTTTCTGCCTGCTGTCTGGCGATGGCTATTGGCGCCATATCGCCATCGGCGTGCGCATCGGCGAAGAGCAAGCAATTGCTCTTCGTTTTTCGATGCTCCCCGCTGCACTGGCGCAGCCTGTCGCACCAAAAGGAACGAACTCCCTTTTCCCACTCCGTTCATCGATTTTCCTTTTTGAATTGTTCGGCGGTTTTTCTCGCCAGTTCGTCGCACCGTTCGTTTTCAGGGTGACCGTTATGCCCGCGCACCCAGACCGCTTTGACTTTATGAGGTTTGGCCGCTTCGATATAGGCTTTCCACAAGTCGGGATTTTTGACTTTTTTGAAGTCCCGTTTGATCCAGTCATCGAGCCACTCATTGATCGCCTTGACCACATAGCTCGAATCGCTGTAGATCGTAACATCACAGGGCTCCTTGAGTGCTTTCAACCCTTCGATAACCGCCATCAGCTCCATCCGGTTGTTGGTCGTCATCGGCTCACCGCCGGTGATCTCTTTTTCCCGGTTGCCGTATCGCAAGATTACCCCATAGCCTCCTGGACCCGGGTTACCCAGGCTCGACCCGTCAGAGAAGATTGTAACCCGTTTCATTTTCCGCCTTTGTTATTTCGGTTTCCACTACCGCACTGTCGAGCGCCAGACACTTCGGGCACCGGTCGAACGGCACCGGGAACTGCTGCTTGCAGTTTTTGCACAGATAGGCGAACTGCAGCGTCGTCTCTTTGAATCCTGTCTTTCTCAGATGGTTCATCATGTCGATCAGGAACCATCCGGTCGGCTCGGAGGGTTCAATATCTCCACGTGCCCCATAGATAGCTCGTAATTTCGGACTCTCCTTGATCCTGTCGTAATCCAGAAAAGATGTGGGAAGAAACCAGAAAATATCGACAAGATGCTCTATGTTCGCCTCCTGCACCATCTCCCATGCCCGCTGCGGCTCGTTCTTCAGCAAATATTCGAATACGATGCGTTCATATTTTTTGTTCGCCATGTAGAAATCGATCACCGTTTCGATTTTCTTATCATGCTCCATATAGAGATCGGATGTGATGATTTTCAGGTCGATATAGAGTTTCAGGTCGGCCACGTTCACACCCATCGCTTCGAGTGATTCGACAACCTCTTTCGCCTTTTTGAAATTTTGCAGACGTTCGTAGACCACCATGAGATCGTTGAGCACTTTTTTGTTGCGCGGATTGGACTTGAGTATCTGCAAAAAGGTGGAATGGGCACGCTCCAGAAAGCCGGCATGCATATAGGTGGTCCCCACGAGCTCCATCAGCTCATAGGTCATCGTATCATCGCTGCAATGCTCCAATAGGTAGAGGCCGATTTCTATCGCATTGGTATATTCGCCACTTTTTTCATAGGCATGGGCTAGCAGAACGAGCGGTTGTGTCATAGCCGGTGAGTACGGCATCGTCTCCAGGCTTTTCTTGACACCATGCGTTTCGAATCGACGCAGAAATCGCTGCAAACGGCGGGATTTGCGGGATTTCACATAGACCCCCCACCAGTAGCTGACAAACGCGATGATGAAAACCATCCCGGCGATCAACAATATGGCAAATAGCGGGTCACGATAATCTATGAGAAGAGCATCCACTTACCGACCTTCTTTCAAAGTGGGTAGTGGGTAGTGGGCAGTAAGTAGCGGATGGTGTCGATACTCATCGACGGTGCACACTACTCACTACTCACTACTCACTTTTTAGTGCTGTAAAGCACATTGAATTATTATATAATAAATATATGATAGATAACAACTCCATCGAACAGCTGAAGCAGACGATCGACATCGTCGATGTGGTCGGCAATTATGTCGAACTCAAAAAAAACGGCTCCAATTTCAAAGGGCTCTGCCCTTTTCACGATGAAAAAACTCCAAGCTTCATCGTCAGCCCTTCCAAACAGTTTTACAAATGTTTTGGATGCGGTGCCGGGGGCGATGCAATCAAGTTTCTCATGGAGTATGAAAAACTGAGCTATCCCGAAGCGATCGAAAAACTCGCGAGCCAATACAATTTTACACTGCGTTACACCAAGGGTGCACAAAGCGGAAACCTGGAACGCCATATTCTCGAAACGGTAGGGCAGTGGTACCGTGCCAATCTCGACCATCATGAACAGGCAAAAAACTATTTGAAAGCCCGAGGTGTTTCTCTTGCGAGTATCGAAAAGTTTTCCCTCGGGTATGCCCCATCATCGGAAGAGACGCTCCACTATCTGCAGAAGGCGCTGATCCCGTTTCAAAAAGCGGAAGAGGTCGGCATACTCGGACATGACAGAGGCAGATATTATGCCCGGCTCATCGACCGTATCATTTTCCCCATCTTTTCACCTTCCGGTATGCCGGTCGGATTCGGGGGGCGTACGATGGGCGACCATCCGGCAAAATATATCAACTCGCCCCAGACCAAACTCTTCAACAAATCGCGCCTGCTCTACGGCTACCACCTTGCCAAGGAGCAGATCTACCGAAAAAAACGGCTCATTGTCGTTGAAGGGTATATGGATGTCATCATGCTCCATCAGGCGGGCTTCGGCACTGCCGTCGCTACGCTCGGCACCGCTCTGACGAACGACCACCTCCCTCTTCTGAAAAAAGGCGAGCCCGAAGTGATCGTCGCCTACGACGGAGACAGTGCGGGCATCAATGCCGCGACGAAAGCGGCACTACTGCTGAGCGCGCACAATTTCGAGGGGGGTGTCGTGCTGTTTGGCAACGGCATGGACCCGGCCGACATGGTCAACGCCGGAAATGCCGATGCCATCGAAGCGCTCTTCGCCAAGCCGATCCCTTATGCACAGTTTGTCATCGACCAGACCGTCGAACGCTTCAATATCCAGACTCCGAAAGGAAAGGAGGATGCATTCCGTTCGGTCAAAAATTACCTATCGACCCTCTCCCCTTTCGTCAGGGAGAAATACCTGCCTTATGCCGCTCTTCGCCTGGGAGTCAATACGGCGATGCTGGATTCCCAAAGCACCAGGTCCACCTATCGGCAGTACGATCGAAACCAGGCAGAGCAGCCTCAGCCGGCTCCGCTGCTGACACTTACGGATGTGGCGGAGGAGAGCATTATCAAAACCCTGCTCAAAACCCCGACACTCACCGACATGGTCCTGGACACAATGGACAGCTCGATGTTCGGGACTCACAAACTGGCGTTTGACGCTCTCATTCAGGGAGCCGAGCATGAAGATCTTCTGCGAATCGAGCTCGACGACTCGATCATGACATATAGCGAAGCGGAGCTCAAAAAACAGCTTCTCTATTTTCTTCAGAGATACTACAAAAAAGCCCTTGACATAATCAAAAAAGATGATACACTTCCCTTCGAAAAAAAGATATTTTTTCTACGCAAATATCAGGATTACATCAACCGACTGAAACGAGGAGAACTGGTTCCGTATGAAAGCCATAGCACTCTTTAGCGGCGGGCTCGACAGCACACTCGCCGTCAAGCTGGTCAAAGACCAGGGCATCGAAGTGATCGCACTCAATATCGATATCGGGTTTGGCAGCACCAAAAGCAAACTGGAGCATATGCGGGACATGTGCGACCAGATCGGCGTGGAGCTGCGTACACTCGACATTCGCGACCAGTACCTGCGCGACATCCTTTTCAACCCCAAATACGGGTACGGGAAAAACTTCAACCCCTGTATCGACTGCCACGGCAACATGTTCAAAATCGCCAAAGAGCTGATGGAGCCCTGGGGAGCCAGCTTTCTGATCAGCGGGGAAGTGGTGGGGCAGCGCCCCATGAGCCAGCGGCGCGACGCCCTCGATCTGGTCACCGGGCTTTCCGATACCGACGACATCCTGTTGCGCCCCCTCAGCGCCAAAGCGCTGCCGCCGACGCTGCCGGAACGGGAAGGATGGGTCGACCGCGAAAAACTGCTCGGCATCACCGGGCGCAACCGGGAGGTCCAGCTGAGAATGGCGGAAGAGATCGGATTGAGAGATTTCGAAAAACCGGGTGGAGGATGTCTGCTGACCGATGAAAATTTCTCGAAAAAACTGGCCGAATTCATAAAATACGACACCCTCGAAGTCGAAGATATCGCCCTGCTCAAATGCGGGCGGCACATGCGGCTTCCGGACGGTGCCAAACTGGTCATCGGCCGGCATAAAGAGGACAACGAAATGATCGAGGCGGCCATTACACCCAAATACAGAAAGATCAGGTTGCTGAACGCCACCGGTCCGATCTCGGCCATCAGCGCAAACGCATCGGACGCAGACAAAGCGCTGGCTGCCAAACTGACAGCCACTTATGGCAAAACGAAGCCGGAAGAGAGTTACGAAGTAGAGGTGGGCGACGAGGTTTTCAAGGTGCATCCGTTCGACTCCAAAGAGCCCTGCCAGAAATATTTTATAAAAACTTAAGCGAAGTTGAATTACAATTCGGGTCTCTCAACTTCGTGGGGCATTAGCTCAGCTGGGAGAGCGCCTCGCTGGCAGCGAGGAGGTCAGCGGTTCGAGCCCGCTATGCTCCACCATA
>NZ_JAOZPV010000005.1 GCF_029932565.1 Hydrogenimonas sp.
AACAAGAGAAAACATATCTACCTCTATGATCGTAACGGGACCCTGCTGGAGCATGTTCAAAAATCCTATACTATCGATCTTGTCGAAAGCGACAACGATGTCTTCATTGGCGGTGTCAAATATAGCAGGGGCAACAAAAAATATTCATTCGATGGTTGGCTCGACAAAGTGATGGTGTTTAGAAAAGTTTTGCAGCAGGGGGATATCGAAGATATTCTCAGGAACCAACTCCACGGGAAATATTACGATAGCCTGCCAATGGCGGTATGCCCGATATGCCCGGTTGCCGATTATCGGATGGATGTATGCGGTTTCAGCGGTTATCAGGGAGAGGTCGAAGACAGCAGTGGATACGAGCATAACGGAACGGCGCTTAACGGTGTCTCGACCGCCTCGGGAGCACTCTGTATGTCGGCGGCGCTGGATGGCGTGGATGACATGATCAAAGTGCCCGATTCTGATAAACTGGATGGAACGCGTCAACTGACAATAACGCTCTGGATGAATCCGGTAGAGCTGAGACAGACCAACGGAAGCAATGCCCGGGGCGTCATTTCCAAACGCAGAAGTGCTGGAAGCAATGAGTCGTACGGCATTTTTTTCTGGAATGGTCACCAGATGGCCGACGATGACGGAGACGGTGAATACGACAGGGCGAGACTCTACATCGATATCGATGGCAATAATGACCGTTTTGCTACACAGGCTTTTATTCAACGTGGAAAGTGGACCCATCTGGCCGTTGTCTATGATGGGTTCTCGCCGCCAAACGAGCGTGTAAAAGTCTATATTGACGGCCGGTTTGACAAAGCGGCGAGAGAGGGGAGCGATATCCTGGCGAACTACGCGTCGGATCTCTACATCGGCGATCTTCACTATCCCAATCAAAACAAAGTGTTCAAGGGGCTTCTCGATGAAGTCAAAATTGTTGATTATGCATTGACGCATGAAGAGATTCTGCGCATCTACGAGAATGAGCGCACCCATCACTCCTACGATGGAACATACAGAAACTGCCCGGACTGCAGCAATCCCGTAGTGGAGCAGTACCGTTTCGATGCCTGGGATACCGGGCGATCGATTGACGATCGGAACATTTCGACCAAACTCGTGAACGAACCGTTTTCTCTCCAGGTGGCATCGCTCAATGAAACCAATGACGGACTTGAAAATTTCGATGGAACAATCTGCATTCGTCTGAAAGACGACCGGGATACCCCACTGACGCCATGGAACACACTCCATTGGCAGGATCGAAACAGTACGGATCTTCTCTTCACTATCGACCATGCGGTTGGTGGTGCCCGGTCGGTTTTGGCCGATTTGCACTGGAAACAGGATGTCAATGAAAGCTGCCCGCTTCAACAGGAGGAGAATGCATCGACATCCAGTGACGCATTTTCCGTCCGCCCTCTCAAAATCGTATTTGTACAACCCGGAGAGGATGCGAATTTGACATCGGAACACCCCTATCAGTTTCCAAACGGTATCGAAGCGCTCGATACCCATGGCAATGTTGCCAGAGAGTACAACACGACACTCTCTCTCATCTATCGGCTCAAGATGAAGAACGGTGAAACCAACACTTCTCTGGCCGGCACTCTGAATCAGTCGCTCTCCTCCTTTGCCGACGGCATAGCCGACTACAATCTCAGTTTCGACGATGTGGCGATCGTCTCGCTGGAACTCAACGATACCCAATGGACGGCTATCGATGCGGACGACACCCCCGAGTCGAACCGGACAATCTATGGCGTACTCGATGTCCGGTTCATACCCCACCATTTCAATGTAACTTTTTCGTCGACCCCCGTGATGGAGGACAACGATACGGCCAACGGTTTCACCTATCTCTCGAATGATTTGACGATGAGTGCCTGGCTGCGCGGATTGAATATCGATGTTTCGGCACGGGGAGAAAACGATGGGGTGATGATGAACTTCAGCAATCCCATGGATCGTCTCTTTGCCGACCCTGTCGATATCGCACCGCTTTTGCAACTGCCCGATCGGCACTCCGCTCCCAATATCATGGGTGAACCACAGCCGCAGACAGGTGTCGATCTCGGTTTCGTTTCGGGCAACGCGGTTCTGACCTATTCGGATGTGGCTTTCAATTACGCTCGGCTCTACGATTCGCCGATCGATCCGTTTGCGGTACTGGGAAGCGAAGGGAATATCACGGTTGCGGTACAGGATTCGATTTTTCCCGGGGTCGTCGGCAATCTGTTGTCAAATTTCTCCGGCGGTGCACTCTTTTATTATGGCAGGCTGCGTGCGGAAGATATCCGAACGACCGAACCGAGTGTCGAGAACATTGTCGATTTCGAAGTATTCGACAGATACACGCCTGCCTATGTTGCGGGTTTCCGTCAGAATTCGCTCTACTGGTATCGTAACGAAAAGCATCGCAGTCGGATGAATGGTCACATCATCGAGGCCAACGCCACGGCGGATGTGCAGCTCGGCAGTGCGGCGGATGCGAATATGGTCATGCAATACGAGAGATTCGGCAGCGGCACGCTGACAATGGAGATCAATACGACGGAAAACGTTGCGAAAACCCGTGTGATCCATCTGAATATCGATCCGTGGCTCTGGTATGTTCCGAAAGGGTTTGGCGGCGATTATGCGTACACACCCGGTAGCGACTGTATGGTTCATCCCTGTTTCAACTATCGGTTCGATCGTCCGGGAGGCGGCCGACGGGTACAAAGTGGAGATTTCAACGGGTCCGATTTCGATGCCGGATCTCTCGATACAAACGTGACCTATCGACGTAAACACGGAGTCAAGGTTTTCCGATGAGGCGGGGAGTGACTCTGATCGAGTTGATTATCACGATGGTCATCGTGGGACTGGTCTTTATGGTCGTACCGAAAATTGTATTTGTGACCAACAAGAGTTTCGAAACGATCGTCAAAGAGGATGCACTCTACAATGCGATGGCGCTGATGGGTATCGTCATCCATCTGCCGTGGGACGAGGAGAATACGAAAATGGACCAAATTCTGAGTGTCTCCTCGGGCCATAGTTCCTACACATGCGATACGACTACCGGTTTCTACCGGATCGGAGGCTTCAAAGGGTCGCGCAACTGCATCGACAACAGTGTTGTACCGATGAATGCTTCGTCAGCGCCGGGGCGTGAAGATGCCTTTTTCAACGATATCGACGACTATGACGGGTACCGTGTCGAGACGGCGACACCGGCGGGGGCGAAATATCGGCTGGACGTGGGCGTGCGCTATCTGGCCGATCCCGCTCCGGGGAACAGTGTGGATCTTTCGGTGCTCTCTCCCGCATCCGGATCCACGAATGTCAAGGAGATCAATGTCACCGTATCCAATGCACCCGGCAGAAAAAAAGCCCCCTTCTCCACATCGATCTTCTACCATTCGGTCAATATCGGACAGGTCTATGTCAATAAAAGGGCATGGCGGTGAAACGGGCGTTCACGCTGATCGAGATCATTATGGTCATCGTCATTACCGGCATTCTGGCTCTCGGCACCTTCAAAGCGTTGAACGCCCTCTATATTCGAAGCGTCAAAGCGCAGGCCGTGACCGAGCTCTCTCTCGATTCGCAGGTCGTGCTCGATCAGTTGAGTATGCTGCTCTACAGCCGGGTACCGGCATCGGTCATCGGCTACGACACTGCCGATGCAACCTTCCAGCCTCTCGGAGAGCTTGCGGTGCCCAAACCGGTATTGGAGTGGCTCGGTGTGGCGGAGGAGTCTCTTGTCCGCCGGGACTACAGCGGTTTTATCGATATGAATGCCAGTGACACTCTTTCCAATACGCTGATCTCACCAAACAGCAACGGTTTGAAAGTCAATGCGACAGAAGCGTTGAAATTTGCTCTATCGAGTGATATGTTTGCCAACGATTCGATCCGCCTTGTGTTTGCGGGAACATTCGATACGGGCATATCGGGGCACCTCGATTTTCCAAATACGTTTGGCTGGCATGGCGGGGGAGCCGGTGAAATTTTTGCCATCGGCATGGATGCCGACGGAAATATCACACTCCAGGGCTCTCCGAGTTTTGTATACGAAAAATATTATCTCGTCGATACGGCCTACGGCGTGGCCCGGGGCGGGGAGATCGACAAAAATGCCCAGTGTATTCGTGATCTCGGTTTGAACCTGGATAACGATACGCTGCTTCTCTTTTACGACTATCGTCCGTGGAGAGCGGAAACCTTCTGTGCCGATCCCAATGGAAGCGGACAGTCCGGACGGGTTACCGTACTGGGGCGGAATGTGACAGGATTTCGTGCCGAACTGGTCAATTACACGATCCGTCTCAGTATCGATATGGTGCGCCCGATCCGCGGTTCCACTCCTGTGCATATCTCCAAGCAGAAGGTGGTGTTTTGATGATGGAACATGCTCCTTGTAAACCGTTGTTGTTTCGACTTCTTCCATCCCGAATGCGGTCCGCATTCGGGATCTGGCAGGCGATCATCATCATTCTGATCGTCGGAGGGATCATGGCCGTCGCGATGCGCTATGCCAGAATCGGAACCGTCCATACCGCCGACAGCTATATTCGGGAACAGGCGGAACTCTTTTTGCAAAGTGCTGTCGAGATCGCGATGCTGCAGATCAGCGGTCATGACAGAAGCAGCGGCTGCCTTGACCATCTGCAGGTGATGTCGCGGGATGGCAAATTTGTCGCCGACATCAATATTACACACTATTATCTGATGCAGGGAAGCGGCGATCTTGCCCGATGCGGATCGCTCGGCTATCCCATCGGTACCGAAGAGTCGCACGGCATGGTCATGATGGAAACGGTCGTGACAACCAATCCGGACCATCCCAAAGTTGTCCATCCGGTCAGACTCGTACGAAGGAGCCTTCAACGACCATGAAGATCCATGTGAGATATTTGCGGGCCTTTACATTGATCGAATTGATTTTCGTCATTCTGCTCATCGGTATTCTCGGGGCAGTGGGAACTTCGCTCTACCGGCCGCAGCATCTTCTTAACGACGCGAAATTCATACGGGCCAAAATCATGAAAACACGTTATGAGGCGGTCGGTTACGATCAACGAAATTTCGACGGCACATTTCGCGGAGACAATATCGGGTGTATAACAGTCGACAGAGCCGGAATCGAAGGAAATATTGCAAAAGCGGGTGCGTACCGGTTGCATAAACATACACAGATACGCTTGGCAGGAATGTCAGGGAACGTTATTTGCTTTGATGTGAGCGGCAGGCCTCACGATGGCGATTTCAGCCTCGTTTCACTCCTGCATGATGCGGCCGATATTAATGTAACTGACGGAAAACGGAGTTACAGTCTGAAACTCTATCCGCTGAGCGGGTATGTGACGATCGATTAAATGATAAAAACGGAAAAGGGATGGGAAAACACGCGGTCTTTATTTGTTCGGATGAGGAGAAGAGTCTTCTCCGATTCGATGGCAACCAATTTGTAGCGGCAGAATCGAGGCATGCAAAAAAAGGATATTGCGGTACGGTATTGCCGGTCGATCTGGTTCATTCGCATACCTTCAAAATTCCTTTGGGCACAAGCGAAGAGAAGCTTGCAACGATCGTAGAGATCACGATGTTCGAAGAGGGAGGACTCGATCTCGAGAAAGAGTACGCCATTGCATTCATCAAATATCCCCTCGATTTTGAATCCTCCTGGCTGGTCGAAGCATTTGCCGTGGAGCATGACCATCTTCATCAACGGTATGATCCTGCTCTGCGGGTTACCGGACATATCGATCTGCTGGCGATCCCCTACCTGATCTACGAAGCACTCTATCTGTTCGATAAAGCGGACAGCAGTGCCGTCGAACTCTTTCTCTATCTCGGGGATGAAACCTCGTATGCAGTGCTTTGCAAAGAGGGACGTTATATCACACACCGAAGACTTCCTTCGCTTGAATCGATTGCACTCAAGGCGGAGGTCAGTGTCGAAGCACTGAAAGACGCACTTCGAAAACGGGGATTGGAGAAAGAGAAATATGGAGCGGACGAAACACTTCTGATCGAGACGATAGAGGCATCCTTTACCGGTATTGTCGAACGTGTTTCACAGGCGGTCAACCATAAACGCGGTATCTTCGGAATAGGGAAGGTGGATACACTTCTGATCGACTTCGAGCAGCAGACAATTCCGGGCCTGTGGGAGATTTTCGACGGATACGGTTTTGAAACGAGCCGCAAGGGTACACTCAGCTGTTGCGAAACACTTGAGCCCTCCATGCAGCATAAAGGTATCGAGGCACTCTATATTTTTGCGGCTTCCGAGGGAAAAATCGAAGCACCGAATCTGACCATTTTCGAAAAACGTCCCGCTTTTTTCCAGACACATACCGGACGTTTTATCACGGTTGTTTCCGCCGCGGTATTGCTTACGGCAGGTATGGGAATTTTCAACGAGATCAAATTTGAAACGCTGCAGGCAAGGATAACCAATCTTCAGAAACAGCTCGACACCCTGAAACAGAAGTCGAAATATTTCAGCCAGAAACTGAAAGAGGAGAGGGATCTTCGGGATAAAACGGCAAAAAAACTGGAAGAGAGAGAGCTGGAGCTGATGGCATTTGACGAAGCGGCGGATACGATGATGCTGATCAAGGCTTCCAAAGCGAAGCGGCAGGCGATGATGCGTGATGTGGACAGGGCACTGGAGAAGTATCATCTTTCGGCGACCTCGATGGAGCAGAATGGTTCGAAAACGATGCGGGTGGATATTTTGACGAGCTATGCCAAACGTGACAGGATCGCGAAATTCATGAAGGAGTTGGTCGACAAGGGATACAGCAGTGTCGGGACACGGGCGATCCGACTCGATGAAGATGTCTACCAAAGCGGTGTGGAGATCGTACGATGAGTCTTCTTCGCGATACGGAAAATCAGTTCGAATCCTTTTCTCCGATCAAGCGATTGGCCGTGACAGTGGGTGCTGCCGTCATGATCGTGGCGATGGGGTGGTATCTGTGGATCGATCCGCTCAATGAAGAGATCGAGGCATCGTCGATCCGTTGTGATCAGATTCAACAGCAGATTGCACGTGTCAATCTGAGGCGTATCAGTACGAAACTCGAACAGGTCAAACGGGAACGGCTGAAACTGCAGGAGGATCTCCGTGAGGCGGAAGCCGCCAAGCGGTATCTGCAGAGTCGTGCCAGACAGCTCGATTTTATCTGGTTTGAGCAGAAGAGTTTTCTCGACATGCTGGATCGTGTTTTGAAACGTTCGGTCGATCTGGGATTGCGAATCGATCTGATCGAAAGTGTTGAGATCAACGGAGAGGTGATGCCGCTCATCGAGAAAAAAAAGGCGGTCCATATCGAAGGAGAAGGGCGGTTCGCGGATATTGTGAAACTGATTCAGTTTATCGAAAGCTTCAATGCATTGCTCAAAGTCGAACACATGAAAATATGGCTTGCTGAAACGGGCGAAACGCTTTTCCGCATCGATCTTCTCAGCTATGGAGCGAAATTATGAGAAACTGTATGGCCATTGTCATATCGGTACTCTATACGACACTGCTTGCAGCTGCACCTGTCGATGTTGCATCCATTGCGAAAAAGTTTGAAAAACTTGGAGAGTGGCAGCTGCCGCAGACGCCGGACTATACCATATACGATCCGTTCAGGCGGGCCGAACCTCTGATCAGGCAGGCCAAAGCGGTGAAACGCAAACCGAAACCAATCACGCTGAGAATTACCGCGATTATGAACGACCGTGCTTTTGTCAATGGCAGATGGGTACGTTCCGGCGATAGAATCGGAGAGTACAAGGTCGTTGGAATACGGAGCCGCGGTATCGTGCTGAAGGCACATAACCGCACCCTTTTTCTGCCGATGAGAGAGAAAAAGAGATTATTGAAAGTCAAGGAACCAGAACAATGAAACGGATTATAGCCGCACTCGTTTTTTCGGCACTCATGCTTTATGGGTCGGTCGATTGTCAAAACAAACTCTTTTCATTTTCAACCAGCAGCCAGAATGGCAGAATCACGATACTTGACATTGTGCAGAATCTTGCCGACACCTGTGAATTCAGCGTCATGTTCACGGATGAAGAGGCAAAAAAAGTGGTACGCACACCGCTGACACTGGTCCATATCCGAGACTATACGCTGAACGAGATGTTTTCGTTCCTCTTTGACGAACACAATATGTTCTATCGGTACGATCCGCAGCGTCGCCTTCTCTCCATCTCCTACATCGAAACGAAATCGTTTCATATCGACTATGTCAATCTGAGTGAACTGAAAACCGAGTCGATCAAGTCGATCACGGTCGGGGCATCGAATAACAACAATGACAATTACGGGGCATACGGCGGCGGATACAATACGGGGAACGTGGGAGGTACGGGCTATAATAATGAAAATGGCGGCGACAATTCGGATTACACGACGATCAAAACGGTGACGGAGTTCAAATTCTGGGACAATTTCAAAGAGCAGATCGACGCGATTTTGCAGCGTGATGAAGACAGCCATACGATCAAAAGCAAATCGTTGATCAACAAAGAGGCCGGTATTGTCACGGTTACAGGCACGAAACGGCAAATCGAGCGGGTCGAGGAGTATATCGATCACGTGACGGGACGCCTGCACAAACAGATCATGCTCGAAGCGAGTCTCATCGAGTTGCGTTATGCCGACAAAAATACGACGGGCGTCGACTGGAGCCGTTTCGATCTGAAACTCCGCGGTCTGGCGCGTAAGGGGGGCGCCTTCCTTTTCCCCGATGGCTATAAACTCGGATATCAGTTTACGATGGATGGTCTCCTCAATTTTCTTCAGCACTATGGCGATGTCAACACGATCTCCAATCCGAAAGTGATGACACTCAACAACCAGCCTGCCGTTATCAATGTGGGTGACCAGGTCAACTACAAATACCAGACCGGAGCCATTACGACCACGACGACCGGCAATCCCGTCGGGACGAATACCTATACGATCGGTTCGGTCTTCGTCGGTCTGACACTCAATATCGTACCGGAAGTGACGGATGACGGCTTCATTATTCTCAAAATCAACCCTGTTTTCAGCGAACCGATTCAGCAAAACGAAGGGCTCGATTACAATATGCGGTCGGATGAAGGAGATTTTCTGCCCATCGATCCGACCGACCCGGGAAGCGATTCGACGATACGCCAGATGCCTCCGGATGTCAAAATCAAGCAGCTTACGTCGATCGTCAAAGTCAAAAACGGACACAAGGTTGTAATCGGAGGATTGATCAGTAAGCGTGTGATCCACTCCAATACCAAGGTGCCGCTTCTTGGAGACATTCCGCTTCTTGGGCGCGCATTCCACCATACAGGCACAGAGGTGCAGAAGATCGAACTGATCGTCGTCATCACACCGAAAATTGTCGACGGTACCGCCGTGCCATCTATCGATGAAGCGCTTCAGATGGGAGTGGACTAGATGCGTGATTTTCAAAAAGCATCCCGACTTTTTGAAGACCGGGTCGACCGGGACGACTATTTCGATGCAACCAGTGCCGAAATCTCGAAAACGACCCTTCTCTCTCTCGTCGACGAACCGGAGCGCAAACTTCTTTTTCTGCTCGGTGAGCCGGGTGTCGGGAAGACGAAGATGCTGCATACGCTCAAAGCGGCGCTGCGCGAGAAGGGCGATGAGCGTCTCGTCGTACATCTGAATGAACCCTTTTTCGATCCGCACCCTTTTTTGCAGAGGCTATTGAAAGAGAGTGGTCTCTCCAGGGAGGGAACACTCGACGAATTGAAAGAGCGGGCAATAGAACATTTCGGTCAACATGAACATTTGATCATGATCGACGAAGCGCAGCTGATGAGCGAACCGTCGCTGGAGTTTTTGAGGATTCTGGCCGATACGAAGTCGTTTCGTATTCTGCTTTCGATGCATAAGGCGGAGGGTGAGGAGATTTTGGCGAAACCGCACTTCAAATCACGAAGTCACAGGGTTGTCGAAATCGGGACACTCTCGGGCGGGGAGGTGGGTGAGTATATCCGTACCCTTCTTGCGAAGGAGGAGATGACGGGAGTCGCCGAGATGATCGATGCCAAGTCGATCAAACGTATCCACCGCTATACGGGAGGGAACTTTCGGCATATCAAGCGAATGATGCAGGTACTTTTCGAATTGATGGATCATGCCAAAGCCAACGGGATGCGGAAATTTTCCAGGCCCAATCCCTGTCTGCTCGATATGGCGGCGATCGATCTGGAGCTACTGGATGCATAATCGATTCGAAACGCTGCTGACTCGATGCAAAAAGCGTAAAAGAAAACTCGTGTTCAAACGCATTGCACTCTTGATAACCGCCCTGCTCGTGATCGGCGGCGGTGTGGTTTATATGGAGATTTCATCGGTTACTCCGGTTTCAATGGATGGTGTCTCTGCGAGGCCGGTATCCCGACCTGTTCCTGAACAGCCGATTTCGAAGCCGAAAACCGATATGAAGAGAGCCAAAAAAGGTGAAGAAACTGCAAAAAAAGAGGGAACGTTCGTCAAACAGGAACTGATTCTCCTCAACAAAGCGGAGAGAACGATGTCGGCGGGCGCCGAACGATCTTCAAAAAGACCTGAAAAGCTGAAACAGACTCAACAAAAAGAGAGATTGAAAACAGTTGCACCAAAACAAATGAAGTCGGCAAACGAGGAGACGATTCTCTTTTCGGAAAGGAGAAAGGATGCCGCCGAACCGCATATCAAACCGGTGATCGAAGTGAAAGATGTAACCGATCTCGATGCACTTGTCAGGCAGTTCGACAAATATCCGCGTTATGCGACGGCACTGAAGATTGCACAGATACACTATGAAAAGGGTGATTTTGAGAATGCTTCCCTCTGGGCACGCAAAGCCAATCTTCTCGACCGGGACGATGAAGAGGCATGGATCCTTTATGCGAAATCGGAGTATGCGTTGGGCAGAAAAGAGCGTGCATCGCGTATTTTGAGACTCTACCTCGACTACAAGGACTCTCCCAAAGCGAGAACGCTTCTTCTGACATGGAGTAAAGAGTGAATATGGCAATGGGGGCATTCGGAAAAATCGGAGTCGGTGCCGAGGAGGAAAAGAGATGATACGGCAGACAATACGTCTGGGAGATTTGCTGGTCGAGAAGGGATTGATTGCCGACGAGGAGCTGCACCATGCCCTCCGTATGCAGAAAGAGAGCAACTTTTCGAAAAAACTGGGCGAGATTCTGATCGACGAGGGGTTCGTGACCGAAAGAGAGATCGCCGAACAGTTGGCGGAGCAGCTCCATCTGGAGTTTATCGATCTCTACGGGGTGGAACTCGATTTCAAACTGCTTGGACGGTTTCCGATACAGGTACTGAAAAATGCGTGGGCCGTGCCATTCAAAGAGGATGAGGAATACATCTATGTCGCCACGGCGGATCCGTTGAATTACGATGCTCTGGAGATACTCGAGCGGTCGGTCGTCAGCAAACCTCTCAAACTCTATATGGCGATGAAAGGGGATATTTTCCACATCTTCCAACGCCTCGAAATCATCCACAACACCAAATCGATCGTCGAAGAGGTCAAGCGCGAGATCAAACAGCATGGAATCAAAAACGAGAGTGAAGAGAGTGCCGTTCTCAAGCTGATTCGGCTCATTATCCGCGATGCGGTCCTGCGCAATGCCAGTGATCTGCATATCGAACCGGACGATCACGATGTCTCGATTCGGGCACGTGTGGATGGTGTATTGCACGAAACGTTCATTTTTGATCTGGAAATCTATACCGCACTTGCATCACGTATCAAAATTCTTGGAAATCTCGATATATCGGAACGGCGCCGTTCGCAGGATGGCCGTTTTATGCTGATCATCGACGGCAAGGAGTATGATTTCAGACTTTCGACGACACCGACACTGCATGGCGAATCGATCGTTATGCGTATCCTGGACCAGCAGAAGGTTCTGCTCAAAATGTCGGAGCTCGGTTTCGAAGATGAAAATCTCAAGACGTTTCAGGACGTGATCCATCAGCCGTACGGTATCGTTCTTCTGACAGGTCCGACCGGAAGTGGTAAGACGACGACTCTCTATGCCGCCCTCAACGAGGTCAAAAGTATCGAAAACAAAGTGTTGACGATCGAAGACCCGGTGGAGTACCAGCTTCCGCTTATTCAACAGGTCCAAGTCAACGAAAAGATCGGCTTCACGTTCGCCGAAGCACTCAAGTCGTTTTTGCGTCAGGATCCCGATATCATCATGGTGGGTGAGATACGGGATTTCGAAACGCTCAATGCGGCTGCGCAGGCGTCGCTGACAGGCCATCTTGTCTTCTCCACTCTCCATACCAACGATGCACCGAGCGCCATCAGCCGCATGATGCAGATGGGACTGGAACCCTATCTGATCGCGGATGCCCTGATCGCGATCGTTGCACAGCGGCTCGTCAGGAAAATCTGTCCCTATTGCAAAAGTGAGATCAAACCGCATCACGACCTGATACAAAAGGTGGAGAAATGGCTGCCTCCGCATCCGACATTTTATAAAGGAGCGGGATGCCCCCAGTGCGAGATGACAGGATACATCGGCAGAACGCTTATCGTCGAAATTCTGCGGGTCGACGAAACGGTGGCCCAAAAAATATCGGAAGGGGCGACCAAGCTGGAGATCGCAAAGATCGCGAGTGAACAGAAGGTCTACAGTCCTATGATCGAAAATGGTATCGAGAAGGTGATGAAAGGGGTGACAACCCTTGAAGAGATACTGCGTGTGACACGGAGCTGACCGATATGCGTTACTTCCGAATCGACTACCGCAACGGAAAACGGCGTGACTCCATTGTGCTGGAAGCCTCGTCGAAAATCGATGCGATCAAACTTTTTCAGCAGCGGACGCTGGGAGTGATGCTTTCGGTGAAGGAGGTTTCCAAACCTCTCTCCATCGTCATGGAAAAATGGATCGAAACATTTCGTTCTCCGGTGAAAAACAGGCGGATCGCCCAGGAACCCTATATCGCGGCCCTTCGTCAGATTGCTGTTATGCTAGATGCGGGTATTCCGATCAACCAGGCGATCGAGGAGGCGGTACGTTCGACCGACGATGAGATGCTCCGGTCGATTCTGAAGAATGTTCTGGCCGATGTCGAGAGCGGTATCAGTCTCAGTGAAGCGGTCGAGCCGTATGGGAGACAGCTCGGAAATCTTTCGCTTTCGATGTTCCATCTCGGAGAGCAGACGGGTACACTCTCGGAATCGATTATCAAACTGGCGGATATTTTGGAACAGATTCAGGAAAACCGTCGCCAGCTGATTCGTGCGACCCGCTATCCGCTCTTCACCATCTTCGCCATGCTTGTCGCGTTCACTGTTGTCATTCTGATGGTTATCCCGCAGTTTCAGGAACTGTTTGCCGAGAGCGGGGCGGAACTTCCCTATCCGACACAGTTTCTGATATGGATAGAACATGCGCTTGTCTACTACGGTCCCTATATACTCGTTGGCGCATTTCTCATGGCTACGGGATTTTCCTATCTATACAAAAAATATGACCGTGTCCGCCTAAAAACCGATGAGTGGCTTCTGCGGGTCTACATCGTCGGCAAAGTCACACACTATGCGATGATCGGCCGCTTCGTCTATATCTTCAACGTTCTTCTCCATTCGGGTATTCCGATTACCGATGCACTCGATGCGGCTGTGGGTGTTGTGGACAATGCCTATATGCGGGAACGTCTCTCCGGTGTCAAACGGGCGATTGAAGAGGGACGGCCACTCTACAGCGGTTTCGAAGAGAGCAATATGTTCAAAAACATGATAACCCAGATGATCAAAGCCGGTGAACAGGGAGGGGCGTTGACGACGATGCTCGAAAAGGTTACCCGGTATTATCAGAACCGGTATCAATACATTGTCGACAATGTCGCTTCGATGATCGAACCGATTCTGATTGCCGCAATTGCCGGTTTTGTACTGGTTCTCGCACTTGGAATTTTTCTGCCGATGTGGAGCATGGCGGAAGCGATGGGTATGTAAAGAAGGGGATTTGTGAATCGTGTGAAATGAAAAATCCGATTGAGGAATCACGCTTCACGAAAAAAAGGAGTGTCAATGGAGAGTGAGATCGGAACGATCGCGATTGCCGTTTTCAGTGCGGTGATTCTCGCTTTTGGTTTCTGGATTATCAAAAAAATTACGGAAATGTAAATGGGCTATTCATTGTTTTCGACCAACCTGAATTCGCCTGTCGCACTCTCGTAGACCCAGTAGTCGTCAAAATCTGGCTTGCCCCGAAGCTGCCGTTTGACTCCATTGTTGGATGCCGGCCCCCTGTAGTGCCCGCTACTCTCCCGTACCCATTTGACATTGGAACCGTTTTTCAGAATACGGTCGAGCGGTGTCGTGTCGCCGGAACCGAGTCGCAGAGGGTATCCGCTGCTGGCATTGAAGTCGGAAGGATCGGAAGGATCGATATCCTTGCCGCATCGAAAATTCCCTTCGTTGATGATCCATTCGCCGTGGCATGCATCGATGGCGGTTTGGACTGAGGCAGCTGTTGAGAGTTCGGAAGTGACTTTTGCGTTGTCACGCATTCCGGAAAATTTCGGAATAGCGACGGCACTCAACACCCCTATCAAAAGAATGACGAAGATCAGCTCGATAAGGGTGAAGCCGCGCATCGGTTTATTGCAGATCGATCGTAACGGCATAGGTGCCGTTGAACGTACCGGTGTTGCCCGTTACCAGTCGGCGCAGTTTTTGATATTTGAGATTGTTGGCATCGTTGACAACCGTAATCTCGGCGTAAAGCTGGGCGGGGGTGGTTCCGTTGTTGATCGTGATCGTCGCGTTCAGATCGTTTTTGGACGGATTGTTGTACTGCCATGCCGAGTAGCCGGTACTGTTGTAGTTGCTGTTGACAGTCCAGTAGGGTGAACCGCGCACTTCGAAAATATCGGTAATGTTGGCTTCCGAACCATTCAAATCCTCGAGGTTGAGGTAGGCAGGCGGAACGGACGAGATGGCATCCTGAACCACTTTGAAGACGTTCGTCACTTCGGCATTGTCTTTCATTCCCTTGTATTTCGGCAGTGCCACACCGGCCAAAATACCGATGATGATGATCACGAAGATCAATTCAATAAGCGTAAATCCTTTTCGCATTGTGAACTCCTGTAAAAATTGTCCTGTTAACAACCATATCGTCCATTGGACGGAAAAGATTATATGTGGAAACGCGCGATCGATACGGTGTGGACTTATACAGATGTTTGCATTTTTTTTCTAATTCAAGTATAATTGCATCCCTCCCCCTATGTAGCAGCGGTTCCGCAAATTTCCGGACCGCTGTTGTATGTGACGCCAAATCAATACACAAGGAAACAGTTATGAAAAAAGGGATCCATCCAGAGTATGTCGAATGCCACGTAAGTTGTGCATGCGGAAACAGTTTTACCGTACTCTCCAACAAGCCGGAAATGCGCATCGATATCTGCAATGCATGCCATCCGTTCTTTACAGGTTCTGAAAAGATCGTCGACGCGACAGGACGTGTCGAGAAATTTAAAAACAAATACAAACTGGGCAAATAACTGCTTACACTCCTTCCAACCCCGATCGGCAACATCGAAGACATATCGTTTCGTGCGCTGCGGGTTTTGGAAGAGGCGGAGATTCTTCTCTGCGAAGATACGCGTATCGCCAAAAAACTTCTTCATCTTCTTGTCGAACGCCACGGGCTTCGGCACCATATCCGAACATTCATTTCACTCCACAGTCACAACGAATCCGAAACACTGCAGTCGTTTGATCCATCTTTTTTCGATCGGAATGTCGTCTACATGAGCGATGCGGGCATGCCGTGTATCAGCGATCCGGGTGCGTTGCTGGTCGCCTATTGCCAGGAGCATGGTATCGACTACACCGTTTTGCCGGGCCCTTCGGCTTTTTCCACGGCCTATGCGGCCAGCGGCTTTCTCTCGCCGCATTTCATTTTTTACGGTTTTTTGCCGCACAAAGGGAAGGCACGCGAATATGCGTTACAGGCACTTCTGCACGAGCGTTTTCCCGTCATCCTCTATGAAGCGCCCCACCGTCTGCAAAGACTCCTCGACGAGCTGGAGCGCACCGTTCCCGACCGTCCCCTTTTCGCTGCCAAGGAGATCACGAAAAAACATGAACGTTTCTTCAAAGGAACGGCAGCCATGTTGAAGTCCGAAATCACCGGTCCGCTGCTCAAAGGTGAATGGGTTGTCATTCTCGAAGCGGCACCGTCGGCTGCCGGCGTGTCGGAGATCTCCGCCGACGATATCGAGAGACTCGATCTTCCACCGCGGCAAAAGGCGAAACTTCTCGCCAAGGCGACAGGGAAAAGTGTCAAAGAGTGTTATGAGATGCTTTTGAAAAGTGACGGGTAGGCGGAAAACCAAAATAGGAGGACCGTACCATTCCCGCCTATAGAGATGTTTGAGATGGGTTCTTACCACTTTTAATAATACTTTCGATAGAATCTATCCATGATAGTCTACGGCAAACAGATTTGCAGATTTCTGATTGATCGCCATCCGGAACTGATTGAACGGTTCATATTGGCCAAAGAGGTCGGTAAGAGAGAGTTTGCAACGATTCGACAAACCGGAAAACCGATTGAGCGTGTCGATGCCAAAAAAGCACAGGCTCTGGCCAGGGGCGGAAATCACCAGGGGTGGCTCTGTGAGATCAGACCCTATCGTTATGTCGATACCGGTCAACTGAAAGAGAGCGATTTTCTGGTGGTGTTGGCCGGATTGACCGATGTGGGCAATATCGGGGCGATCATTCGGACGGCGTATGCGTTGGGAGCCGATGGTGTGATTGTCAGCGGTATCAAACAGTTGCAGAGCGAAGCAGTCGTGCGTACAAGTGCAGGGGCGATGTTCGATCTTCCGGTTGCGGTTGTTCCGAATCTGTTGGATCTGCTCAACGAATTGAAACAGTGGGGGTATACACTGTATGGTGCCGGTATGGAGGGGGATTCCATCGAGGCGATCGAGATGGCTCCCAGGCGTGTACTGGTTCTTGGAAGCGAGGGAAGCGGCATCCCGAAACGGGCCATGGAAAAGGTCGACAGAGTTGTCACAATCGAAATGGCCAGGCCTTTCGACTCGTTGAATGTCAGTGCCGCAGCGGCGATACTAATCTACAGGATGAGAGATGTTTGAGACGATACTGGAAAAATATTCGATCGAGGTTGTAGTCAACCGGACCAAAATTTCAAGAAAAAACCTTGAAAAACTGAAAAACGGAAATTTCGAAGGCTTTACGCGGCCGCAGGCGTACGGATTCATCAGGATTTTGGAACGGGAATTCAACGAGAGTTTCGATGATCTGAAACGGGAAATGGATGCATGGTTTGAAGAGTTGCCATCCGAGATCTCCGAACCGATCTTCCAGCGGGAGGATCATCAGGAAGAGGGGAGCTCCAGAAAGTGGATCGTAGCGGGATTGGTCGCGATGGTTCTGCTGCTGGGGTTCTATCTTTTTCAGAAGGAGTTCGCATCTCCATCGCAGAAAGAAGCCGAGTCTCGGATCGCAGTGACGACGAAAAATATCACACCCGTCCAAAAGGCGGAAAAGCACGAAAGCGATCTCACACCCGAAGATCGGGGAGCTGCGATGGAAAAGAGTATCGCTTCTCCGGCCGAGTCGAATATGACACAGGAACCGGCAGCCAAGGCAGCGGAACAGGGGGTCGCCCAACCTGCCAAAGAAAAAGCGGAACCCGAGCCCTATGTGCCGCTTGAAGATGTGGCGTTGACACCGGTTATCAAACTTTGGTTCGGTATCATCGATCTCAAAACGAAAAAACGGCTTGCAAAAGTGTCGGATGCACCCTACGAAATCGAATCACGTGGGAAAAAACTGATCGTTACGGGTCATGGGCGTTTCGAGATCAGTGATGCATTTGGCAACCTTTTTAAATTCAACGATGCCAAAAAGCACTATTTTCTTATCGATGACGGTATGGTGAAAGAGATTGCAGAAAGTGAATTCAGGCGCCTGAACGGAGGAAAAGGTTGGTAAAAAAAGCATGTCTGATTCTACTGCTGGCTGTCGGGTTGTATGCCGACAGCCTGCTCGAGCGTGTCTCTTTGCTGATGGATCCGTCCGACTACGATTCCCACAAAAAACTGATCGCTCTCCTCTTTGAGGATGAAACGGCTTTCCGGGCCGGCCCGGATTACGATATGGTCAAAATCGCTACGGTACTTGAAGAGAACGGCTTGCTTCGTCTCTCTTTGGGAGAGAATGAAGAGATCGGCCTGATCTTCGAATACGAAGGTGAAAATCCTCTCTTTTTCATGAAATTGATTGCCGACACGTTGCGCAGTCTCGGACTCTCTTCGGTTTTGACAAAACGTGCATCGTTCGATGAAAACGGTTTTGTCTGGCGGGTCGGTTTCGTGTCAAGCAGTGTACCCGATCCGGTTCTGATTGCCGAGCGTCTCAAAAAACGAGATGCCAAAGTAGCAGATATCGAACGAATCGATGCCGCTCTCTGGCGCTATCGTGTCGATCTGAACGAAGCAGATATGAGTGCTCTGCCAATGGAAGCGGGAGATGTGAGAAAGATTGTTCGTCCGGTGCGGCCTGTCTGGATCGATGTTTCCCATATCAGAAAGTTGACGATTCGGGAATTGCCGGGAAGCCACTGGCATGCCGATGTCGTGGTTTATGATAAAATGCTGCATATTTTATCCATGCGACAGAACGATACGCGCACCCGTTTTATGCGGCTTCGGCTGCCTGGTGACGCCGCCTATGTGAAAATCAGTGATCGTTTTACACTGGAGAATCTTCGTAGCGGACTGAAACTGAACGCCCAGGGCGCGAGGTGACGGTTCCAAAAGGTAGACAAAAGCGATGTTTGACGAGATAGAATTTGAAAAGCTGAAGCGATTGCCGAAATATGTTTTTGCCGAAGTGAATGATCTCAAAATGGCTGCGAGACGCGCCGGTGAGGATGTCATCGACTTCAGTATGGGCAATCCCGACGGCCCGCCGTCTGAAAAAATTATCGAGAAGCTGATCGAATCGGCGAAAAAGCCGAAAACACACGGCTACTCGGCAAGCAAAGGCATCTACAAACTCCGCCTGGCGATCTGCAACTGGTACGAACGTCGATACGGCGTCGCACTCGATCCCGAAACCGAAGCGGTCGCGACGATGGGGAGCAAAGAGGGGTATGTCCACCTCGTTCAGGCGATCACGAATCCGGGTGATACGGCGGTCGTTCCCGATCCGACCTATCCGATCCACTCCTACGCTTTCATGCTGGCGGGTGGTGCGGTTCGCAAGATGGAGCTCGTTTTCAACGAACACTACGAAGTGGACGAAGATCTCTTCTTCATCAATCTCAGGAAAGCTCTGATAGAGTCGGTGCCGCGTCCCAAATATATCGTCGTCAACTTCCCCCACAATCCCAGTACAGCGACCGTGACCCCCGCTTTTTACGAGCGGCTGGTCGATATGGCGAAAAAGGAGCGTTTCTACATCATCAGTGACATCGCCTATGCGGATATCACGTTTGACGGATACAAAACCCCCTCGATACTCAGTGTGGAGGGTGCGAAAGATGTGGCAGTGGAGAGCTTCACACTCTCCAAAAGCTACAATATGGCGGGTTGGCGTGTCGGATTTATCGTGGGCAATCGCAAAATGGTGGGAGCGGTACAGAAGATAAAGAGCTGGCTCGACTACGGGATGTTCACGCCGATACAGGTCGCGGCAACGATCGCGCTCAACGAACTCGAATACGAGGTGCAAAATACGATCGAGAAATATCGCAAACGCCGCGATGTACTCATCGATGCTTTCGGCAAAGCGGGATGGGAGATCGAAAAACCGCAGGCGACCATGTTTGTCTGGGCCAAACTCCCGAAAGGGGCACTCCATCTGGGGAGCCTCGAATTTTCCAAAAAACTTCTGACCGAAGCGAAGGTGGCCGTCAGCCCCGGTATCGGTTTCGGTGAATATGGCGACCAGTACGTCCGCATCGCTCTGATAGAAAACGAAAAACGAATCAGGCAGGCGGCCCGGAACATCAAGAAGTACCTGAAAGAACTCAAATCCGAATAAATTTTCGACAAGAAGGGAACGAAGTGACCATCCATAAGTATTCACTATTCACCAGTCATTGTTCATTCCATGCGCAACGGAGTGGTGCATGATCCGGATAGGTATTATCGGAGTAGGAACGGTCGGGACGAGTGTCGCCGAAATTCTCGAATCCAATCGCGATATCATCTGCGCCAGAGCCGGGAAAGAGATTGTTGTCAAAAAGGGTGTCGTACGCGATCTGTCGCGTCAGCGCACCATCGATATTCCACTGACCGACAATGTCGACGACGTGCTTGACGATCCTGAGATCGACATCATTGTCGAGTTGATGGGTGGTGTCGAAGAACCCTACGCGGTCGTCAAAAAAGCGTTGCAAAACGGCAAGGCGGTCGTCACGGCGAACAAAGCCCTTCTGGCGTATCACCGTTATGAACTGCAGGAGGTCGCAGGGGAATTGCCTTTCGAGTTCGAAGCGAGTGTGGCGGGCGGTATTCCGATTATCAAGGCATTGCGCGAAGGATTGAGCGCCAACCATATCGAGTCGATCAAGGGGATCATCAACGGTACGGCCAACTATATACTGACCAAGATGATGAATGAAGGGGCTGATTTCACGCCGGTACTGAAAGAGGCACAGGCCCTGGGATATGCAGAAGCGGATCCTACGTTTGATATCGGAGGTTTCGATGCGGCACACAAACTGCTTATTCTCGCTTCGATCGCCTATGGCATCGAGACGAAACCGGAAGATATTCTGATCGAAGGGATCGAAAGTGTAACGCAGGATGATATCAGTTTTGCGAAAGAGTTCGGTTATACACTCAAACTGCTTGGCATTGCCAAAAAAGTCGGTGACTATGTGGAGCTTCGGGTACACCCTGCATTGGTTCCCCAGAGACAGATGATCGCCAAAGTCGACGGTGTTATGAATGGAATCAGTGTGATCGGCGACAAAGTGGGCGAAACGATGTACTATGGTCCTGGCGCAGGCGGCGACGCTACGGCGAGCGCCGTTATCAGTGATATTATCGCGATCGCACGCGGAGGAAAATCTTCGCCGATGCTCGGTTTCAAGCGCCCGCTCGAAAGCGGACTGGTACTACTCGAACGGGATGCCGTTGTCACCAAATACTATCTTCGTCTGAAAGTTGCCGACAGACCCGGTGTTCTGGCGAAAGTCTCCCAGGTGATGGGTGAGCAGAACATCTCGATCGAGACAATGCTTCAAAAGCCGGCTCGTGGGGATGCGGCGACGCTTCTGCTTTCTACTCACGCATGTAAAGAACGTGCGATGCAGGATGCCCTCAAAGATCTATTCAGGCTTGACAGTGTCAAAGAGAGGCCGGTAATGATACGGATAGAAGATTAGGGCCATCTCGAAAATTCCTGCATACTGCAACGGAGATGGATCCGGTCACAGAGTATTGAGCATCGTAACTCAGAAAGGGGAAAACCTTGCAGTTCAAAGAGATTGAAAGTGTCTGCACCTACTGCGGTGTCGGGTGTGACATCGTTGCACAGGTAAAGCAGAACCGTGTCCATAAAATCTATGCCGACAAAGATGGGTATGTGAGTCAGGGCAAACTCTGCATCAAAGGCAAATACGGTTTTGACTTTATCGACTCCGAAGCCAGAATACGTGAACCCCGTATCGCCAAACGTTTTTTGGAGAACAATCCCCATATCAAAGCCGAGATTGATTCGACTCTGAGGCCGCTCGACGAGCAGTGGTTCACGACCGATCTCGGCAGTGCTGTCAAGGCGGCGGCGATGAAGCTGAGCGAGATACGCGAAACCCACGGTGACGAGAGTTTCTGTGCGATCGGCGGGGCCCGGACGAGCTGCGAGAGTGCCTATCTGTTCCAGAAGTTTACACGCGATTCGATGAACTCCCCCCATGTCGACAACTGCGCACGCGTCTGCCACTCTCCCAGTCTCAAGGGGATGCGCGCCACGATTGGCGAAGGTGCCGCCACCAACCCGTACAACGATATCTATGAAACCGAATTCATTCTGATTATCGGATCCAATACGACCGAGGCGCATCCGATCGTCGCCAACCGCATCATCGATGCCGCACGTCTGCACGACAATGTCGCCGTGATCGACGTGCGCGACATCAAAATGATGAAGTATGCGAAGCACAAGGCGATCATTCCGCACGAAGCCAATCTGCTGGTGCTCAACATGATGGCGCGCGTTATCATCGAGGAGGAGCTGTACGACAGGAAATTCATCGAATCGCGGACGACGGGATTCGAGATGTACCGCGAAGCGATCATGAACGATCCCTATGCCGACCCGATCTTTTTCCGCTCCATTCCGGGGTACGAGCATCTGGCTACGAAGATACCGGTGATCGCGCGGGAGTATGCCCTGAAAAAGTCGATGATTTTCTGGGGTCTCGGTGTGACGGAACATCTCGACGGCAGTTACGCGGTCATGGCGATCACCCACCTGGCACTGCTGACGGGAAATATCGGCAAAACCGGCGCCGGCTTGATGCCCCTGCGCGGACAGAACAATGTGCAGGGTGCCTGCGACATGGGATGCCTGCCCTATTACGATCCCGACTATCAGACACCGAAAAAAGTCGGACTCATGACCCCACAACTCGTCGATGCGATGCTGGAAGGGAAGATCAAAGCACTGCTCAACATGGGAGAGGATATCGCGCATATCCATCCCAACCAGAACAAGATCGACAAAGCGTTGAAAACGCTCGACTTCATCATGGTACAGGAACTTTTCATGACCGAAATTGCCAAGCGGGCCGATATCGTCATCGGTGTCAAATCGGCCTATGAGAAAGAGGGAGTCTACGTCAACGCGATGCGGCGTCTGCATCTTTCACAACCGCTTGTGCAGAGCGATCTGCCGGATGATTGGGAAGTGATCAAGATGCTGGACAATGCGATGGGCGGAGACTACGATTACGAGAACAGCGAAGATGTCTGGAACGAAGTACGGGAAGTTGCGCACCGCCGTTTCAGCGGTGCGAGTTATCTGCGTTTGAAACGTCACCGCAAACGGGGATTGCAGTGGCCGGTCTATATCGAGGATACACCGGTTCTGCATCTTCTCGACTTCCGGACCGAGGATGGGCTCGGACGCTACCACTATCATCAGTACCAGCCCAGAGGAATGATCGCAGAGCTGATCGAAAAGGGTGCTGTGGAGCAAGGCTTCTACCTGACTACGGGCCGCACCCTTCCGCAATACAACAATGCGGCACAAACGAATCGAAGCGAAAAACTCAGCGGTCGTTATGGGGAAGATCTATTGCTCGCCAGCGAGGAAGACAAGAGTCGTTTTCCCGATACGGAGAGGGTTGTACTGAAGAGTGCATATGGTGAAAGTGCGCCGCTGCGCGTCAAATTCAGCGACAAAATCAGTCGGAATACTCTTTTCGTCACGTTTCACCATGCCGGGTCGAAGATCAATTCTCTCTTTGGCGATGCAAGCGACGAACTGATCCTGACGGCGGTGTTCAAATCGATCAAAGTCGGGGTATTGCCTGCTTGAGCCGCGTCAAAGGAGATGCCGCCGAGACGATTGCCTGTAACTTTTTGATACAGGAAGGGTGCCGCATTCTGGCACGAAATGTCTATTCAAGATTCGGCGAGATCGATATAGTTGCACAAAAAGGGGGAGTCATCCACTTTGTCGAAGTCAAAAGCGGTACGACGTATGAACCCATTTACAACATCACACCGGCCAAACTTGCCAAGCTTCAACGTTCGATTGATGTCTATCTCAAACAGCATCGCCCTGATTGTCCCTATCAGCTCGACGCCCTGATTGTCAAGGGGCACAGGTGTGAGTGGGTACAGAATATTACGATGTGACAGAAAGCTCTCTTTGTAACCGCCCGGGGGTCTCTTCGCGACGACTTCCGGGGATAAATATTTTACGAAATGGGTTAATGTCTGATAACAAAAAAATTTAAAGTTATACCCGCTATAATCTAACCATTAATTTTCTCAAGGAGTTCCGTAATGGGCAAATATATTGAACTGACAGGCAGCAATTTTGACGAAACAGTCAAAGAGGGTGTAACACTGGTCGATTTCTGGGCACCGTGGTGTGGACCGTGCCGCATGATCGCACCGGTTATCGAAGAACTTGCCGAAGAGTATGAAGGCAAAGCGAAAATCGCGAAAGTCAATACGGACGAAGAGCAGGATCTTGCGATCAAATTTGGTATCCGTTCCATTCCGAGCATCCTCTTTTTCAAAGACGGTCAGGTTGTTGACCAAATGGTCG
The DNA here is from genome assembly GCF_029932565.1 of Hydrogenimonas sp. Taxonomy (GTDB): domain Bacteria; phylum Campylobacterota; class Campylobacteria; order Campylobacterales; family Hydrogenimonadaceae; genus Hydrogenimonas. Next base: position 24,312 of record NZ_JAOZPV010000005.1, read on the forward strand.
GTGCCGCTTCCAAGCAGGCATTTGCCGAAAAACTCGACGCACTTCTCGGCTGATTTTCCACTACCATGCATCAAGGAAGGAGAAAATCCCTTTTCTCCTTTTCCTATGTGTTCGCCTCCTTTTTCGGGGCGGCGATGATCGCACTCGCTTTCGGCTATTTCAACTACAAATATTCCCAATACAAATTTATCAATTTCAAAGAGACGATACTCTATACTAAATCAAAACTGTTCGAGCCCGATAAAAAACGGTATATCGTCGTTGTCTACAGCTCGCATATGGGGGAGATCGACAAGACGCTGGAGCCTTTGTCGAGACAGAACAGCGTTCTGGCGATCGATCTGTATCAAAAGCGCAAAGCGCGAAAAGAGAATATCATCTATCTGACGGCAGGAACGAATACGCTGCTTAAAATCATCCATCGATTTCATATCCGGGAAGTACCGAGCTATTTTATGATTGAAAAACAGAACGAAAACGGACTCTACAAACAGGCAAGCAAGATCTATCTATTGGAGGTAAAATGATGTTGGATTTGGCGATTATCGGCGGAGGGCCGGCGGGATTGACGGCAGGGCTCTATGCCACACGGGGCGGTCTGGAACATGTCGTCATGTATGAAAAGGGCATGCCGGGCGGTGCCATCACCCAGAGCAGCGAGGTCGAGAACTATCCTGGGATTACCGAGGTGGTGACGGGTATGGAACTGATGCAGGATTGGCCGAAACAGTGTATGCGTTTCGGTCTGAAGCATGAAATGGCCGAGGTGACCCGAGTCAGCCGGCCGGAAGGACTCTGTTTCAAAATCGAGTTGAGCGACGGGAGCGTCGAAACGGCCAAAAGTGTCATCGTCTGTACCGGAAGTACACCAAAACGTGCCGGCTTCAAAGGAGAGGATGAATTTTTTGGGCGGGGTGTCAGCACCTGTGCCACCTGCGACGGCTTTTTCTACAAGGGCAAGGAGGTCGCCGTTATCGGAGGCGGCGATACGGCACTCGAAGAGGCACTCTACCTGGCCAATATCTGCTCGAAAGTCTATGTCGTGCACCGGCGCGACGAGTTTCGTGCCTCACCCGCCACGGTCAGGCGCGTCAAAGAGAACGAAAAGATCGAACTGGTACTCAATGTCGTGCCGGATGAAGTCTATGGCGACGCGATGGGCGTGCAGGGACTGAAAGTTCAAAAACGGGATACGGACGAGATCATCGATCTTCCTGTACCGGGCATCTTTATTTTTGTCGGCAACAATGTCAACAACGGTGTTCTGAAACAGGAGGACGGCACCTTTCTCTGCGAGGTGAACGAGTATGGTGAAGTGGTCGTGGACCTGCTCATGCAGACCAGCGAGAAAGGTCTTTTTGCAGCCGGCGATCTTCGTGTACTGGCACCCAAACAGGTTGTCTGTGCCGCCGGTGACGGCGCGAATGCCGCGATCGGTGCGATCGCTTACGTTGAACATCTACATCGGGAGAATCTATGCTAAAAGTCGGAGTCTATGGGGCGAACGGCCGGGTCGGTCAACTGCTCGTCAAAAATCTTTCGGATGATCCGGAAACCGAAGTCGCCGCGTTGTGCGAGCGTGACCGTATCGATTTTCATGCGCCGGAAGGATCGGTCGTGACCAACGATGCGAAAATTTTTCTCGACAGTTGTGAAGCAGCCATCGATTTTACCGTTCCGGAGGCGACCGAAGCGTTGCTGAGAGCGGCAATGGATCGTCCGCGTCCGCTTGTCATCGGAACGACGGGTCTCGATGATGCCCAGAAAGCGTTGCTTGAAGAGGCCAGCGAAACGATGCCAATCCTCTATGCCACCAACATGTCCGCGGGTATCGCATTGTTGAAAAAACTGGTACAGTTGACAGCCGAGAAACTGGGTGATTTCGATATCGAGATTGTCGAGCAGCATCACCGATTCAAAAAGGATGCACCGAGCGGTACGGCGCTGACGCTGGCCGAATTTGCCGCGAACGGCCGCGGCCTCGACCTCGACAGGGTACGGGTCAGCTGCCGCGACGGCATGACGGGCGAGAGGACAAAAGAGGAGATCGGTGTCATGGCGATCCGTGGCGGGGATGTCGTCGGGCGTCATACAGTCGGCTTCTACAACGATGGCGAATTCATTGAGCTCAACCATACGGCCACCAGTCGCGAAACCTTTTCGAAAGGGGCGGTTCGCGCCTGCAAATGGCTGGCGGACCAGCCGGCAGGGCTTTATGACATCAGTGATTGTCTGGGACTTTGATATGGAACGATTTCTGAATGAAAAGTGTGCGGTTGTCGGAGTTTTCGATGTCAAAGGGGCGGCGCAGATCGCTTTTTTCGGGCTTTTTGCCCTGCAGCATCGCGGCCAGGAGGCGGCGGGTATCTGCTCGAACAGGGACGGCAAGTTCCATCTGATCAAAGACCGCGGCCTCGTGACGCGGGTCTTCAGTGAGAAGAAGATCAAAAAACTGAAAGGTGACATGGCGATCGGCCACACCCGATACTCCACCGCCGGAGACGACTCCATACTCGATGCCCAGCCCGTTTTCGCCCGTTACGATCTTGGGGAAATCGCGATCGTCCACAACGGCAACCTGACCAATGCCCAGGAGGTGCGCGAGCAGCTCATCAAGCGGGGGGCCATTTTCCAAACCTTTATGGATACCGAAAATATGATCCACCTGATCGCCAAGAGCGAGAAGGATCGTCTGATCGACCGTATTGTCGATGCACTGCACAAGGTGGAAGGTGCCTACAGTTTCATCATACAGAGCCGAAGCAAAATGTACGCGGTGCGCGATCGGTTCGGTTTCCGGCCGCTCTCGCTCGCGAAACTGGGGGATGGCTATATGGTCGCCAGTGAAACATGTGCATTCGACCTGGTGGGCGCGGAATTTGTCCGAGATATCAGACCGGGCGAGATGCTGATTTTTGAAAAGGGAAAACCACCGAAATCGATTCAGGTGTTTGATCCCAATCCACACAAATGTATTTTCGAATATATCTATTTCGCACGCCCAGACAGTGTTGTTTTCGGCAAAAATGTCTACACGCTTCGCAAGAAGATGGGACGGGAACTGGCCAAAGAGCTTCCTGTGGATGCCGACATGGTCATACCGGTACCAGATAGCGGTGTCGCGGCGGCACTCGGATATTCGCAGGAGAGCGGCATACCGTTCGAACTCGGCATCATGCGAAACCATTATGTCGGGCGTACGTTTATCGAGCCGACCCAGGAGCTGCGCAATCTGAAAGTCAAAATGAAACTGAGTCCGATTCGCGAAGTGATCGAGGGGAAACGTCTGATCGTCATCGACGATTCGATCGTGCGGGGAACGACCAGCAAGCAGATTGTCTCGATGCTCAAAGAGGCGGGCGCGAAAGAGGTGCATATGCGTATCTCCTCGCCCCCTACGACAGGACCGTGCTATTACGGTGTCGACACGCCCGACAAAGAGAAGCTGATCAGTGCGCAGATGAGCACGGAGGAGGTCTGTGACTATATCGGTGCCGATACGCTGGCATTCATTTCGATTGACGGTATGATGAAGGCTGTGGGCGACGATCAGAACTACTGCAAAGCCTGCTTTGACGGAAATTATATTGTCTAAATAGATGTCCGATCTTAACATTTTGAAAAACCGTCCGGATATAATCCGGGCAATGTGTATGCACAATCAAAGGGGGAGTGTGAAGAAAGTATTCACGATCGGACGCTATTTTCGCAAAAAATTTGGCGAGGATGTCTACAAAGTACCGCTCAGTATTCTTGGGTTTACCTGTCCGAATATTGACGGCACTGTAGCCAAGGGGGGGTGCACATTCTGCCTGAACGAATCGTTCAGCCCCAATCTCGCCAAACCGTCGAAAAAGTTCTATCTCAACCCGGACTCTTCCGACAATCCGTTGCTCGAAAAACAGCTCGACCAGGTGCGTATCCAGTATCGTGAGACAAGTCGGCGACTGGCCGGAAAGTATGGTGTCAAAAAATTCCTGGCCTATTTTCAGTCGTTTACCAACACCTATGCCCCCATCGAAACACTCAAAGCGCTTTATGAAGAGGCGTTGCGCCAGCCCGGCTGCATCGGCCTGAGTATTGGAACACGCAGCGACAGCGTCACCGAGGAGATTCTGGACTATCTGGCCGAGCTTTCGGAAACGTATGAAATCTGGATCGAGTATGGCATTCAATCGATCTATGACGAAACTCTTGAGGCGATCAATCGGGGACATGACAGTGCCAATGTCAGGGCGTGGATCGCGAAAAGCAAGGCGAGGGGGCTCAATGTCTGCGGCCATATCATTTTCGGACTGCCCGGTGAAACGGAAGCGATGATGCTCGATACGGTTCGCGAGTCGATCGCATGGGGTATTGACTCGATCAAGATCCATCCGCTCTATGTCGTCAGAAATACGGCGCTCGCTGTCGATTATCTGAAAGGCAAATTTACACCGATCGACGAGGCGACCTATATCAGATTGCTGGTCGAATCGATCAGGATGTTGCCGCCGACGATCAGTGTCCAGCGTGTTACGGCAGGCATCGAAGACGACTCGCTGCTTGCACCCGAATGGTGCCGCAGCAAACACGAGCAGATGAAACATATCCGTGCCGCGCTCAGAGAAGCAGGATATATCTATTGAAACGAAGTGAACGGTAAACGAAGGAGGAAAGCCGGGGGGCTTCGCCCATTTTTATTTTGGATGAAGCTGACGTGTATCAGCTTCCACTACCCACTACTCAGTGGCAGTGCAGCTTATAGATTAAACGTGTTTTCGTGAAATAGGGAGGGTAGTGCATCCGTATCGTGAAAGGGCGCGTTTCGTCCGGCTTGAGGCGTTTGGCCACGATAAATTCCCTTTTGATGGTGTTGGGGCGCTCTTTCAGCTCTTTTTTCGATTTCAGAAAGTTTCCGAATCCGGAAGGCTGGTAGATCTGGCTTCCGCTCAATTTGCCGGATTCGACAGGATTGTTGATCATTTTGATCGTCAGTTTGCATTTCCCGATCATGAATTTCCCGACATTCTGCACTTTGCCTTTGAAAATGATCTCTTCCGTACGCAGGATTCTGTGATTTTCGACGGAGAGCAGTTTCCCCTTCTTGGTATATTTGTCGAGTACGAACATGCTGAACACAGCCGCCGTCGTCGTAACGAGAAACGATGCGAAGACCATCGACCAGAATACGTTGGGACGTGTCTCTTTTCTCGAGATGATAACGAGAAGAATGAATAGAGCCAAAAAAAAGAGAAGAACCAGCCAATGAACGATGGTCAGGTAGATCATGGGTAGCACCTCGCACGCACGCTTACATTGAAATCATCTTTGTTGCTAAAATGATCGACGATAATCTTGAAGGGTTTAGCTATCCCGCGCTCCAGTGGCATTTCGAAATGCTCGATGTCGACTCTGTGCGGCTTCAAAACGGCGGACCACTCTTTCAGCAGACCATTCGGCCGATAGACGGAGAGAACGATATCGCAGGATGAGAAATCGATCCTGCCACTGTTTTCGATCGTCCCTTCGACGATCAGTGAGCGGCTGAAATTGAGAGGTTTCACCTTTTCGATTGTGACCGTGGCGGCCCGCAGATAGAGATCCATGGCCATTTTAATGACAGGAGGACCGAAAAAGAGGAGAAAAAGGCCGAAAAAGAGAAGAGAGTAGGAGAGACTTCTGCGTTTGATGAAGGCACCGAGTACCATCAGAAGAATGGCCAGGAAAAGAATCCATCCGATGGCCATATAGTCGTATTTCGTCAATGAATGAAACGAATAGAGGAGATAGTGTCTGAGCAGTTCAGTCATCGGTGCGGCTGTTTTTCTCTTCGATTCCGCTCATTCCGAACCGGCGGGCCAGTTCCTGCCTGATACGGTCCGGTGATATCTCCGTCTTTCCCAGAGCAACCAGCACATGGTAAGTGAGATCGGCGCATTCGTAAACGATCTCCTCTTCATCGCCATCCTTGACGGCGAAGCAGAACTCCCCCGCCTCCTCGACCACTTTTTTCAGCATACTGTTCTCTTTGCCCTGCAGGAGCTTGGCGGTGTAGGAGCTGGCGGGGTCGCTATGTTTCCGCTCCAGAATCGTATGGTAGAGTGTGTCGATAACGCCATATACAGCCGTCGTGTCGATATCCGCTTCGCAGACCGTTTTTTCTGCTTTGATATCGGTAAAAAAGCAGCTTTTTCGGCCGGTATGGCAGGCCACACCCTGTTGATGGACGAGAAGCAGAAGCGTATCGGCATCGCAGTCGAGCAGCATCTGGGCAATCTCCTGCGTATGTCCGCTGGTTTCCCCTTTTTTCCAGAGCCGTTTGCGGCTTCGGGAGTAGTAGTGGGCAAAGCCGGTATCCCGGCTCAGCTCGAAAGCCTCCCGGTTCATGTAGGCGAGCATCAATACCTCTTTGGTATCGACATCCTGCACGATGACCGGAATCAGCGGACTCTTTTCCCAATCGATTTTCATGGTTTCACCCATTTTCTGCCTTTGTATCTTTCTCCGTTATTGGCCGACTACGGAGCTTCGCTGTTTATCTTTCGTGTCGATCCAGATATTCGGCACTGCACCGCCGGGTGTCAGGAATATTTTTGCATCTCTGTTGGTCTTGAGCGCTTCGTTGAATTTGCCCTGGACTTCGATCTGGCGAAGCCGGAGAAGTTCGTTGGTGAGCGAATTGCTGATCAGCTTGTTCGCTTTCGCCTGCGCTTCCGCTTCGATGCGGATGCGATCCGCTTCGCCCTGCGCCTGGATCTTTTTCGCTTCGGCGGTACCGTGTGCCAGTGCCGCTTTCTTCTCCGCCTCCTGCTTGGCTCTCAACACTTCGTACTTGACGCGTTCCGCCTCTTGCTTGGCGATCTGGACCCGTTCGATCTGCTCCTTGATCTTCTGCGGAAGGATGATGGAGCGCAGCTGCACGGCAACCAGTTCGACCGGATTGTGCTCCAGTTTGTCGATCTCTTTCGCGATGTCATTCTGAATTTTGATTGCGATTTCGTTCCGTTTGACCGGAAGCTCTTCGGCTTTGTACTGCCCGATGACGTTACGCACCACGTCACGCACGACGGGGTTGATGATTTTTTCTTCCCAGTTCAGGCCCCATTCGGCGACCGTCTGCGGGGCACGCATCGGATTGAGGCGGTACTGTACCGTCAGTTCGATGTTGACGGGAAGGCCCCGTGCGTCCAACACTTCGATCGCCGGTTTGATCAATACGCCGCCGCGCCGGTCAAAATCACCTTCGCCGGCCGTTGTCTTGTAGTTGACGATCCGCACACGCGTATCGACGACGATGACATCCTGAATGGCCGGAATGAAGAGATGCAGTCCCGGCTGAAGCGGATCGGGATTGAACTTACCCGCTGTTTTGAGAATGCCCACTTCACCCGAATTGATGACGACGAAAGGCTTGAAAAAGATCAGGAGTGCCGCAACGATGATCAATACATAGAGTACGGTCGCCTTTTTGCTGAAATCCTGGATAAACTGAGGGGGCTTCGGGGGCCGGTTCTCTCCCCCTTCGCCCCGCTGTTTGTTGAAATAGTCGTTCATGTCTGCTGGCATGATAATCCTTTTTTATTTGGTCGGAAGGTGAGAAGGTGAGTTCGCCGTTTCACGGCTGGTAAGAGGAGATGGTAAAGACTTTTTCTTTCCTACCCTCTCACCTTCCTACCCTCTCACTTGTTTTTAGATATAGGTCAAATAGTGTTCGAAATCTTTGTTGCGCCCGTAGACGACATTGAAATACTCCTGCTGCAAATGCTCGGTGATCGGGCCCCGGTGTCCTTCGCCGATGATGCGGGCGTCAACTTCGCGTACCGGTGTCACTTCCGCCGCGGTACCGGTGAAGAAAGCTTCGTCGGCGATGTAGACTTCGTCGCGCGTGATGCGGCGGTGCTCGACCGTATAGCCCAATTTTTCCGCCAGTTCGATGACGGTCGCCTGTGTGATCGATTCGAGACTGTTGTCGTTTGGCGGTGTGATGATTTTTCCGTTTCTGACGATAAAGAAACATTCGCCGCTTCCTTCGGCGATAAATCCTTCGTCATCGAGCAGGAGAGCCTCTTCATAGCCCGCTTCGAGTGCTTCGAATTTTGCCATCTGGCTGTTGAGGTAGTTGGCGACCGCTTTGGCTTTTCCCATCGTCGATTTGACCGAGTTGCGCGCGAACGACGAGATTTTGACACGGATGCCCTTTTCGAGCCCTTCGTCACCCAGATAGCTTCCCCACTCCCATGCCGCGATGGCGACTTCGACCGGGGCGTTGATATGGTAGAGACCCATCACGCCATAGCCCAGATAGATCAGCGGACGAATGTAGACATTGCCATCGAAATGGTTTTCACGCAGCAATTCAAGCTGTGCCGCTTCCAGCTCTTCGAGCGTATAGGGCGATTTGATCATCGTGATTTTCGCGGAATCGAGAAGACGCTTCGTATGGTCTCTCAGACGGAAAATGGCCAGCCCCTTTTCGGTTTTGTAGGCGCGTGTGCCTTCGAAAACGCCGTTTCCGTAGTGCAGTGTATGTGTCAGAATGTGAACATTTGCCTCGTCCCACGGAACGAGTCGGCCGTTCATCCAGATGGTATCGGCTTTTTTCATTCATCTCTCCAGATTGTTGTCGTTTCAATAAAAAGTGGTTGATTTTATCTTATAATAGATTAAAAGCAGTTTTGAAAAAAAACGAGGAGCAAAAAGGATGGTGAAAGCAAAAATATATATGGGTTCCAACGCATTGGAGAGTGACAAAAAAGGAGAGAGAAAGTCGCCTTACAGCGGTGAAACGGTGTCGAGCTATCCTCTCTGCGGTGCAGACGATGCCAGAGCCGCACTGAAAATAGCCGAACAGGCATTCGAGGATACCAGAAAAGCACCCCTGTCGCAACGTATCGCCTGGCTCAGGGACGTTGCCAAACGGCTGAGAGAGCAGAAAGAGATGTTTGCCAGAACCATTACGGACGAAATCGGCAAGCCGATCATGTTCAGCCGAATCGAAGTGGACCGCTGTGTCGAGACGATCGAATTGACGGCGGATGCCCTGACACATTTTCGGGGTGAAACCATTCCGACCGACGCGACACCGAGCGGGCGCAAGTCGACCGCGTTCTGGCGCCGCGTGCCGGCCGGTGTTGTCGTCGCCATCACACCGTTCAACTTTCCGCTCAATCTCGCCGCGCACAAGCTTGCCCCTGCGCTGGGAGCCGGCTGTAGCGTCGTGCTCAAGCCGACGCCGGAAGCGCCGGCGACGGGCTATCTGTTCGCCAAACTTTTTATCGAAAGCGACTATGCCGTCGAAGATGCCCTCAGTCTCGTATATGGTGATGCGGAAGTCGGCAGTGCGCTCGTGACAAACGATATTCCCCGTGTCATCAGTTTTACCGGCAGCGTACCGGTCGGCAATATCATCACGAAGAGTGCCGGTATCAAGAAGGTGAGCCTGGAGCTGGGAGGCAATGCGGCGACATTCGTCGAAAGAAGTGCCGATATCGGCTATGCTGCGGCGCGATGTGCCGTCGGAGCCTTCGTCAATTCCGGCCAGGTCTGTATCTCGCTGCAGCGCATCTATGTCGATGCTGCCATCTACGAGGATTTCGCTGCAGCCATGACCGAAGAGACGAAGAAACTGAAAGTGGGAAGCCCGTACGAGGATGATACGTTTATGGGGCCGTTGATCAATGAGGAGGCGCGAGAGCGGGCGATGAAGTGGGTCGAAAGCGCGAAAGGAGAAGGTGCCCGTGTCGTGGTTGGCGGGGAGCTTGTCGACGGTATATTCGCACCCACCGTAATGGGAGATGTGACAGACGATATGGCGATCGTCTGCGAAGAGGTCTTTGCACCGATCGTCAGTCTCGTCAAAGTCGAAAGTTTCGATGAAGCGGTAGCAAAGATGAACGATTCACCCTACGGTCTGCAGTTCTCCGTCTTTACCAACGATCTGAAGATGACACAGCGTGCACTCGATGAATTCGAGTGCGGCGGGATTGTCGTCAACGACGTTCCCACGGTGCGATTCGACATTCAACCCTACGGCGGGATGAAACTCAGCGGTGTCGGCCGCGAGGGACCGGAATTCGCTCTCGAAGAGTTCACGGAGATCCAGTCGGTGGTGATTTTCTGAGATGGGCTCTAAAAAAAGAGTTGCCGTCAGTGCCTGTCTGGCCGGCCATAACTGCCGCTACAACGCCGAACCGAAGGGCAATCCGGAGGTGATAAAAAAACTGGAAAAGGAGGGGTGTGAAATCGTGCTTTTCTGTCCCGAAGATGCTTGTTTCGGCACGCCGCGGGAAGCGATGGATCTCACCGCAACCTCCGAAGGAGTCAAAGCACTGACCAAATTTTCCAGAGAGGATCGCACGGGTCCGATTGTCGACTACGCTGAAAAGTTTTTCGATGACAATCCCGAAATCGATCTGTTTGTCGGAAAAGCGCGCAGTCCGAGCTGTGGAGTCTGTACGGGCAGACTGTATGACGAAGAGGGCAATCTGCTGAGCGAAAAAGAGGCGGGAATTATGACCGCTGAAGCGAAAGCGAGAGGCATTAAAACGGTAGATGATGAATCGCTATGACTCTTTTTTGAATTGCTGCAGCCACTCAAAATTCTCTTCCACCATCTTCTCATATTTCTCTTCCAGACCCTTTTTGATCGACTCGAGCTCTTCGATGCTGAAATAGGCGAGATAGTCCGGATTGATAGTGGTCGGATTGCCATCGAAACTCAGCAGCTTTTCGATCTCCTTGAGCAGTTCATCTTTTTCCATAATGGTATACTAACGCAAAAAAAGCGAGGAGGGATTGATATATGTTGGAAGTGGGTCAAAAAGCGCCGGATTTCTGTCTTCCGAATCAGGACCACGTCGAAATCTGTCTGCGTGATCTGAAGGGGAAATGGATCGTACTCTATTTCTATCCGAAAGATCTGACGCCGGGTTGTACGACGGAAGCGTGCGAATTTACCGAAGCGATGCCCTCATTCGAAGAACTCGATGCCGTCATTCTGGGTGTGAGTCCCGACTCGCCGCAGAAGCACCAAAAATTCATCGAGAAAAAAGAGCTGAAGATCACACTGCTGAGCGACGAGAACAAAGAGGTTCTCAAAGCGTATGGGGCCTGGGGTCCCAAGAAACTTTACGGAAAAGAGTATGAAGGGGTGATCCGTTCCACATTTCTTATAAATCCCGAAGGTAAAATCGTCGCAGTGTGGCCGAAAGTGCGTGTCAAAGGCCATGTCGAAGCGGTGAAGGAGAAGCTGGAAGAGTTAAAAACTAAAAACTAAAAGTGAAAAGTTGAAGATACGGATGCGCGGCTCACCAAAACGCAACTATCCACTAAGCCCGCGAAGCGGGCGTCTCACTATCGTTAAATAAAGCTGAAATTCAGCTGGTATTCAGTATTATTGCAATCCCTTTTTCCATAAGTGGGAAAGGAAACCTCGCATGTGTCAATCCTTGACAGGTTGCACGGAAAACCGTGTTGATGGGCACAGAGGAAGCGCATCAGGCGCTGAAAACCTGGCCATATGGCACAGTAAAACATTATCATTCAAGGAGAACCCATGGTCACTATGAAAGACCTTCTCGAGTGCGGTATGCACTTTGGACACCAGACACGTCGTTGGAACCCGAAGATGAAAAAATTCATTTTCGGCGTACGAAAAAACATTCATATTATCGACCTGCAGAAGACGCTTCGATACTTCCGTTACACCTACAATGTCGTTCGCGATGCGGCTGCCGAAGGCAAAACCGTCATGTTCGTCGGTACGAAAAAGCAGGCGCGCAATGCGATTGTCGAGCATGCACAGCGCAGCGGCATGCCGTATGTCCAGACACGCTGGCTTGGCGGTATGCTGACCAACTACCAGACGATCCGCAAATCGATCCGCAAACTCGAAGTGATCGAAGAGATGGAAGAGAGCGGAAAGATGGATCTTCTGACAAAAAAAGAGGCGCTGATGCTCAAGCGCAAAAAAGAGAAACTCGAAAACTATCTCGGCGGTATCCGCAATATGAAAAAACTGCCGGATTATCTCTTCGTCGTCGATGCAGTCAAAGAGCGCATCGCGATCAAAGAGGCCCAACGTCTTGGCATTCCTGTTATCGCGCCGCTCGATACCAACTGTGATCCGGATGTCATCGACTATCCGATTCCGGGCAACGACGACGCGATTCGTTCGATTCAGCTTTTCTGCCGCGAAATGGCTGATGCGATCATCGAGGGGCGTGAACTTGCGGCTCAGGAAGCCGAAGAGGAAGAGGCTGTGACCGAGGAGGAGATGGCTGCCGTGACGGAAGAAGCGGTTGCAGAGGGCGAAGCGGAAGGTGCGGAAGAGGCATCCGAAGAAACCGACGAAACAAAAGGAGAATAACCATGGCAGTAACAGCAGCGATGGTCAAAGAACTCCGCCAGCGAACCAACGCGGGGATGATGGACTGTAAAAAAGCGCTCACCGAAACGAACGGTGACATGGAAGCGGCCGTCGAGTGGCTTCGCAAAAAAGGGCTCTCCAGCGCCGCGAAAAAAGCGGGCCGTGTTGCCAGCGAAGGTGCAATCAGCATCGAAATCAGCGACGATCACCGCAAAGGGACGATTGCCGAGATCAACTCCGAAACCGACTTCGTCGCCCAGAATGACAATTTCAAATCGCTTGTAAAAAAAGCGACGCGCCACGTCCACTGCTCGACAGCGACGACGGTCGAGGATCTGCTTCAGACGGAGATCGACGGCACGACCTTCGAAGAGTATCTCAAAGGCGAAATCGCGAAAATCGGCGAAAACATTGTCATGCGACGCTTCGTCACGATCGATGCGGGTGAGAATGGCACGGTCGAGGGCTACATCCACGGCAACGGAAAAGTGGGCGTACTCGTCGCCGCCAAGTGCGACAGCGACAAAACCTGCGAAGCGGTCCGTCCGACTCTGAAAAACATCGCGATGCATATCGCTGCGATGAACCCCGCCTACCTCGATGAAGAGGCCGTTCCGGCCGAAACGATCGAGAAAGAGAAAGAGATCGCGATCGAGCAGCTCAAAAAAGAGGGCAAGCCCGAAAAGATCTGGGACAAGATTCTCCCGGGCAAGATCAAACGATTCCTCAAAGACAATACGCTCGTCAACCAGCCGTTTGTTATGGACGACAAAAAAACGGTTGGCCAGGTGCTCGACGAAGCGGCCAAAGCGGCGGGCGGTACGGCGAAAATCGTCGAATTCATCCGCTTCGAACTTGGCGAAGGCATCGAAAAGAAAGAGGAAGATTTCGCAGCGGAAGTTGCGGCACAAATGGGCCAATAATCTTTTATGCCTTTGTCAATCCCTTCCGGTGCGTCTGTCGACGCGCCGGTACTGCTTCAGGCAGAACAGCTCTCCCACGCATTCGACTATCCCCTTTTTGAAGAGATCGATCTATCCATCCGCGAAAATGAACGTGTCGCCGTCATCGGTGTCAGCGGCAGTGGAAAATCGACGCTTCTGCATATTCTGGCGACCCTTCTGCCGCCTCTTCATGGTCATGTCCGTCTGCTCGGTTCGGATGTCTACAATCTCGGTGCGAAAGACCGGCTTGCGATACGGCGGTACGAAATCGGTATCATTTTTCAGTTTCACTATCTTTTCAAAGGAATGAGTGCGGCGGAAAACATCGAAATCGCAACCCTTTTAAGCGATACGGAACCGGATGGGAAACTGATGAAAAGGCTGGGTATCGAAGGGGTACTGCATCAGCGTGTGACCGAACTGTCGGGAGGACAGCAGCAGCGTATTTCGATCGCAAGGGTTCTTTCGAAAAATCCGCGAATCATTTTCGCTGACGAACCAACCGGCAATCTCGATGACGAGACAGCGCATATCGTGATGGATGCCGTTTTCGAGCATATCGAAAAGGTCAATGGTGCTCTGTTCCTTGTTACGCACGACGAGAGAATCGCCAACAGCTGCGACAGAGTCTATCGGTTGGAACATACGAAACTGGAGCGTATCCGGTGAGCTGGTACAGCTTGCTGCAACCCGATCACATCTACACCTTTCTGCTGCTTTTTGTGAGGCTTTCGACGCTTTTCGTCTTCCTGCCGTTTTATAACCACATGTCAGTGTCACCGCAAATCAAGGCGGCATTCGCATTCTATCTTACACTTGTGCTTTACCCGATAGTACCCATTACGCCGGAGCCGATGGCGGCTTCACTTTTTATAACCGCACTCCTTTCCGAAATCGTCATGGGATTGATAGCCGGGGTTGCTCTGAATATTGTTTTCGGCATCTTCTCCTATGCCGGCGAGCAGATCGCTTTTGTGATGGGCTTTTCGCTCGCGAGTGTCATGGATCCGCAAAGCCAGATCCAGTCGCCGCTTGTAAGTCAGTTTCTGACAATGATGGCACTGCTCATTCTGCTTGCATTCAACGGTCACTACATGATATTGATGTGGATGGTCGAAGCGCTCAGGCAGGCACCCCTTGGCGGTTTTGTACTCGATCACGACATGTTTGACTATCTCATCAATGCGATGGGCCATCTTTTTCTGATGGGATTTTCGGTTGCATTTCCGATCGTTGCACTCTCTCTGCTTTCCGATATCATATTCGGCATGCTGATGAAAACGATGCCCCAATTCAACCTCCTCGTTGTCGGTTTCCCTATCAAAATCGCGCTTGCCCTGCTTGTCTGGTCCGTCGTGCTCGGTTCGATGATGCTGATTTTCAAAGATGAGTTTTTGAAAGCCATCCACATATTGATGGCGTGGATTTGAGATCTCTTTCTCAGTAGACTTCGGTTCGTTTTACCATTCTTTCGAACGCACGTTCCAACTGTTTGGCCATTCCATAATCGTCGATGAAACAGAGTACTTCATAGTTTTTTCCGAATCCCGAATAGGTCCAGTTGGCCGAACCCATGACGACACGGCGGTTATCGACGATCATCACCTTCATATGCATCAGCGCTTTTTCGGACCTATTCTTCCGATAGGGTTTTCCTTCCAGTACCAACGTTTCTATATTGCGGTATTTGGCGAGATATCCAAGCTGACTTTTTCGGTTGTGAAGATTGGCCGATTTGTCGAAAATGATCCGTATTTTGACACCGCGTTTGGCCGCTTTTGCCAAATGTTTCGCAATGGTTTTGTGGGTAAAACTGTAGATGGCCGCATCGATTCGATTGTGGGATGAATCGATTGTTTTGATTATCCGCTGAAGAGCGCTGTCGGCTTCGAAGGGGAGTGTATACAAGTGTGTGGATAGCGGCTCCGCCGAAAGGAACGAAAGGTGCGTGACGAGGAGTAGAAAGGTCCACAAACGGCACATGGTGGAATCCTAAAGCAAAAATAAATGATGTTGATTATACAATAAAACCAATGTCACAAACCATTTCAACCAAAGGCTTCCAATATGCATATGCTTCTGATCAACCAGAATCCGATTGTCTCCAAGCTGGCAGGGCTCAGTGCCCAGAAATCCGGTTTTGAAATTGTGGAAGAGCTGTCGGTCGATACGATCGAAAACGCTCCTTACGATGTGCTTTTCATTGACGATGCGAAACTCGAGAGTATGAGTCCCGAAGCGTTGAAAGAGAAGACGGGCGCCAAAAAAATCTGTCTGATCTATGCCGACGACGAAGAGAGGGCACCCGGCTTCGACTATTACATCAAAAAACCGTTTCTTCCGACGGAGATGGTCGATTTGATGGCCGAAATACATGACGATATGCTGCTGCCTGAGGTAGAAGAGGAGGGGGAGGGCGAAACGGTTCCCGAAACAGCGGTCGAAGAGAAAGAAGAGGGTGTCGTAGCCGAGGGTGAAAGTGTGGCGGAGATGCCCGAAGAGGTATCGCAAAAGGAAGAGGAGAGTGGTGAGTCCGAAGATTTCGATGCCCTTCTGGAAGAGTTGGAAGCTGAAAACTCCGAAAAGGGGAAAGAGGAGGAACCGGAAGAGGATTTCGAAGCGTTGATGGCTTCTCTCGAAGAGGAAGGCGGCGAGGAGAAAAAAGAAGAGGGAATGCCGCCAAGCGAAGAGGCTGCAGCGGAAGAAGCACCGAAAGAGGAGAAAAGCACGGAAGAAGAGAAGATTGAGGAACTCGACCTCGATGCACTGCTTGAAGAGGCCGAAGCCGGGGAAACGACGGAGATCATGGAAAGGGAGGAAGAGGAGGAACTCGATCTTGTCCTGGAAGGGCTTGACCTCGAAGGGCTGGAGGGTGAAGGTGCGGAAAGAGAGGAGCCTGCCACACTTCCGGAGACGGAAGAGCCGTTTGGTGGCGTTCTCGATGAAGAACTGGTCAGCGAAGTGAAAGAGTTGCTTGAAGAGGAGGTTCCTGTGGCCGAGGAAGAGAATGTCGCCGAAGAGGAGCTGCTTCCGGAAGAGCCTGGTGCCATGGAGAGTGAAGAGGAAGAAGAGGAAGCCGAGAAACCGGAAGAGGAGGAGACGGAGGCGGAAGAGCTTGCCGAAATCGCTCCTGCCGAGGAACTCGAAGCACTGGCGGAAATAGCATTGGAAGAGCCAAGAGAAGAGGAGCTCGATCTCCTTTCCGAAGAGGAACTTGCTACGGTGCTTGGAGAGCCCCTGTCGGAAGAGGGTGTCGAAGAGGAGAAAGGGAGAGAAGAGGCAGAAGAGGAGCTCGTTGCTGCGGAATCCGAACAGGAAAAAGGGGCTGGAACGGAAAAGGAGAGCGCATTGATTTCCACGTTGCTCGGAACCGATCCGAAAGCCCTCAGAAAACTACTGGCCGGTGCACAGATCACAATCAACATCACGTTTCCGAAAGATGTATAGATGGCGGATCGATTTGGATCGATACTGATCATCTCAGGTCCCAGTGGTGCCGGAAAAAGTTCGCTGATCAAAGCGGCAAGTGACAAAATAGGTGATTACTACTTTTCAATTTCCACGACGACGCGTTCCCCAAGAGAGGGGGAGCGCGATGGTTTCGACTACCATTTTGTCGACAAGGAGACATTCGAAGCCGATATCCGGGCAGGAGAGTTTCTGGAGTATGCACAGGTCCACGGGAATTATTACGGTACGTCGCTCAAGCCGATTCGTGAAGCGCTGGAGGCGGGAAAACTCGTCATTTTCGATATCGATGTGCAGGGACACGCCATTGCACGCGAGAGAATGGGGGATCTGATCACGTCGGTTTTTGTGACGACGCCGACGCTCGAAGAGCTCGAAAAGCGCCTGAAAAGCAGAGGAACGGATGATGAGAGCATTATTAAAAACCGTATCGAGAACGCCTTGATCGAAATCGAATATATCACCGCCTACGATTTTCTGATCGTCAACGATGATTTCGAAAGAGCACTTGACTCTTTCGTCGCCGTCGCCAAAGCGGCACGCCTGAAAAAAGGGCGCAAACAGACACTCCAATTCGTCAACGAGTGGCGCGGCACGTAACGCTTGCCGCGTAGATGGGTTCTATAAGGCCTGCAACAGGCAACGATAGATATAATAAATCGAAATTTTACAACCACAAATTATGAGGAGACAACTATGGGTATGCCATCAATGCCGGAACTTCTGATTATTCTCGCGATCGTCGTATTGCTCTTCGGTGCGAAAAAGATTCCCGAACTCGCCAAAGGAATGGGAAGCGGAATCCGCAACTTCAAAAAAGCGATGAAAGAGGAGGAAGAGGAGGAGCTGGCCGCTTCCGCGAAGGCTGAAAAACAGGTCGAGCAAAAAGCCGAAACGACCGAAACCGCCAAAACCGAAGAGAAAAAAGAGGCGTAACGAGCCGGCCAAAGGTAACGTTTGAAACGACGAGTCTACGAAGCCCTTCAGAAACACATCGATCATCCGATCGTCCTCGAGAAACCGAAAGACAAAAATTTCGGCCACTACGCGACACCAATCGCCTTTTCGCTGGCGAAGGTGCTTCGCCGCAATCCGATGCAGATCGCCGAAGAGCTTGCCGAAAAGCTGCGGGAAGAGGAGATGTTCGAAAAGGTCGATGCTCTTAAAGGATATGTCAATATCAAGCTGAGTCAGAATTTTCTGAACGACTATGCCACATGGGCCCTCGAACACGAAGAGGCGTTTGGAAAAGGTGACAACGGCCAATCCGTTCTACTGGAGTTCGTCAGTGCCAATCCGACCGGTCCGTTACACATCGGCCACGCCCGCGGAGCGGTATGGGGCGACGTACTGGCGCGTATTGGTACGCATGTCGGTTGCAGAATCGAACGGGAATATTATGTCAACGATGCGGGCAATCAGATCTATCTGCTTGGCCTTTCGGTCTATCTGGCGGGACGCGAAGCGGTGCTTGGCCTCGATGTCGAGTGGCCGGAAGAGTATTACCGCGGTGAATATATTCTCGATCTGGCCAGGGAAGCCGTCGAAGCACTCGGACAAGAGATGTTCATGGACGAAGGGTTCATTCCGGAGATCGCGGAGTGGGCGAAAGAGCGTATGCTGGAGCTCATCAACCGGAATCTTGCGGATGTCGGTATCTTTTTCGATCATTACGTCAGTGAAAAATCTCTTTACGAGAAATGGGACGAGATTTTGACGAAGCTGGCGGAGGCAGGCGCCGTCTACGAAAAAGATGGGAAATGGTGGCTGAAATCGACCGAGCACGGTGATGAGAAGGATCGTGTTGTCGTACGCGAAGATGGCCGGCCAACCTATCTGGCGGGCGACATTATCTATCACTACCTGAAATTCGAACGCGGATATGATCACTACATCAATATCTGGGGAGCGGACCATCACGGGTACATTGCACGTGTCAAAGCCGCCATTGCTTTTTTCGGTTACGATCCCCAGAAGCTCGAAATCATTCTTTCACAGATGGTCTCTCTGCTGAAAGGGGGCGAGCCCTACAAAATGTCCAAACGCGCCGGCAACTTCATCCTGATGCAGGATATCGTCCAGGAGATCGGAGCCGATGCACTCCGGTTCATATTTTTGACGAAAAAGAGCGATACCCATCTCGAATTTGATATCGAAGATCTGAAAAAAGAGGACAACTCCAACCCCATCTACTATATCAACTATGCCCATGCACGCGTCTTTTCACTTTTCGAAAAGGCCGGCAAGGAGCAGAAAGATGTTGTCCGTGTTTCACTAAACGGTCTGGGTGAAGATGCGTATGATCTTCTCTTTACCGCCCTTATTCTCCCGGAAGTGCTCGAAGACGCTTTCGAGAGTCGCCAGCTTCAGAAAGTGACCGATTATCTGAAATATCTGGCCGGCTTGTACCACAAGTTCTACTACGACAACAGAGTCATCGGAACGCCGTACGAAGAGAAACTGCTGAAGCTCTCGGCCATGGTGGCGCTCTCGTTGCGCGTCGGCCTGAAGATGCTCGGCATCACTGCCATGAAAAAGATGTGAAATCCCCATTCGAAATGGTGGAAGAGGCACTCAGGGAGTGTTTTCAATACTCAATACGCAAGTCTGGAACACTCTTTGCTTAAATACAGTGTAAGAGCCCCGGCCAGTTAGCTTGCATACTGTTCCGGTCAAACCGGGGCTCTATATCTGCCGGCAGCCGATGGGACTCGGTATCACTCTTCGTTTGAAGTTACCTCTCTTTTCCCGAGTGAATCAAGAAACTCTTCGAGGTTGTATTTTGCCCGATACTCGGGTACCATCAGATGGACCATGATGTCCCCGAGATCGACAACGGTCCACTGTTCTCCTTCGTCCACTGCAACGAAGGTTTCGCCCGCGGGCTTCAGATCCTCTTTCAGATAGTCGAGCAAAGCGAGAGTATGTTTGTCTCCCAGTGTTGTGGCGATAATGACAGCCTGTGTCAGGTATTCTTTGTCGTGCAGGTCGAACACCTGAATGTCTTCCGCCTTTTTCTGATCCAGAAGATCGACGATACGATCGACACGTCGTTGCAACTCTTTTTTCAATCCTACTCCTTCTTTGGAAAAACTGATTATATCTTCGACTTTTTGCTGTAAAACTTTACGACATCGTTTCGAATCGGTTCCGGTATCCACCGTGGGTCGATCGTTTTTCGAAGTTGTGTCGAACTGATGGGCATCTCGATCTCGAGACGGATGAATCCCTCCGGCACAGATTCCTCGTTGCGGGTGGCAACGACCCATCGTACCTTTTTGTCCAATTCGTCGAAACGGTGCCATTTGTGCAGATCTTTGAGATTGTCGGCGCCGATAATGAGGTAAATTGTATCAAAAAATTGTGCAAAATGGTTGACGGTATCGATCGTATAGGAAGGCCCCTCTTTTTTTATTTCGATGTCGCTGACCTCGATTCTCGGATCGAATGCCGTAATGGTTTTGAGCCATCTGTATCGCAGTTCGGGCGGAGCGGTATGCCCCTCTTTGAACGGACTGACATAGGCGGGTACGACAATCAGCTTGTCGATCTCAAGCTGCTGCAGCGCTTTTTTGATAATCTCGAGATGTCCCAGATGCGGCGGATCGAAACTTCCGCCGAAAATTGCGATGTTTTTATTCATTTAATGGTGATTATACACTTCATTTGATAAAATCGACGTAATTTTTTGACGCTAAGGACAACGGGTGGCATTGAGGATAGCGATAAACGGATATGGCCGTATAGGGCGAAGTGTGGCACGCATCGTATCGAAACGGGAGGATGTCGAACTGGTTGCCATCAACGATCTTGCCGATCCGAAAACGCTTGTCTATCTGACCAACTTCGACAGTATCCACGGTCCTCTCGATGAAGAGGCGGTGCTCGAAGGCGGGTGTCTGAACTATGCCGGGCAGCGGGTCAGAATCTTTCAGACTCCTGATCCTTCGGAACTTCGATTCGCCGATGCCGGTGCGGATGTCGTACTCGAATGCAGCGGCCGGTTCCTTCGCAGCGACATCGTGCAGACCCATATCCGCCACGGTGCCAAACGTGTCATCATCTCCGCACCAGCCGAGGACGACACTCCTACCTACGTTTTCGGTGTCAATGCAGATGCATACAAAGGCGAACCGATCATCTCCAATGCCAGCTGCACCACCAACTGTCTGGGACCCATCGCCAAAACGCTCGATGAGATATATGGGATCCGAACGGGGCTTATGACAACGATTCATGCCTATACGGGCGGCCAGAATCTGATGGATGCCCCCACATCCAGAGATTTGCGCCGCTGCCGAGCAGCCGCTGTCAATCTCGTGCCGACGACGACCCATGCGGCCGAAGCGATCTATAAAGTTCTTCCGAATCTGAAGGGAAAACTGCATGGCCAGAGTGTTCGGGTCCCTACGCCCGACGTTTCGTTGATGGATCTCAATCTCGTTCTCGAGAATGAGACGAGTGTGGACGAAGTCAATCTGCTCTTTCTCGAAAAAGCGAAAACAGAGCTTCGCGGTATTCTGGGTGTCGATGAGCGGTATGGGGTGAGCCAGGACTTCTGTGGCGATACGCGAAGCGCCATCGTGTCGACCGATCTGACACAGGTGATTGGGGGAAATATGTTGAAGATCATGGCATGGTACGACAACGAATGGGGGTACGCCAATCGACTCGTCGACATGGCACTGCATATCTTGCACTAAACAAAAATATGGCACAATCGATATCATAAGAACAAATCAAAACAAAGGGCAACAATGAAGCTTTTGACGATCAAAGATCTTGAACTTGCAGGAAAAAAAGTCTTTATACGATGCGATTTCAATGTGCCGCTCGACGAGTTTGGCAACATTACCGACGACCGGCGTATCCGGGCGGCACTTCAGACGATCCGGTTCTGTCTCGACCATGAGTGTGCCATCATTCTTGCGAGCCATATGGGACGGCCCAAGGGAGAGTTCAATGAAAAGTATTCGCTGAAACCTGTGGCAAAACGTCTTCATGCGCTTCTGCATCACGATATTGCCCTGGCGAAAGATGTGGTGGGTCCGGACGCCGTCGAAAAAGCCAAGGCACTGCAGGGTGGTGAAATTCTGCTGCTCGAAAATGTCCGCTTCGAGCCGGGTGAAACGAAAAACGATATGGATCTGGCGAAAAAGTTCGCCTCGATGGCGGAGTTTTACGTCAATGACGCGTTCGGTGTCAGCCACCGTGCCCATGCCTCGGTCGAAGCGATCACGCACTTCTTCGACGAAAATCACAAAGGGGCGGGATTCCTTCTGCAGAAGGAGATCAAATATTTCCACAAACTTCTGAAGAAACCGACACGCCCGTTCATGGCGATCGTCGGTGGAAGCAAAGTGTCGGGAAAACTCGAGGCACTCATCAATCTTTTGCCGAAAGTCGACAAACTGGTCGTGGGTGGTGCAATGGCCTTTACTTTCTGGAAAGCAAGGGGCTATGAAGTGGGGCAGTCGCTTGTCGAAGATGATCTGCTCGAGGATGCAGCGCACATTATGGACGAAGCGAAGCGGCTGGGTGTCAAATTCTATCTGCCGATCGATTTCGTCGTTGCTCCGGAGTTCAAAGAGGATTCACCGGTCAAGTATGTGACATTTCAGGAGATTCCGAAAGATTGGATAGGCCTCGATATCGGACTGGCTTCGACACGGCTTTTCCGTGAGGCGTTGGGGGATGTCCAGACGATCCTCTGGAATGGTCCGATGGGAGTTTACGAAATGGATAAGTTTTCCCGCGGAAGCTTCAAGCTGGCCAACTACGTCGCCGAATCGTACGCGACGAAAATCATCGGCGGGGGCGACACGGCCGACCTGATCCAGCGTGTCGGCGTGGACGACGAGATGACCTTCATCTCTACCGGCGGCGGTGCGAGCCTGGAGCTTCTCGAAGGCAAAAATCTTCCGGGAATCGCCGCCTTGCAGGTAGATGGAGACGAGGATGAGTAAAAAGATTCTCGCCGCCAATTTCAAAACCAACCACACACGAGCCTCGACACATGAATATGTCGAAGCCCTCGACAGTGCCCTTCAGAAGATGGGATACGGTTCGGAAGTCTATATCTTTCCACCTGCGACGGCACTCGACCGCTTCGCAACCCAAAGCGATATCCGCATCGGTGCCCAGAACGCCTATCCGACCGTCAAAGGTTCCTTTACCGGAGAGACAGGGCTGGAGCAGCTGGGGGAGTTCGGTATTGAAACCCTATTGATCGGGCATAGTGAGCGCCGTCACATTCTCGGCGAGACGCAGGAATTCATCGCCCAAAAATATGCCTGGTTCAAAGAGCAGAATTTTACGATCGTCTACTGTATCGGCGAACCGCTGGAAGTGCGTGAAGCGGGAGACGAAGCGGTACGACGCTATATAGTCGAGCAGCTCGAGGGCATCGACACGGTCTACGACAGGCTCATTCTCGCCTATGAACCGGTCTGGGCCATCGGGACCGGCAAAACCGCGACCCCCGATCTGATCGAAGCCACCCATACAATGATAAAAAATCTAAGCGAGCGTCCTCTGCTATACGGCGGCAGTGTCAAACCTGCCAACATCGCGGAGATTCTGGCCGTTCCGGGATGCGACGGCGCGTTGATCGGCACGGCGAGCTGGGAGGTCGAAAGCATGTTGGACATGCTTTCGAAGGTAAAAGGTGAAAAGTAAAAGGTAAAAGGTGGTACAGGGCGGTCCGGTCGGCAAGGAGAAAAGCTATCGGTTCGCCCTACGTGTCGTCAAACTCTGCAAATGGCTTCGGGAAGAGCATGGCGAATACATTTTAAGCAAACAGCTTTTACGATCCGGTACGGCAATCGGTGCTTTGATTTATGAAGCGGAGTTCGCACAGTCACGAGCCGATTTTCTCAACAAGCTGAATGTGGCTCTCAAGGAAGCCAACGAAACAAAGTATTGGTTGATGCTACTGAACGATTCGGAGTATCTGACGACGAAAATGTACGAAAGCATACGACCGGAGATTGAAGAACTGGTAAAATTGCTTGTGGCATCTATCAAATCTTTAAAAGATAAAAGGTAAAAAGCGAAGCGGTTTTCCATACCTTTTCCTTTTTACCTTTTATCTTTTACCTAAAAAAGGATTTTCTATGATAATGAAAGGCAAACGCGGCCTCATCGTCGGAGTCGCCAATAACAAATCGATCGCCTATGGCATCGCGAAAGCGTGCCATGAGCAGGGTGCCGAACTGGCATTTACCTATCTGAACGATGCATTGAAGAAACGGGTCGAGCCGATCGCGGCAGAATTCGGCAGCGATATGGTCTATCCGCTCGATGTGAGCAAGCCGGAAGAGTTCGAAAATCTGGCGTCGTCGTTAAAAGAAAAGTGGGGAACCTTCGATTTTGTGGTTCACGCCGTGGCGTTTGCCCCCAAGGAGGCACTCTCCAATCCCTTTGTCGAGACGACGCGCGATGCGTTCGGCATTGCGATGGATATTTCGGTCTACAGTCTCATCGAGCTGAGCCGATATATGCTGCCGATGTTGAACGATGGGGCTTCCATTCTGACACTCAGCTATCTGGGTGCCGAGAAATATGTGCCCAATTATAACGTTATGGGTGTCGCCAAAGCGGCGCTCGAAGCCTCTGTCCGCTACCTGGCTGCCGATCTGGGACCGCGCAAGGGAATCCGCGTCAATGCCATCAGTGCAGGGCCCATCAAGACACTCGCCGCCAGTGGCATCGGCGATTTTCGATTCATTCTCAAATGGAACGAAGCCAATGCGCCGCTTCGCAACAATGTCACGATCGATGAGGTCGGCAACAGTGCGATGTATCTGCTCAGTCCGCTTGCCGGCGGCGTGACCGGCGAAGTGCTCTATGTCGACGGCGGCTACCACATTATGGGTATGGCAGCTGTCGATGAAGAGGAAGGCAAAGCGATTCTCAACTGGGACAAAATCAACAAGTAAGT